>CALSBN010000357.1:0-3047 GCA_943373185.1 Opitutus sp. GAS368 | reverse complement strand
GCCAGTTCGCGGTTCGCGCGGCTGAGGTCCGCGCCGGCGGCGGCAACTTGCGCGAGTTTTTCGCGCCAAAGGCGGTGTTGGAAGTGCACCAAAGAGTGAACCGGAATCAGGCCGGCAAGCTGGCCGACGACATCGATCAGGACAACGTCGTCGTAGAATTGGTCACCGGGCCTGGCAAAGACGGCGGCCAGTGTCTCTGCGATCGGCTGGGCGTCGTTGATACGGAGGTAGTTCGTCGTGACGAATTCGCGGATGGCGAGCCGGGAATGCAGGGCGAAGCCGATGCCGGAAATGCTCCCAAGCAACGAGTCTAATTGCGCCCGGGAGATCAGGCCGATGATCAGGCCCTTCTCCTCGACGGCGGCGTAACCCTGGCGAAGTCTCTTCAGTTGAAGCTGGGCTTGTTCGGTCGAGATCGACGCGGCGAACGTTGTTCGATGAGTCACAAGCTTGGCCAAGGTCGACTCCGATTCCTGTAGCGGCGCATCCGGACGCGACGCAGGGAGCGGTTCGAGCGCGGGTGCGGAAACAAGTGGCATGAAAGTAGAGAGTTGGGCCGCGAAGAATCGCTGGAGAGCATGTGGTCAAACGGCTCGTTCGGTGAAGGGATGAAGCCGGGGATGGTGACAAGAGCGTTACGGTTTCGTGGCGAAGAGTGAATCTGGCTCTGGGATTGCTTCTTCAACGGGTCGTTTTACTGGTATCGAGCCACTTGTTCAGCTCCCCAAATTTCCCATGAAGCTTTCGTGCCTGTTCATCTGTGTCCTGATCGTGCTCCGGCCGGCTTTTGCCGCCGCCCCGGCCTTCGCGCCGGCGATCGTCTATGATTTTGGCGGCAAGTTCGACCGCTCGTTCAACCAGTCGGCGAGCGAGGGCGCGGAAAAATTCAAAAAGGAAACGGGCATCGCTTTTCGGGAATTCGAAATCTCCAACCCTTCCCAACGCGAACAGGCGCTGACCCAACTCGCGCGCCGCGGGGCGACGATCATTGTCGCGGTCGGTTTCACCCAAGCCTCGGCCGTGGAGAAGGTCGCGAAGCAGTTTCCCGCCGTGAAGTTCACGATCATCGACGCGACCGTCGATCTGCCCAACGTGCAGTCAGTGAATTTCCGCGAGCAGGAATCCTCGTTTCTCTGCGGGATGGCGGCGGCGCTGGTTTCGAAGAGCGGCAAGATCGGTTTCGTGGGCGGCATGGATATTCCGCTGATCCGGAAATTCGCCCTCGGCTACGTGGAAGGCGCCAAGTTCGTGAATCCCAAGATCGAAGTTTTTCAGAATATGACGGGCACCACGCCCGCCGCGTGGGGCGATCCGACGAAGGGCGCGGAGCTCGCCAAGAGCCAGTTTGGGCGCGGGGCCGATGTGATTTTCCACGCTGCCGGTGCGACGGGCATCGGCGTGATGCAGGCGGCCAAGGACGCCGGGAAACTCAGCATCGGCTGCGACAGCAACCAAAACTATCTGCACTCCGGCGGCGTGCTCACCTCGGCGGTGAAGGCGGTCAATGTCGCCGTGCACAAAACTTTCATGGATGCGAAGAATGGCACTTGGAAGCCCGGCGTCATCGCCCTCGGCCTCGCGGAAGACGGTGTCGGCTACGCGCTCGACGAGCACAACCGGAAGCTCATCACGCCCGAGATCGAGGCGCGGTTGAACCAGGCGCGGGCGGACATCGTGAGCGGGAAGATCAAGGTTTCGGAATACAAGGCGCAGTGAGCAGCGCGGTTCTCCAGCCGCCCGCGATTGAGCTCCGCTTGATCGACAAACGGTTTGGCGCGGTGCACGCGAACCGGGCGATCAGCTTCGCCGTCGCGGCCGCGAGCATCCACGGGCTGATCGGCGAAAACGGGGCCGGCAAGTCGACGTTGATGAATATCGTCTACGGTTTTCACCGGGCGGATTCCGGTGAGATTTTTGTGCAGGGCCGGCCTGTGGCCATCACTTCGCCGCAGGCGGCGATCGCGGCCGGAATCGGCATGGTTCACCAGCACTTCATGCTCGTGGAGAACTTCACGGTGCTGGAAAACGTGGTCCTCGGGGTCGAGGGCGGCGCCTTGCTGGCCGGCGGGTTGACCGCGGCGCGAAAAGAGCTCGAGCGGTTGGCACGGGACTACGGGTTGGAAGTCCCGCTCGATGCGGTCGTTTCGGAGTTGTCGGTGGGCTTGCAGCAGCGCGTCGAGATATTGAAGGCGCTCTATCGCCGGGCGGAGATTCTGATTCTCGACGAGCCGACGGCGGTGCTGACGCCGCAGGAAGCGGATCAACTTTTCAAAATGCTCGGTCGGCTGCGCGAGCAGGGGAAGGCGGTCATTTTGGTCACCCACAAGCTCCGCGAAATCATGGCGATCACGGACCGCGTGACGGTCATGCGGCAGGGCGCGGTCGTTGCCGAGGTCATGACGAAGGAAACTTCACCGCGCGGTCTCGCCGAGAAAATGGTGGGCCGGGCGGTGCTTTTGCAGGTGGACAAAGGTCCTGCGATGCCGGGGTCGGCGTTGCTCTCGGTGACGGACCTCGAAGTGCGCGACCGGTTGGGCGTGCCGCGAGTCAAGGGCGTCAGTTTCGAACTCCGCGCGGGCGAAATCGTCGGTGTAGCCGGCGTGGCGGGGAACGGTCAGTCGGAGTTATTGGAGGCGCTCGCGGGCATCCGGGCGCCGAGTCGCGGGGAGATTCGGCTCGGGGGGCGCGAGCTGGTGCGGGAGCAACTCGACGCGCGCGCGCGTCGGGCGCTGGGCTTGGCGCACGTGCCCGAGGACCGGCTGAGGATGGGGGTCGTCGCGAGTTTTTCGGCGGAGGCCAACGCGATGCTCGGCTATCATAATCGGCCGCGCTATAGCCGGGGACTGTTTTTGGACGGGGCGGCGAGCTTGGCGGGCTGCGAGGCGAAGATGAAGGAATTCGACGTGCGCCCGGCGCAACCGGCGTTGCGGATCTCGGCGTTCTCCGGCGGCAACCAACAAAAACTCGTCATGGCGCGGGAGATCGACGCGGACCCGAATGTGTTGCTGATCGGCCAGCCGACGCGGGGCGTGGACATCGGGGCGATC
>CALSBN010000356.1:0-3048 GCA_943373185.1 Opitutus sp. GAS368 | reverse complement strand
AGTTCTTGGGAGTCAGGGTGCGGTCGGTGGCGGGCTCTGTTACCGTGCGCGTTTTGGGGTCGAAGGTGTCCCCGGCGGGGATGACGAGTAGGGTTTTTCGGCGGGGCTGATCGGATGCAAGATCAATGAAGTCCTGCGCTGGTGCTCTATGATGCCGAGAAGTGAGCGGCACTTCATCCGCCGCATACTGCCCTAGGCTTGAGGGCCTCGTCATTCTGCCGACGGACTTTTGAGCGAACGTCGTGGCGCAGTGACTGTTTTTGCAGCTTCGTGTCAGGCGACGGGACTAAGCCTAGTTCGAGCCTTTTTTCCAAAGGGCTCTGCAGTAAGTTCCCCCGCCGAACTGAATGGCGTGTGGGCAGAGGTGACCCGCTTGATCGGGGACGCACTCGCAAAACCTATACTTCGAATCGATTTCGCGGAGCCGACAGGGCGTCCCAATCGGGCAACGTAGACTCAGGTCCTTGTCAGGTTTTCCGTGGATTTCGGCCGCGTCCTCCATTGGGAAACGACATGTAATCGGTTGGCCCAGGTCGAAGCTGATTAAATGACCATAAAATGATCATGTCATGCCTACGTTGTTCAATTTGCTACTTCGGTTCGGGAGGCTCATTGTGCCTTATTGAAGTCAACCAAACGTCCAAAAAAGCAGCCCGTAAAGTTGAGCCTTTGCCCTTTGGTGAGAGCTAACGCGGAAAAGCTGCCTGAGGTGATTGACCGGAGTTTGTCAGCCTTGGTCGAAAGACTTCTGAAACTGGAAGTCGCCAGAGTAGTTGCCCGGGATAAGAGCTAGCGAATAGAACGCCAGTTCGCTCACGCCCGGTGGCAGTGTGTTGCGGCTTAAGCAGCGATGAACGGAAAGCGGCAGCCTCTGGAAGCGGAGATTGTCCTGCATGCGGTGCGGTCAATTATGGCGCTGGCGGCTCGACGGGCGTGGGGATGTAGCGGCGGCGGTTGGGGCTGAGGACGCGTTGCTCTGGGGTGCGGAAGGCGCGGCGGCGGTAGCCGGCGAGGGCGGGGTCGGCGGCGCATTTCATCTGAAACGCCTGCATGCGCGCGAAGAGGTCGAGCAGTTGCGCGGGGAGCGGGTAGGCGTCGAGGCCGGAGGCCGTGAGGGCGAGCAGGAGTTCGTGCGCGGTCTCGAGCGTGGAGAGGCAGCCATCTTGGGGCTGTTGCTTGATGAGGAAACGGCTCGGGGCGGTGGGCGTGAACATCACGCGCGGGAGGTTTTGCAGGCTCGGACTGAGGCGAAGCATTTTGCGGGCGCCGCTCCACGTGCCGTCGAGGAGAAAGAGAACGAGGCGGCGGCCACCAAGCTCGGCGGGGGCGAGGGCACCGGTGGTGAGGTTGCGCGCGGTGGGGCCCGGGTAGACGAGCACGGGGAAGTTGGCGGGATCGGCGATGAGCGCTTGCACGGCTTCGTCGGTGTCGAAGTTGACGCCCATGTGGATCTCGCTGTCGGCGAGGCAAAGGTGGGTGAGGCGGCCGGTGCCGGCTTTCTCGTGCTTGAATTCCTTCGGATGCATGAGGAACACAAACCGCGTGCGCGTGGGCATCGGCGTGATGGACGCGCACCAGCAGAGGGATTGCGGCCAGAAGCAGCGGTAGCAGGTGAGGCGACTCATTCGATGGGCGCTAGGTTGAGGGGCGAGGGGCTAGGGGCGAAGAGGAAAGCGAGGGGTGAAAGCGGAAAGCGGGATGCGTGCGGACGGAGCGTTGCGATTGGGCGGGCGGGGCTGCATGACTGCGGGCGATGTCTTTGGATGAAACGAATCAACCGATGATGCTGCGGCCGGTGGCGGTGCTGCGCACGCCGTTCATGGAGAAATTTGGCGTGCCGCGGCAGAGCGGGCTGGTGCCCGAGGCGGAGGGGCTGGTGGTGTTCGCGCCGGAGTTTGCGCGGGAGGAATTTGTGCGCGGGCTGGAGGCGTTTTCGCATGTGTGGCTGATCACGCAGTTTCACCACAACGAGGCGTGGGCGGGCTCGGCAACGGTGCGTCCGCCGCGACTGGGCGGGAACGAACGCGTGGGTGTGTTTGCGTCGCGCGCGCCGAACCGGCCGAACGGACTCGGGCTTAGCCTCGTGCGTTTGCTGGCAATCGAAACGGCGCCGACGCTGGCATTGCGCGTGGCGGGCATCGACGCGGTGGACGGCACGCCGGTTTTTGACGTGAAGCCGTATCTGCCGTGGTGCGAAGCGCCGGCGGGAGCCCGGGCGAACTGGGCTCAGGCAGCGCCGGCTGCGCGCGCGGCGGAGGCGGTCGTGATCGCGCCGGAGCTGGCGGAGAAAATCCTGCGCGAGACGCCAGGGGAGGGCGCGCAGACGCTGGCGATGATCCGGCACCTGCTGCAGCACGATCACCAGCCGGCGTATCAGCAGGACCCGGCGCGCGTGTATGGGATGAATTTGGCGGGGTGGAATGTGCGCTGGCGGGCGCTCGACGGGGATCGGGTGCAAGTGTGCGCGGTGGAGCGGATTTAGAGGAAGGCGAGCCGTTGCCCGCGAAACACGCGAAATGACGCGAAAGAAAAACGGCGTGATAACCAAGGGTTGAGGACTTTGAGGGTTGGGCGGAGAGGAGGGCTTGTCTTGTGGCGGGGGAGCGGGCGTTGTGCGGTGATGACGCCGCCGACCCCTCCGCTCGCGCCGTTGGCGGGACGGCCAACGGTGGACGCGGTCATGGACAAATTCCTCGCAGTGGCGGCGGCCAAGGGGCTCACGCTTTACCCGGAGCAGGAGGAGGCGATCCTCGAGCTTTTTGACGGGAAGAACGTGATCCTCGCGACGCCGACGGGCTCGGGGAAATCGCTGGTGGCCGCCGCGCTGCATTTCAAGACGCTGTGCGCGGGAGAGCGGTCGGTTTACACGTGCCCGATCAAGGCGTTGGTGAACGAAAAGTTTCTAGCGCTGTGCCGGGATTTCGGCCCAGAGAACGTCGGCATGATGACGGGCGATGCGAGCGTGAATCTGGACGCGCCCGTGCTGTGTTGCACGGCGGAGATCTTGGCGAACATCGCGCTCGGTGGCGGGCCGCGGGCGGTGGCGGT
>CALSBN010000355.1:0-3056 GCA_943373185.1 Opitutus sp. GAS368 | reverse complement strand
TGCCCATGCTCAATGCCCCGATCCGTGTCTTGTCGTTAGCGATTGCTTTGGCCGCCGCCGCGGCGCTCCAAGCCCAGCCGGTCGTCGCGCCGCCGGCCACGCCCGCCAAATCCACGGAGGAGAAAACGGTTCCCGCCGAGGCCGTCGTGCTTTCGCCGTTCGAAGTCAGCACCGAGAAAGACAACGGCTTCGCCGCTTCCGGCTCGCTGGCCGGCGGGCGCCTTGCCAGCGAACTGCGCGACACGCCGGTCGCTTATTCGGTGATCACCCGCGAGTTCATCGATGCGCTCGGCATCACCGATCTCCAAGCCGCGGCCGAATGGGCGACAAGCAGCACGCTCAACGTGGACAACGGACAGCAGAATTTTTTTAACTCGCCGGTCAATTTTACGATCCGCGGTGTGAGTTCGGGCCGCGGGCAGCGGAATTTTTTCCCGCAAACCAACAACGGCGACAGTTTCAACCTTGAGCGCTACGACTTCGGTCGTGGGCCAAACTCGATCCTCTTCGGCAACGGCTCGCTCGGCGGTATCAGCTCCTCGACCACCAAGCGCGCGCAGACGAACCGCGATTTCCAAACCGTGCAGCTGAGCGTCGGCTCGTGGCAAAACTACCGCGCCACGTTTGATGTGAACCGCCGCCTGAATCCGAAGTTCGCCGTCCGCGCCGCCGGCGTCTGGGGCGACAGCGACGGCTGGCGGCTCAAGGATTTCGACCGGCGCAAAGCCGCGTTTCTGACCACGACGCTCAAGCCGTTCTCCGGCACCGAAATTCGGATCGAGGGCGAGTATGGCATCAATTCACGTCAATCGGGCTTCACGACGCTTGACGACCGTTTTTCCGGCTGGGACGGGCGGACGGTTTTCAACGCGCCCGCCGCCGCCGCCGTGTTGCCGACCGGCGCCAATGCCCTCGGCATCGGTCGTCGTGGGGCGAACTACTTCGTTTACGACCACTTCGGTGCGTCGAAGGCGATCATCAACTACCAGAATGACCCCATCACTTTGCCGGGCGGCAACAGCACCACGACGCCCATCGGCGGCTTTGTGCAGGGATCGTTGCCGGCCTTCAACAGCGCCGGCGCGACGTTGTTGCACGCAGTCAATATCCCGAGCAACCGCTTCGACATCGCCATCGCCAATTCGTTTTTTCGGCCGCCCTCGGAGGAGTTCACGATCTCGCCCGACGCACCCATTCTCCAACAGCGCTTCAAGGACCTGCAGATCACGCTCAACCAGCGGCTCGGCAATTTCTACTTCGAGGTCGCCGGCGATGTGAACCGCGGAAACTCGTTCGTCAACGGTGAGCAAAACCGCGGCAGCAATAACACCTACATCGACATCAACCGCGTCACACCCGACGGACGCTCCAATCCCAACTTCCTCCAACCCTACACGGACGGTCAGTTCGCGCGTAGTTTTCGCACGGTGGATTTTAAGAATCTGCGTGGAGCGGCCGCTTACGTGCTAGACACCAAGTGGGGTAACTTTGCGTTCAACACCCTGGGAGGCATCAACGAGAATACCAGCATCAGCACCTTTCGTTACCTCAGCGTGGCCCAAGGCGCCGACCAGCGCATCTGGGGTTTTCTCTCGTCCCCGGCGACGCAGAACGTGCGGATCCGCCGTTACTTTAACCAGAGCAGCCGGCCGATCCCCGATCTCGCCCTTGGCACGATCGGTTACATCGACCCCAACACCGGGACCAACACGACCATCCAGCCCAAGTGGGTGATCGATATTTCGCGGCGCGACACGGAGGCGGTCAACGTCTCGGACTTCAAATACATCCTTGGCTCGATCAACGCGAAGTTCTTCAAGAACCGACTCATCGTGCTCGGGGCCGTGCGTTACGATTCCTTTGATTTCAGCACCCGCCAGCAAATCGACAAAGGTGATTATCCCCTCAACTGGAATGGCGATTATCGCATTCTCCGGCCGGCGGCACCCGCCGACTATGCCGGTCTCACCTATCGCCAGCGCGACGCCGCCGGTAACCCGGTCGGCCCCGCTCAAGAGGCTGACATCCGCCCCCGCATCGCGCCCAACGGCGACCGTGACCCCCGCTACGCCAACGACCGTTTCAAGGATGACTTCAATCCTCCCCCGGTTACGGGCGGCCACATCACGCGCTCGGTCGGTTCGGTGATCCACCTCACGAACTGGCTCAACCCTTCGATCAACTTTGCCGAGACCTTCAATCCCCCCGGCAGCATCGTGCGCATCGACGGCCGCCAGCTTGAGCCCACCGTCTCGAAGGGCACGGACTACGGTCTGCGCATGGAACTCTTCCAAAACCGGCTGAACCTGAATTTCACCTATTACCAGACGGAAGAAATCAACGGCGCGATCCCGCAGGACGGCCCGAATTTCTTCAACGCGCTCTACAATTCCAATGTGGTCGGCGACTTCAGCCCCGTCGGTGGTAACATCCGCGGCGCCGGTCTGTTGCCCGCGCAATACCGCGACATCCGCACGCGCTCGGGCGACGGTCTCGAGTTCGAGGTGGTTTATAATCCGAACAAAGCGTTTCGCCTGACGGGTAGCTTGAGCTTTCCGAAAGTCTACGAGTCGAATCGGAATCCAGACGTGAAAGCCTACATTGATCGAAACGCGGGCCTGTTTCGCCAAATCGCGACCGATGCCGGCGTGCTGATCAGCTCGACCAACGTGGCCAGCGTGGACCTCTCGATCCCGATCAACCAACGCTCGCCGGACGCCACCAACGCCGCCAACGCCTACAACAACATCGTCGCGTTCCGCCAAAACATCGTGGACGGCAAGCGGGCCAGCCAGGACCAAGCGGTCATGAACATTTTCGCCGACTACACGCTGCAGGCGACGAAGCTCAAAGGACTCCGTCTCGGCGCCGGCGTCCGCTGGCGGGACAAGCAGATCATCGGGTCGCGCGGCTCCGATACGATTGTCGATCCGTCAAATCCCCTGCGGGCGATCGATAATCCCAACGTCGATGCCTACACCCCGGTCTACACGCCCGAAGATTATTACATCGTGACGACCACGATGAGCTACACCTGGCGGTTGAAGAGCCGACGT
>CALSBN010000354.1:0-3066 GCA_943373185.1 Opitutus sp. GAS368 | reverse complement strand
AAGGGACGTGCCGCCGCGCGCTTCGCGTGCTCGGGGTGAACACCCACGCCTTGGGGCAACCGTCGGCCGGCGCCATCATCGTGGCCAATCACATCAGCTATCTCGATATCCTTGTGTTGGCGTCGCTGCGTCCGGTCGTCTTCGTGGCGAAGCGCGAGGTGCGGGGCTGGCCGATCTTCGGTTGGTTTGCCCGGCAAGCCGGCACCCGCTTCATCGACCGCGAACGGCGCGGGGATGTCGCGCGCGTGGCGGCCGAATTTGCGCCGGCCGTCGCCAGCGGCGTGAGCATCGTGATCTTTTTGGAGGGCACGAGCACCGACGGACGGGCCGTGCGTCCGTTCAAGTCGTCGCTCCTCGCCCCCGCGGTCGAGCAGCAGTGGCCCGTCGTTCCGGCCGCGATTTCCTACTCCCTCCCGGCCGGCCATGAAGTGTCGACCGAGGTGTGCTGGTGGGGCGACATGACGCTCACGCCCCATCTGCTCCATCTGTTTACCCTCGCCCGCATCAATGCGTTCGTCGCCTGGGGTGCCGCCGAGACTGCGGTTTCCGACCGCAAGGCGCTGGCGGTTTCTCTGCATGCTCACGTCAGCCGACTACATCTTGCACTCGCCACCGCGGCGGTTTGAGCTTTTTCCATGCAACCCAGCGCCTCGCCCTCACCCTCGCCGCTCGCTGGAAAAACGGTCGTCCTCGGCGTGACCGGCTCCATCGCCGCCTACAAAGCCGCCGATCTCGCCAGCAAGCTCACCCAGCTCGGGGCAGTCGTGCGCACAGTGATGACCGAGGGCGCGAAACAGTTCATCGCACCGCTCACATTTCAATCCGTCACCCATCAGCCGGTCGCACACGAACTCTGGAGTGAGGACGACCCGGCCAAAGTGGCGCACGTTCACCTCGCAGACACGGCCGATCTCCTGCTCGTGGCCCCGGCGACGGCCAACGTCCTCGCGCAATTCGCGCACGGGCTCGCCCCGGACTTTCTCAGCGCCCTCTACCTGGTAAATCGAGCGCCCGTGCTGTTCGCCCCGGCCATGAACGGCAAGATGTGGCTTCATCCTGCGACTCAGACGAATGTCGCCACGCTGAAAGCTCGCGGCCACAGCTTCGTTGGACCTGAAGAAGGAATGCAGGCCTGCGGCTACGAAGGAGTCGGTCGGCTTTGGCCGGTCGAGGGGATCATCGCCGAGGCCGAGCGCTTGGTTGCATTGCCCAAGTAAATCGCGACGACGCCTTGGCCTGGGGTGCCGAGACCAAAACCCAAATTCGCCCGGCTTGCAGCCCTTGAAAGAATCTTAGCTGGAAGTCCGAAAACCTCGGGGTCCAAACGGGCAACTACGGCTTTGATCATCGAGATTGTTACCAACCCCAAAGACCGCCCCGTCCGCTGGCTTTAGCCGCTCACGTTTACCTAACCCCGGCCACTGACCCGATTCGCGCGGCCGACGCTGGCGGCGGCGCCGGTGCCGGTGGGCGGCGGGGTGGTCGGACGGGTGAAGAGCGAGGCCCACACGCGGCCGACGAAGTCGCGGAGGTCGTCGAGTATGGCGTAGAGGAGCGGCACGATCACGAGCGTGAGGAGCGTCGCGGCGAGCAGGCCGCCGATCATCGTGCGGCCGAGCGGGGCGTAGGGCATGCCGACGACTTTCGAGGTGCCGAGCGCCATCGGGATGAGGCCACAGACGGTCGTCAGCGTCGTCATCATGATCGGGCGGAAGCGGTGGCGGCCGGCTTCGACGAGGGCTTCGAAGCGGGCCATGCCTTCCGCGCGGAGGCGGTTGGCCATATCGACGAGGACGATCGCGTTGTTCACGACGACGCCGATCAAGATGACGATGCCGATGCGCGCCATCATATCCATCGGGGTTTCGGTGAGGTAGAGCGTCCACACGACGCCGAGGTAGGCGAAGGGCACGGCGATGATAACGGCGAGCGGTAGGACGAAGCTCTCGAAGAGCAGGCCCATGAGGAGAAACACGAAGGTGATGGCGAGGATGCCGGCAAATTTCATGGCTTTTTCCTGTTCGGAGGCTTCGCGAAACTCGCGGCCTTTGTCCCAACGGTAGCCGCGGGGCATTTCAAAATCGGCCATGGCTTTGTCGACCGCTTCGAAGAGGCGGCGGGAGTCGGCGCGAGGGGCTTTGGCGTTGATGGAGATCATGGTCTGCCGGGCCTCGCGGCGGATCTGACCGAGGGTGCGGCCGACGCGGAGATCGGCGATGGTTTCGAGGGGCACTTCGATACCGGTATCGGTGAGGAAGGTCATGCTGCGCACGTCGTCGAGGCCGGCGCGGTCGGCTTCGCCGAGTTGGGCGAAGATGCGGAGTTCGCGGCCATCGGCGCCGGGAAAGCGGCCAACTTCCTGGCCGCGCATGGTGTAGCCGATGCCGCTGGTGATCTGGCGCGGGTCGATGCCGAGGCGGCGCGCGCGGTCGCGGTCAAGATGGACTTGGAGCTCCTGGCCGCCCCGCTCGGAGTCGATGTCGACGGCGAGGAGACCGGGGATGCCGCGGAGGCGGCGCACGGCTTCCTCGGCGATCTGGAGGAGGGTGCCGGTGTCTTCGCCGTAGAGGTTCATGGACATGCCGGCATCGGTGACGCCGCCACCACCGGTGGCGCGGCCGCGCTGCACGATACCGGCGGGCAGTTTAAATTTCTCGCGGAAATCGGCCTCGATGTCGTTGCGGTCCATCGGAGCGGGAGACGGCGCGAGGCCGAAGACGCCTTGCACGCGGCGGGCGAGATCGGTGCGGATGAAGGAATCCCAGGCGCTGACAAACCACTGTTGGTCGGAAGTATCGCGGAGGCGGAGCTGAATGCGGCCGCTGTTGTAAGTGAACCGGGTCTCGATGCGGTCGAAGTTGTAGCGGTCGGCGTTGGCGGCGAGGAAGGCTTCGACCTCGGTGAAAAAGCCGTCGGCGCGCTCGAGGGTGCCGCCGGTGGGTAGCTCGAACACGAGCCACATGGTGGTCTCACCGCTGCCGCCCATGCCGCCGGTGGGCATGCGGATTTTGCTTTGGGCATAGGGGAGGGTCCACATGGCGGCGACGACGACGATGAGGGACTCGA
>CALSBN010000353.1:0-3086 GCA_943373185.1 Opitutus sp. GAS368 | reverse complement strand
TGATCACACTCCGGCGAGTCGAAATAGTCATCGGTTGAACCTCACCCATGGCGCAGCTCACCCACCCCGCGCAACTCACATCACAGTCCAAAAACCCGTTTGCCGGAGAAATCGCCCCGTTTATTCGCTTCAACCCGCACTCGACGTGGGCTTGGCTCCGCGCACGCTCGTTCCGCTCCCGTTTCTTGCTCCTCCGAATCTCCCTCCGCCATGACCGCCCTCGACGCCATTTCCGCTTTCGAAAAAACCACCCTCCGCCCCATCACGGAGATCGCCGCCAAGCTCGGCCTGACCCCCGACGAGCTCGAGCTCCACGGTCGCTTCAAGGCCAAGCTCCCCCTCGCTCGCATCGACGTCGCCCGCGCCGAAAACTCCCGCCTTATTCTCGTCTCGGCCATCACGCCCACGCCCGCCGGCGAGGGCAAGACCACCACCACCATCGGTCTCAGCGACGCCCTCACGCGCCTCGGCAAACGCGCCGCCGCCGTCCTCCGCGAGCCTTCCCTCGGCCCCGTCTTTGGCCTCAAGGGCGGCGCCACCGGCGGCGGGCGAGCACGCGTCGGCCCGCACGCCGACATCAACCTCCACTTCAACGGCGATTTCGCCGCCATCGAGAAGGCCCACAACCTCCTCGCCGCTTGCGTCGACAACCAACTCCAGAACAAGAAAAACGTCCTCGGCCTCGACCCGATGACGGTCCGCACCAAGCGCGTCTTCGACATGAATGACCGCTCCCTCCGCCGCATTATGGTCGGCCTCGGCGGTCGCGGCTTCGGCGTTCCCCGCGAGACCGGTTTCGACATCACCGCAGCCTCCGAGGTCATGGCGATTCTTTGCCTCGCCTCGTCCCGCGCCGACCTCAAGGCCCGGCTGGGCGGTATCTTCATCGGCTTCACCCGCGAGAAAAAACCCGTCTACGCCCGCGATCTCAAAATCCACGGCGCCATGGCCGCGCTCCTCAAAGACGCCATCGTGCCCAACCTCGTCCAAACCCACGAGGGCACGCCCGCCATTTTGCACGGCGGTCCGTTCGCCAACATCGCCCAGGGCACCAACTCCGTCCTCGCCACCCGTCTCGGCCTCAGCCTCGCCGACTACGTCGTCACCGAGTGCGGCTTCGGCTTCGATCTCGGCGGCGAAAAATTCCTCGATCTCAAATGCCGCTCCGCAGGCCTCTGGCCCGACGCCCTCGCCCTCGTCGCCACGGTCCGCGCCTTGAAATACCAGGGCGGCACCGCCCTCAAAGAACTCTCCGCCGCCAACCCCGACGCCATCCGCCGCGGTTTCGCCAATCTCCAAAAGCACCTGGAGAACGCCCGCGTCTTCGGCCTCACCCCCGTGGTCGTCATCAACCGTTTCCCCACGGATTCGGCCGACGAACTCGCCCTGGTCGTGCAACTCTGCGCCGAATTCGGCGTGCAGGCCGTCCCGAGCGACCACTTCGGTCTCGGCGGCGAAGGCGCCCTCGCCGCCGCGGCCGCACTCGTCGCCGCGTGCGAAAAATCTCCGCGCCCCCGCGCGCCGCAGTTTGCCTACGAGCTCTCCCAAAGCGTCGAAGAAAAAATCACCGCCGTCGCCACGAAGATCTACAGCGCGGACCGCGTCGAGTTTGGCGCCAAAGCCCGCACCGACCTCAAGACGATCGCCGAGCTCGGCCTCACCGGCCTCCCGATCTGCATCGCGAAAACCCAATACTCCTTCAGCGACCAACCCGCGCTGCTCGGCCGCCCGCACGGCTTCACGTTTGTCGTGCGCGAGATCGAGATCGCCGCCGGCGCCGGTTTTCTGGTGCCGATCGCCGGCGAGATTCTCCGCATGCCCGGCCTCCCGGAGGTCCCCGCCGCCGAGCACATCGACATCACCGACGACGGCGAAATCACCGGCCTCTCCTGACCGAAAAGTAGGGCAGGGTCTCCGACCCGCCCTCCCTCGCCAAGCCCACTTCCCCTGCCGCGCAACGCGCTCCTGTTTCCCAAAACTCTTTCCGCCTACTTGCATTAAACGCCCGCTCTATCTTTTCTCCACCTCGTCTCACTCCTCCCATGATCAACCCACGTCTCCTCCTCGTCTCCCTCGGCCTCGCCCTCACCGCGAGCCTCACCGCCCAAACCGCCGCACTCGCCGCGCCGAAGCTCGAATTCCCCGCCGCCAGCCCCGCCACCTCCATCAAACAACGCGTCGGCATCACCGACATCGAACTCAACTACGCCCGGCCCGGCGCCAAAGGCCGCGTCGTCTTCGGCTCCCTCGTCCCTTACGGCAAAATCTGGCGCACCGGCGCCAACACCGCCACTAAGATCAAATTCTCCACCGCCGTGAACTTTGGCGGCGCCGCCATCCCCGCCGGTTCCTACGAGCTCTTCACCATCCCCGGCGAAAAGGAGTGGACCATCATCGTCCACAAAGATTCCTCCCAGTGGGGCGCATACGCTTACAAACAGGAAAACGACGTCGCCCGCGTGACCGTTAAGCCCGTCGCCCTCGCCGCGGCCGTCGAGACCCTCGAGATCGGCTTCAACGACCTCCGCGACGAATCCGCCACCCTCAACCTCTCCTGGGCCAACGTCCGCGTGCCCGTCGCCATCAAGGTCGACCTCGTGGCCACCCTCGTGCCCCAGATCGAAGCCGCCATGGCCTCCGACGCCGCGAAGAAGCCCTACGCCGCCGCCGCCATGTTCTACCTCGACCACAAGATCGACCTGAAGAAAGCCGCCACCTGGATGGACGCCGCCATCGCCGCCCAGCCCACCGCCTTCTTCCTCGTTTACCGCAAAGGTCTCATCCAAGCCGCCGCCGGCGACAAAGCCGGAGCCCTCGCCTCCGCCCAAGCCTCGCTCGCCGCCGCCCAAAAAGCCGGCGGAGCCATCGGCGAAGAATACATCGGCCTGAACCAAAAGCTCATCGCCTCCCTGAAATAAAAAGTAGGGCAGGGTCTCCGACCCGCCCTTCAGTTCCCTAGCCCCGACCCGGAAAGTCGGGGCCTTTTTTCATCCCGCCCAAAACCCTTTCCCCATCCCCCCGTCTCCCCTCTCTCCTTCTCTCCTTCTCTCCTTCTCTCCTTCCTCCTTTCCTCCACCACCGCGCCC
>CALSBN010000352.1:0-3091 GCA_943373185.1 Opitutus sp. GAS368 | reverse complement strand
CCGATGTTTCGCTCCACCCCGGCTCCTACACCGTAGTGGTGACCACCAACGGCGTCAGCATCACCAGCGACCCCTCGGTGCTCACCGTCACGCCGATCGGGCAAACGATCGCCTTCGGAGCCCTCCCCGGAAAAACATTTACCGACGCGCCCTTCAACGTGAGCGCTTCGGCGACTTCAAGTTTGGCCGTGACCTACGCGATCCTCAGCGGACCGGCGACAATCAGCGGCAACACCGTGACGTTAACCGGCGCCGGGACGGTCATCGTCCGCGCCTCGCAAGGCGGCAATGCCAACTACAATCCCGCCGCAAACATCGATCAATCGTTCGTGGTAGCAAAGGCCAATCAGACCGTCACCTTCAACCCGTTGGCTGACAAGTCGGCTTTGGATGCCGCCTTCGCCGTTTCCGCGACCGCCAGCAGCTCGCTGCCAATCACTTTCTCGATCGTCAGCGGGCCCGCAACGGCTAGCGGCGCCAACGGGAGCACGATAACACTCACGGGCGGAGGCTCGGTGGTCGTCCGGGCATCCCAAGCCGGCAACGCCAATTACAATCCTGCACCGAACGTTGACCAGCCCTTCACGGTCTCAAAAGCCAACCAGACCATCACATTTAGCCCTCTGGCCGACAAGTCGGCTTTGGATGCAGCCTTCGCCGTTTCCGCGACCGCCAGCAGTTCGCTGCCCATTACTTTCTCGATCGTCAGCGGACCGGCGACGGCCAGCGGCACCGACGGTAGCACGATTACCCTCACGGGCGGCGGCTCGGTGATCGTCCGGGCTTCCCAAGCCGGCAACGCCAACTACAATCCTGCTCCCGCTATCGATCGTGGATTCATCGTCTCCAAAGTGAACCCCTTGATCAGCTGGAGCGCGCCCGCCGAAATCAAAGCCGGAACCGCTCTCTCGGCCGTTCAACTCAATGCCACCGCGAGCGTCCCGGGGAGCTTTGTTTATACCCCGCCACTGGGAACCTTCCTTGGAGTCGGCGCTAACCAGCCCCTGAGCGTTGCCTTTACGCCGACCAACTCCGCCGTCTACAATTCAGCAAACGGAGCGACCGTTTTAACCGTAACCAGCAGCAAAGCCGCACCGACAATCCTCGCACCGCCTTCCGCCACGCCCATTACCTATGGGCAAAGTTTGGCGGCCTCGTCGCTTTCAGGAGGGTCTGCTTCCGTCCCCGGCACGTT
This sequence comes from Opitutus sp. GAS368, assembly GCA_943373185.1. Classification (GTDB taxonomy): domain Bacteria; phylum Verrucomicrobiota; class Verrucomicrobiia; order Opitutales; family Opitutaceae; genus Tous-C4FEB. The sequence goes on along the minus strand of CALSBN010000352.1, from coordinate 1,896 downwards.
CAGTTTTGCCTCGCCCGAATCCACCCCGGGCACGGGAACCGGCCAAGCGGTCACGGTAAACTTCATTCCGAGCGATCTCGAGAATTTCTTCGAGACCTCAACGACCACGACCTTAACCGTCAATCCGGCCCCCGTCACGATCACCGCCGTGCCAACCGCCCGTTCGATCAACGTCGGGCAACCACTATCCGCCTCGACCCTGTCGGGCGGCACCGCCTCGATCCCGGGAGCATTTTCATTCGTGAATCCAGGAAGCATCTTGCCCGCCGGCAATGCCCAGCCGGTCGCAGTCAGATTCACGCCAAATGACCCGGTAAACTTTGCGGCCGCCGATGGAACCGCAACGATCACCGTCAACAAACTCACCCAAACCGTCGCCTTCTCCGCTCCCGCCGGGGCGATCACCGTCGCGCAGCCGGTCACACTCTCAGCGACGGCGACTTCCGGCCTGCCCGTGACCTTCGCCGTCATGAGCGGCAATGCCACGATCAGCGGCTCAAGTCTCACGGTGTTCACCACCGCGCCCGTGCTCGTGCGTGCCACCCAAGTCGGCGACGCCACCTTTGAATCCGCGTCGACTGAAGCGCTTGTGACCAACCTCGCGAGCGGAACCCCCGCGCAGCTCTACTTCGGGAAACTCGGCACCAACGACCTTGCCGCCGCGTTCGCTCCCGACGGACGATCCGGCCGCATTTTCACCTTTGTCGCCGCGACCGGCGAAGTGCTCATCGCCGAGGTCACCGTCAACGCCGACGGCACGTTCAACGTCGTCATCCCCGGGGCCGCACCCGTCGCCGCAACCACCCCCGGGACAGACCGTGTGCCGGCCGCCGCCACCGCCAACCGCACCTTCCGAGGACGGCTCCTCAACGGTGTGCTCTCCGGCTCCGTCGACGAACTCGGCCTCTCTTTCAACGGCACCGTTCAGCCCGCTACGGGCCCCACCACCAACCTTGCGGGTATCTACACCGCGAGCCCCGTCGCCACCTCCGGCGCCAGCACCACCTACCTGATTGTCGGCACCCAAGGCCAAGTTTTCGCCCTCACGACCGGCGCGAACCCTTCGGCCGGCCTGGGCACGGTCTCCGCCCAAGGCGTGTTCCAAGTTCAAACCTCCCCCACCACCACGCTGGCCGGAACCGCCGACGCCGCCTCTACAAGCATCACCGCCTCGCTGCAATCCGCCGGCGGCGTGACCGTCCCGTTGGTCGGCCTCGGAGCCGCCACCCGCCGCGACGACCGACTGGTCGGTCTCTCCACCCGCGGTCGGGTCGGAAGCGATACCTCCCGGGCCATGATCGCCGGCCTCATTATCTCCGGCACGGGCAAAAAGCAGGTTCTGCTGCGCGCCGCCGGACCCGGGCTTGAGACGCTGGGTATCCGCAATTTCCTGAGCAATCCGCAGCTCCGACTCTTCAACGACAAAGGCGCCGTGATCGCCCAAAACGACGACTGGTCCAACACGGTTGAAATGGACGCCGCCTCCACCCGGGCCGGGGCGTTCAAGTTCACCGAACGCAGCCGCGACGCGGCGCTGCTCACCAGTTTGGATCCCGGTGCCTACACCGCGATGGTATCGTCAGACGGCGGCAGCGGAGTCGCCTTGGTGGAGGTCTACGACGCCAGTGTGTCGCCACAGTCGGACAGCCAACAACTCGTCGATATCTCTACCCGCGGAAACGTCGATTCAGGTGAAGGCGTGATGATCGCCGGCTTCGCCATTCGCGGAAATTCCCCCAAGCGGGTGCTTATCCGCGGAATCGGCCCTGCCCTGGCCGTATTCGGGGTGACTGGAGTTTTGGCGGATCCGCTCCTGACGGTTTACCAGGGTTCAACCGTTGTCGCCCAAAACGACAACTGGGAAACCCCGTTGCCTCTGAATCCCACCCAGACCAC
>CALSBN010000351.1:0-3107 GCA_943373185.1 Opitutus sp. GAS368 | reverse complement strand
AGCGGCGAAGAACTGCTTTCTCTCCGCACCGAGGTCGACCGCATCCACGTCTCGCCCGCTATCCAAAATTACATTCTCGCCCTCGTCCGCGCGACCCGGGCTCTCACCGAGGGTTCACCCGCGCAACGCCTGCTCACCTTCGGCGCCTCGCCTCGCGCCTCCCTCGCCCTTTACCAGGCCACCCGCGCCCTCGCTTGGCTTCGCGGTGTCGAATTTGTTTCACCCGCCCTCGTGCAAGAGATCGCCCCCGACGTCCTCCGCCACCGCATCGGCCTCACTTACGAGGCCGAGGCCAAGGAAATCACCGCCGACAAAATCGTCGCCCAAGTCATCGCGAAAACTCCCGTTCCCGTCGCCTAAATCTATCTCTTTCCTCTTCCTCTCAATCTTTCTCCCGCCTCCGGCGCCCTGGCGAAAGAGAACGATTGAGAGAAAGAGGAAAGATTCCGTCCCGCCTGTCGCGCTCCGCTCCCCGCATGACTCCGGCAATCGAAAATCCAGAATCAAAAATCGAAAATCCCCTGGCGCTCCTGCGCCAGTTGGAGTGGCGCGTCCGTCACGCGGTCGAAAACGTCCTCAGCGGCGAATACCGCTCCGCCTTCCGCGGCCGCGGCATGGAGTTCGACCAAGTCGTCAAATACACCTTCGGTGACGACGTCCGCGACATCGACTGGAACGTCACCGCCCGCCTCGGCGAACCTTACCGCAAGAAATTCGTCGAGGAGCGCGAGGTCACTTTGCTCGTCGTTTTCGAAGACACACCCAGCCTCCAGTTTGGCTCCGGCGCCCAGTCGAAACGCGAAGCCCTCCTCGAACTCGCCGGCCTCGTCATGCTCCTCGGCGCCGTCAACCGCGACCGAGTCGGCTTCGTCCACACCACTCCGAGCGGCGACTATCTTTTCCGCGAACCTGTCCGCGGCCGCGGCGCGATCCTCCACGCCGCCGCCAGCCTCCTCGCCTGCCCCGCACCTCAACTTTCAACTTTCAACACTCAACCCTCAACTTCCTCCGCCATCCCTTGGCGTCTGATTTCCCGCGCCGCCCCCAAACACAGCGTCCTGCTTTGGCTCGGCGATTTCGCCCCTCGCCCCGAGCCCGAGGGCTGGACCGTCCTCCGTCGCCGCTACCAGACCATGGGCTTTCGCGTCGATGATCCGTGGGAACGCGCCCTTCCCGACCAAGGCGCCTTCGCCGCCTACGACCCCACCGCCGGGCAACTCGTGACCATCGAGAACTCCTCGGCCGAACGCGCCGCCCACGCCGCATGGCGGGCCACCCGCGAATCCACGTGGACGACGCTCTTTCCCGACATCCTCAGCCGCCTGGTTGTGAGCACGGAAGAAAACCGCCTCGACGCCCTCGTTCGGTTTTTCCACGCCCGGATGCGCGCCGGTTCCATCCGATGAAACACTCTTCTCCCGTAGCCGCGAGCGTGAGCGAGTGGTCCGAAAAAGTGGCATGGGCGTCCCGCCCATGTCCCGAGCGCGCCCCGGTCCCGCCCGATCCTGCCCAGCCGTGACGCATGCCTAACTACACGCTCCACGATCCCCTCTGGTTTCTCGCCCTCGCGCTTTTGCCCCTGAGCATTTGGCTCCGCGGTCGTCGCCGCGTGCCGGTCCTTCTCGTCCCTTTCGCCGCCGCCTGGCACCGCCCGTCGCTTGCTTCGGCCTCGCGCTGGCCCGCCGGCCTTGCGGTCACCGGGCTCGTGCTGCTCGTCGCCGCCCTCGCCCGCCCTCAACGCGTCGAAGACAAACGCGAAGTCCGCTCCGAGGGCTACGACCTCGTCCTCGCGATCGACCTTTCCTCCTCGATGCTCGCCGAGGACTACGAGCGCGGCGGCGACCGCATCAACCGTCTCCAGGCCATCAAGCCCGTCATCCAGGCGTTCATCGAAAAACGCCCCTCCGACCGCATCGGCATCGTCCTCTTCTCCGGCCGCGCCTACACGATGGCGCCGCTCACCACCGACCACGCCTGGCTCGCCGCCCAACTCGAGCGCGTTAAGATCGGCCTCATTGAAGACGGCACCGCCATCGGCGATGGCCTTGGCGTCGCCCTCACCCGTCTCGAACAAGCCAAGCGCGAAGCCGGCGGGAAACGCCAGGGCGCCTTTGTGATTCTCCTGACCGACGGCGCCAACAACCGCGGCGCCCTCGCCCCGATGCAGGCCGCCGAGCTCGCGAAGTCCCGCGGCATCCCCATCTACGCCATCGGCGCCGGCAAGGATGGCATCGTCCCGTTCCCCGTCTTCGACGACAAAGGCAACAAGGTCGGCTACCGCCGCATGATGTCGGACCTCGACGAACCCGCCCTGCGCGAAGTCGCCGAATTCACCGGGGGCAAACTCTTCCGCGCCTTCGATACCGGCGCCGCCGAGTCCGCCTTCAAAGCCATCGACCGCGCGCAGAAAATCGAATTCCAAGCCAAGAGCTACCTGCTCTCGACCGAACTTTTCCCGTGGCTCGCGGTCCCCGCGCTCGCCCTCCTCCTCGCCGCCGCCCTTCTCTCCCGCCCCGCCGCTTCCGCCGCGCGCGCCAACGCATGACCTTCGCGACGCCCCAGCTTCTCTGGCTCCTGATTATCCCGGCCGCCCTGCTCGTCTGGGAACTCACCCGCGCCCGCCGCACCGCCGCCGTCACCCAGCCCAAAATCCTCCGCGCCGAAGCCGGTGCCGATTCCCTTGATCTTCAACTCTCAACTTCAACTTCCACCGCCGCGAGCGCCCCGCGACTGCGGCTGTTTTTCTTCACCGGCCTCGCGCTCGCGGTGTTCGCCCTCGCCCGCCCCCAATACGGCCGCATCGACGAACCCGTCTTCGACCAGTCCCGCGAAATCCTCCTCGCCGTCGACCTCTCCCGTTCGATGCTCACGCCCGACGTCAAACCGTCGCGCCTCGACCGGGCCAAGCTCCTGATCACGTCCCTTCTCGAGCGTCTCGCCGGCGAACGACTGGGCTTGGTCGTCTTCTCCGGCACCGCGTTCCTGCAGTCCCCGCTCAGCGCCGACTACGAAATTCTCCGCGAGTTTCTCCCCAACCTCGGCCCCGACTTCCTCCCCGAAGGCGGCACCAACTACTCCGCTCTCATCCAGACCTCCCTCGCCGCCTT
>CALSBN010000350.1:0-3124 GCA_943373185.1 Opitutus sp. GAS368 | reverse complement strand
GGAGGCGCAGTGGCAAGCGTTGTGGCGCGAGCGGTTCGGAGGGCGGGCGCGGTGAATCGCGGCACGCCAGAGGATCTCGTCGGCCATCCAGTTGCCGATACCGGGGAATCTCTCCTGCATGAGGAGGACGGCTTTGATCGGCGCGCGCGCGCGGCGCGTTAGGAATGCGGTTACGGCGGCGACGGTGAACGAAGGCGAGATCAGGGCCGGGGCGATCTTGGTCCACCAAAGCGGGGCGTCGGGGCCGAGGTGAAACTGAATGCGGCCGAAGAGGCGCGGGTCGGCGAAGATAAGGGCGTGGGCGGCGGTGTAGAGGACGAGGTGGTCGTGCTTGCGCGGCGTATGGGAAGGAGGGGCAACGGAAAGGTCGCCGGTCATGCCGAGATGGATGCCGAGCCAAGCGTCGATCGCGGGCGAGGCGGAGGCGGCGGGACGTTGAAAGCGGAAGAGGATCTGCTTCGCGGCGGCGGCGGAAGAGGTGAGAACGGAGTCGGTGAGCGCGGCGCGGAGTGCGGGGGCGGGCGCAGTGCGGAAGAGTTTTTTGGCGTCGTGGGTGTGGACGCGGAGAATCTTTGGCGAAGGGCGGGCGGCCTGGGCCCAGCGTTTGCGGAAAAATTCGGCTTCGGCGAGTTCGGGCATGGAAAGAGAGAAGAGGTGCCCGCGAAAAACGCGAATGGGCGCGAAAGCGGCTCGGGAGCTTACGAAAGCGTGGCGACGAAGGCGGCGAGGTCGGCGTGTAGTTCGACGCCGGGAAGGGCGAGGGTTTGCCAGCTTTCGGCGGTGAGTTCGCCGGTGCAGACGGCGACGGCGCGGACGCCGGCGCTGAGGCCGGCTTGGATGTCGCTCGCGCGGTCACCGACCATAGCGCATTGCGCGGGGTCGAGGTGGTGTTGCGCGATCATTTCCTGGATGTAGCGAGGAGAGGGTTTGCGGTAGAGCGAAGGTTGGTCGGGCGCCTCCGGTGCGATGCAGATCCCGGCGAAGAGGGGTGAGTGGAGAGCGAGCAAGGTCTCCATGCGGGCGTTGACGAGTAGAGCGTCGTCGAGAGTGTAGAGTCCGCGGCCGATGCCGGACTGGTTGGTCAGCATGAAGAGTTGATAACCGAGGGCGCTGGCGTGCTGGAGAGCGCCGCGGACGCCGGAGATTATCTCCACGCCGGCGGGATCGGACAGGTAGTGCTTGTCGAGGATCAGCGTGCCGTCGCGATCGAGGAAGAGGGCGCGGCGAGAGCCTGCGTTCTTGGGTTTGTGCTTTTTGTGTTCCACGACTTAGCGGTGACTGACGTAGGCTTTGAGCTCGGCGGGGGTGACGGTAGCGGTGCCGAGTTTGCCGACGACAACGCCGGCGGCGGCGTTGGCGAAGTGGGCGGCGGTTTCGAGATTGGCGCCGGCGGCTAGGGCCAAGACGAGGGCGGCGAGGGCGGTGTCACCTGCTCCGGAGACGTCGTAGACTTCGCGGGCGGCGGTGGGGATGGTTTTGAGAATTTTGCCGGCGGTGCTGAGCAACATGCCGTCTTCGCCGAGGGTGATGACGAGGTGCTTGGTCGCGAATTTCTCGTGGAGTCGGGCGCAGACGGCGGCGGCGGGGAAGGGCGTGCCGGGCGCGGGATGGAGGCCGGAGAGTTCGAGGGCTTCGCGTTTGTTGGGGGTGATGAGGTCGAGCCCGTGGAAGGTGAGGGCGTGCTTCGGTTTGGGGTCCAAGGCAACGAGTTTGCCGGCGGCGCGGGCCAGGGCAGTGATGCGGGCTACGAGTTCATCGGATAGGATGCCCTTGGCGTAGTCTGAAAAGATGACGGCGTCGTGCGAGCGGATCGCGGTGCGGAGGAGTTTCTCGGCCTGATCGGCGGTGACGGCGTAGGCGGAAGGCGGCGATTCGCGGTCGAGGCGGCAGAGCTGCTGGCGTTGAACGAGGACGCGGGTCTTTACGATGGTTTGGGCAGAGCCGGGGGTGGTGAGGGTGGCGATTTTTTTCTCGGCAAGCGTGGCGGCGAGGGTGCGGCCGGCGGCATCGTTGCCAAAATACCCGGCGACGGTGGCGCGGGCGCCGAGTGAGGCGAGATTGAGGGCGACGTTGGCGGCGCCGCCGGCGGTGACGGACTCGCGGATGATGTCCACGACGGGGACTGGGGCTTCGGGTGAGATGCGGGTGGCGTCGCCCCAAAGGTAGCGATCGAGCATCACGTCGCCGATAACGAGGATGCGGAGGGCGGAGATATCCTTGATGAGGCTTGGGAGGTTTTTCATCGGTCGATCAGCGCAGTTCCCAGACGTAGGGAGATTTGGAGAGCAAATTGTGACCGGTGGCAGTGACTTGGACGACATCCTCGATGCGGCAGGCACCGAGGCCGGGATAATAGAGACCGGGCTCCACGGTAACGACGGTGCCGCGGCGCAGCGGGGTGTCGTAGCGCGGGCTGAGTCCGGGAGCTTCGTGAACGGCGAGGCCGAGGCCGTGACCGGTGCCATGGAAGAAACCGGTGGAGCCCTTGGGCGAGTGCTTGGTCTCGTAGCCGCGCGCGGCGAAAGTGGCGACGACGGCTTCGTGCACGGTGCGACCGCCGACGCCGGCGCGGATGGTTTTGAGCGCGGCGAGTTGGGCGGCGCGGACGGCCGCGACCAGGGCGCGTTGGGCATCGGAGGCGGTGCCGCGGAGGAAGGTGCGGGTCATGTCGCCGTGGTAACCGGTGGCAGAGACGCGGGGAAAGACATCGACGATGATGAGTTCGTCGGGCCGGAGCAGGCCGGAGCCGCGTTCGTGCGGGTCGCAGGCTTGGTCGCCGCCGGCGGCAATGGTGTTGGCGGAGACGGCGCCCGCCGCGAGGCAGGCAGACTCGATGGCGAATTTCAGGCGCTCGCTGGTGAGGGGTTTGCCTTCGAAGATGAGCGAGCGGCCCTTGATTTTGCTGGCGCGGAGGACGCGCTCGGCGGCGGCGATTCCGAGGGCACTGCAGCGGTTGCCCTCGCGGAGCGCGCTGATTTCGGCCGGCGTTTTGATTTCACGGTTGGGGAAGATCGGGCCGGTCGCGACGGTGAGGTCGAGGCCGAGTTCGAAGAGCTTTTCGTAAACGCCCGCGGGGAACTCCTCGGGAACGGTGAAGGATTTTTGTTTCAGTTCGGTGGCGAGG
>CALSBN010000349.1:0-3135 GCA_943373185.1 Opitutus sp. GAS368 | reverse complement strand
AGAACGAACGGCAGCACAGGCCCTTCAAGTCAAACTGGGTGCCGAGTTCCTTGATCCGGTTTTCGAAGAACGTGGCCTCCCCGCTGACGCAGGCGGTGTTGCCCGGCCGCAGCCAAAAATGTGCGACCTGCGGCACCTCCGCGAGCGCGGCGACAATCGGCCGGTGGCAGGGCTTCAGGCTTTTGCGGGTGTAGCCAACCCGCACGCCTTCCTGATGGCCATCCTCGTGCAGCAGGGAGAACGAATCCAGATCCAACGTATAGCCCTCGGTTCGCTCCGGCAGTTCTTCCAACGCCCAACGGTGCAAGCCAGACAACCCCCCCGCCGCCCCGCGGCCGCAGCGCGCGAAGAAGCGCGAGAGCGTCGATTGACTCGGGATCGCTTCGATCCCGAGCACCTCGGCCACCGCCAGATTGTGCTCGAGATGTGCGACCCGCGCCAGCTTGTCCGCCCCGCACAAGATGCCGCCGATGAACCGCAGCGCGGTGTCGCGCGGAGCATAGGCGTTCGGGCTCGTCGGCGCATGCGGCAACACCGTCCGCAACTGCTCGCGCACACCCCGCTCCGTGATAAACCGCGTCCACACCGCCAACCCGCCGTGCGCCGTCAACCCGCCGGTCAGTAAAGCCGATCCGCATCGCTTTACCCCGTCTTTGGTGCCCAAAACCCGCCGCACCGTTTGGTTCGCCGTCGGGTCGACGGCCTTGCTCGTTTTATGTTTCACACCATCAACGACGCCAAACGGTGCGCCTTTTGGCGACTACTGCGTCATCTGAATGAGTCCGGCTGAGCGAAAATCCGCCTCATCTTGAATCACCAGAATCTTCATGATGGAAATGGGGAAAAACTCCGCTTTACGACGTGTTCGGAAGTTCGAACCAAAAAAGGGCGCCTTGGCCCGGCTGACTTTCAACCCCGGCTTGCCCGCCCAGTTTCTCGACGATGCGCCGCACGATCGAAAGGCCCAATCCGTGACCGCGACCCGCAGTGCGGAGAGCTGCGCGAAGGGGACAAAAAGCGAGCGCTGCGCTTCGGGGGAAAGTCCAGGGCCGGCATCTCGAACCCAGAATTTCACAATGCGGCGGTCGGCATCTTCGGTGGCTCCGAGCGAGATCTGCGCGTTCGGCCCGGCATACTTCGCGGCGTTGCCGATATAGTTTGTCCAGATATGCACCACCCTAGGCTGGCAACCAACCGCGGCGGGCCATGAGTCAGGCGAGGTGATCGTCGCGCCGGTTCGTTTCACCAAATCATCCAGCCGGTCGAGCGCCTCCGCGAGCGCCGCAGCGGTATCCAACCAACCGCATTGCGGGATTTGCCTCCGGACCGAAGCGAGCATCAGAATCTCGTTGATGATACCCGAAAGGCGAATGCGGACTTGACGGCCTCGCCGAGGTTATCTCGCAGCTTTGACTCATCCGCCGAGCCCAGGAGCATTTCCAGCAGCCCGAGCCGCCCGATTAGCGTCGCAAGCGGATTCTTGAGATCGTGCGCCACCGTGTGCGCGAAGGAATCGAGCTCGTTCAGGAGTTCCAGCTTTTCAAGCCGCGTGTGGATCGACCGTAGGACCTCATCCTCGGAGAACGGCTTCGTGATATAGTCGTCGGCACCGAGCTCCATCCCGCGGCGGGTTGCCGCCCGGTCCGCCTTGGCGGATACCACGATGATCGGAGTGGTCCGCAACGCCGCGTCGGCCCGAATCTGGTCAAGCAATTCGAATCCCGTCTCATGGGCATCTGGACGTCGGTGATGATCACAGCTGGGTGATCCCGGCGCGCCAACTCCAAGGCGGCGGCGCCGTCGCCGGCGCTCACCGTGGGGAATCCGTTGATCTCCAGAATGTCGATCAGGGTCTGGCGCACCGCATCATCGTCGTCGGCGACTAGAATCAGCGGTAAGGATTGCGATTTCATGAGTTGGAAGCTGCGAGGACCGGCAAATCGAGGATGAAGCGGGTGCCTTGCCCGACAGCGGATTCCACGGAGACGCGGCCATCGAGCATTTCGGTCATGCGTTTCACGATGCTTAGACCCAATCCCGTTCCCTTGATCGTCCCCACATTGCTCGCGCGCTCGAACGGTTCGAAAATCCTCGGAAGATCAGCCTCCGGTATGCCGATACCATGATCGACGATCTCGATCCGCACCCGGTTGGTGCTCTGCTGTATTCGGACAGTCACCACGCTGTCGCGCGGGGAGTAGCGCACCGAATTGCTCAGGAGATTTGAAACAATATGGTGCAGCAGCTTGGGGTCGCTCACGAATGCCCCGGCCGTGCCGACGGTTTCCAAATCGAAGTGATGCGCGTCGCGATCACCGGCCCGGATCTCGTCCACAACCCCTTGGACGAACGCCGGCAGGTCGACCGGGACCAAGGTCGGTGCCAACCGGCCGGCATCGAGTCGGCTCATCGTCAGAATATCATCCAGCATGCCGGTCATCCGCTGCATCGCAGTCTGGATGCGCCCGAACAGCTCCTCGCGTTTGGAAGCGGCCAGCCGGTCGTAGTGGTTTTGCAGCAGTTCCGCCGATCCCATCGCCGCCGCCATCGGGGTGCGGAATTCGTGCGACGCAACGGAGATGAACCGGGTTTTCATTTCCGATACCTGACGCTCCCGCTCAAACATGGCGGCGGCATCCGATTCCTGCTGTTTTCGGGCGGAGATATCCCGGACAAAGACCACGAATTCGGTGTCCGAGATAGCCGCCCAGCGCAGTTCGACATACACGGACCGCGAATTGTGGTCCAGGATGGCCTCCGTTGTCCCCAGACACGTCTTGGTTATGCGGGTGCCGAGCTCCGCACAGGCGGCTCCTAGGCTCTCGTTTTGCACCACCGGTTGTTTCGCGGGGTCCGCCATCGCGGCCAACGTCGCCGAATCAGTCGATCGGTGGCAATGCACCACCGTTCCATCGGTCCGCAGGTGCAGGACGAGATCCGGGATGGAATTGAAGAGGCCCTGCATCTCGCGATGGCGAGCGGCGAGTTCCGCCGTGCGCCGACGGACTTTTTCCTCCAAGTCCGCGTTGAAACGTTCCAACGCGGTGCGCGCCCGTTTGGCGCTGAGGGCATGTCCGATCGACCGGGCAATATCCCGGAGCGTTTCCAGATCAGCCACAATCATCTCCGTGGGTT
>CALSBN010000348.1:0-3181 GCA_943373185.1 Opitutus sp. GAS368 | reverse complement strand
TGAGAGTTCGGACTTGGGAGCGGCGAGGACCGTGGCGCCGCTCACGAGCAGGCCGAGCGTGAGGGCGCGGAGGGAGCGTGAGCGGGCGGTGGTCATGGCGGGGAGGGCGGGGCGTGGGCGTGGGTCGCGGGGTGAACCCGCTCCTACGGCTGGCCGCGGATCGCTTTGACTTGGGCGGTGGTGAAGGCGTCGCCGGTGTTGCCCCAGGTGTTGTAGACGTAGGTGAGGACGTCGGCGATTTGGGTGTCGGTGAGAACGGCTTCCTGCGGCGGCATGGCGCTCTCGTATTTCTTGCCGTTGACGGTGACGGCGCCGGTGAGGCCCTTCAGGACGACGCGGATGGCGCGGTCGCGGTCGGCGAGCATGTAGTCGGAGCCGGCGAGGGGCGGGAAGGCGCCCGGGAGGCCTTTGCCGTCGGCCATGTGACAGGCGAAGCAGAGGTTCATGTAAACCTGCTTACCCTTCTCGACCTGCATTTCCTTGGTGAGGGTGGCGATGACGGGATTGGCGCGGGTCTCGGCGGCGATCTTGGCTTTCAACTCGGCTTCGCGCTTGAAGGAATCGGAGCCGGCTTGGGCTTGGGCGCCAAGGTAGACGGCGTCGATTTCTTTGCCGGAGTAGACCACGCGGTTCTCGGGGCCGGTGACTTTGAGCATGCCGAGGGCGCCTTTGTTGAAGGCGCGGGTGAGGGAGTGGTCGACGAGAATGAACGTGCCGGGGACATCGACTTTGAATTCGACGATGGTGGCGCCGCCGGAGGGGACCATGGTGGTCTGGACGTTGAGGTTGGGCGAGGCCATGCCGGCTTCAGTGTAAACGCGGTCGAAGATTTCGCCGATGACGTGGAATGAGGAGGTCACGTTGGGGCCGCCGACGCCGAAGTAGATGCGGACATCGTCGCCGACTTTGGCGGTGAGTGCTTTGTCGCCGACGAGGGAGCCAACGGCACCGTTGAAGAGCACGTAGGGCGGGCGCTCGTCGATGGCCTTGGCCATGTCGAAGGATTGCAGGCCTTCCTCGCCGAATTTGCCGGTGGTGTAGAACTCGCCCTGCATGACATAGTATTCTTTGTCGACGGGCGGGAGGCCTTCCTTGGGCTCGACGAGGATGAGGCCATACATGCCGTTGCCGATGTGCATGGGCACGGGGGCGACGGCGCAGTGATAGACGTAGAGGCCGGCGTTGAGGGCCTGAAAGGTGAACTGAGAGCTATGTCCGGGCGCGGTGAACGTGGAAGCCGCGCCGCCGCCAGCGCCGGTGACGGCGTGAAGATCGATGTTGTGCGGGAGCTTCGAAGACGGGTGGTTGTTGAGGTGGAACTCAACGACATCGCCCTCGCGGATGCGGATGAAGGAGCCGGGGACACTGCCGCCGTAGGTCCAGAAGGTGTATTCGACACCGTCGGAGAGTTTGGCGACGACCTCGGAGACCTCGAGGTTGATCACGACGCGGGCGGCGTGCTTGCGCTTGATGGGCGGCGGGACGTGCGGCGGTGAAGTTAGGATGGCGGTCTCGGGGGGAAGGGCGCTGATGGCGGCGGGAAGGGCAACTTTACCCTTGGCGTCGGTGGGGCCTTCGCTGGCCCGAAGGAAAGGGGCGAGCGCGGCGAGGCTGGTCAGGGCGAGGAGTTTGAGCTGGGTTTTCATGGGCGAGATTTGGTGGAGCCTTCCAGAGAGTAACGCAGGGGCGGGCTCGGTGCCTTGATGCGGATCAAGGACCGAGCGATTTTTGGCGAAGGCCCGGCGTGGATTGCAGCACGAAGCAAGCGCGCCAATGTCAGCGCATGACGATGACACAAAACAAAATTCGCTGGGGTGTTTTGGGGTATGCTCGGATTGCGCGGGAATCGGTGATTCCGGCGATTCGACGGGCGGCAAACTCGGAATTTGTCGCGCTGGCTTCGCGCGATGCGGCGAAACTGGCGGAGAGTTCCGTGCGATTTGCCGGCGGGCATCGCACGCATGTCGGCTATGAGGAGTTGTTGCGCGATCCCGGCGTGGATGCGGTCTATGTCCCGCTGCCGAATTCACAACACGCGGAGTGGTCGATCCGGGCGATGGAACAGGGCAAACATGTGCTTTGCGAAAAGCCGCTGGCGCTCAACGCGGCGGAGTGTGGGCGCATGATTGCGGCGGCGGAGAAAAACGGAGTGAAACTGATGGAAGCATTTATGTATCGCTACACGGACCGCACCCGGAAAGTCGTGGAAACGGTGCGCAGCGGGGCGCTCGGTCAGGTGAAGTTTGTGCAGGCGAGTTTCCGGTTTCCCCTGCTCAATCCGGCGTCGATCAAGTTTCGGCCGGAGTTGGGCGGTGGTGCGCTTTACGACGTGGGGTGTTATCCGGTGAATTTCGCCGGGCTGGTGGCGGATACGATGGCGGGCGTCGCGCCGGGGACGATGCGACCGGAGTCGGTGAAGGCGGAGGCGGTGCGCGAGGGGGGAGTCGATGTGCTCTTTTCCGGGCTGCTGCGCTATGTGGGCGGGCTCACGGCGGCGCTGCATTGCGGTTTCAATGCGCAGAAGCGGATCGGAGCGGAGATCGTGGGGACGGACGGCGTGCTGGAAGTGCCCGACACGTTTTTTGATCCAGCCGGAGCGCTGACGTTGATCCGGGGAGAGGAACGCACGACGATCGCCGTGACGGAGAGCGACCGTTATCGGAGCGAGGTGGAGGACTTTGCGGCGGCGATTATGGAGAACCGCGCGCCGGCGTTTGGCCTGGCGGAGACGTTGCGCAACGCGGAGGTCTTGGACCGATTGCTGGCGGCGAGTTGAAAGCTTAGCGGCCCTTGGCGGCCGCGCACTCGCATCACTCGTCCGGCAGGGGCTTGTCTTTGGTCTCCGGAAGCAGCGGAAGGACCAGAATGCCGAGCAAGAGCACGAAGCTGACGGCGATGCCGGCGGTGCGGAAGCCCTCGAGGTTGCCGCCGAGGCTCTTGGTGATCTGGCCGATCGTGAAGGGTGCGGTGGCGGCGACGAGGCGGCCGAAATTGTAACAGAAACTCGTGCCGGTCGCGCGGAGGCTCGTCGGGAAAAGTTCGGGTAAATAGATCGCGTAGACGGCGAAGACGCCGAGTTGGCCGAAGCCCATGAGCGGGATCATCCAAAAGATATCACTGAACTCGCGCAGGCCTTTGAAGACGAGGATGGTTGAGGCGAAGGAGAGGAAGAGGGCAAGGG
>CALSBN010000347.1:0-3182 GCA_943373185.1 Opitutus sp. GAS368 | reverse complement strand
AATGACTTTCAATAACCTGACAATCGGAAATGAGTATCGGCTTCAGATTTGGACTCCGGCCTGGGATTCCGAGCGCCCCACGCAAATTCAGCACCAAGGAGGCACGTTGCTTTTCGGCAACACCCAGTCGGCTCCGACTTACGCCGTCGGCACATTTACGGCAACCGTTGCGAGCCACTACATAGATGTCTCCGCGACCATCCCGGCGTCCCGGGGCGTTATCGCCGCGGCGGCGGTCTACGACGTGACCGCGATTCCGGAGCCCTCGACCTACGCGGCGCTCGTCGGACTCGGTGCACTCGGTTTCGCCTTCTGGCGGCGGAGGTCGCGGCGCGCGACCCGAAGCGGGGCGATGCCATCGGCGTGAGGCCGGATGCGGTCGCTTCTTCCGGTTAGCGGCCGACGGGAGCCGTTTTCCGCGGCCGCAGTCGAGATCATGCCTTCGCGGCGATGGGTTCAAAGTAGCACGGGCGTCTGGTCCGTGATCGTCCGGCGCATAGACTGGCGTTTCCGGAAACATGGGCGAGACGCCCATGCCACTCCGGCCGCGGAACAATCCACGCCCCACCAAAATCCCGATCAAAACGGAGCTTCCCGCGCGCGGGTCGGCACGACAGAAATGCAGGCGGTGCGACCGTTCGCCCACTTGTTCACCGATGACTCTCTCGCCGATTTCCGCCTGGTGGTTGCTGCTTTTGGCCGGGCCCGTGTTGCTCGCGGGCGAGGCTTTGCTGCGACGGGTGCCGGTGCTCGTGCGTTGCAACATCCCGCCGTCGGTCGCGGGCGGGCTGTTGGCGGCGGCGCTGGTGCTCGGATTGCAGGCGACGGGCCTGTTGCAGATTTCGTGGCAGACGCGGGTCACGGCCGGGTGGTGGACTTGGCTGGCGACGCCCGAGCCCGAGTGGTTTTCCCGGCCGGCCAAAGCGGTCAATTTACCGCTGCTCGTCGGATTTTTCACCTGCGTGGGCTTGGCGGCGCCGCTGAGTATTTTGCGCACGGGCGGGCGGGCGCTGGTGATTCTGCTCGGCGCGGCGACGACGATGGCGGTGTTGCAGAACTTCGTGGGCGTCGGGCTGGCGAAGGCGCTGGACGCGCCGCCGCTGCTCGGCGTGGTGTGCGGCTCGCTCACGCTGGTGGGCGGGCACGGCACGGTGTTGGGCTTTGCGTCGCGGTTTGAAGAGGCCGGGTTTGCGGCGGCCGCGACGGTGGGGGCGGCGGCGGCGACGTTCGGATTGGTGGCGAGCGGTTTGCTGGCGGGTCCGTTGGCGGAGTGGCTGTTGCGGAGACGAGGAGTTGCGGTGAGCGGCGTTGAGCGTGGCGAAAGCGGGCCGGCAGCGCCGAGGCCGGGTGTGGTCGGAGACCTGCGGGAGTTTTTCTCCGAGCCGAAAACGGCGCTCGTGCACCTGTTGATCGTCGCGGTGTGCATCAAAGCGGGGGCGTGGGTGAGCTTCGGATTGGTGAAGCTGGGCGCGGCGTTTCCGGCCTATATGGGCGCGCTGCTCGTCGGGCTGGCCGTGCGCGCGGCACACGATGCGGCCGGCGGGACGTGGCTGCGGGGCGCGACGCTGGTGCGTCTCGGGGGATTGCTGCTCGCGATGTTTCTCGCGGTGACCTTGGCCGCGCTGAATCTCGCGGAGTTGGCGAACGTGGCCGGCCCGATGCTGGTAATCTTGGTGGCGAATATCGCGATGTCGTTGGCCTTCGCGGCGTTCGTCGTATGGCCGATGCTCGGCCGGGATCACGAGGCGGCAGTGATGGTGGCGGGTCTGGTGGGCTTCGGCGTGGGCTCGACGGCGACCGCGGTGGCGGCGATGAACGCGATCGTGCGCCGTCGCGGACCGGCACCGCGCGCGCAGGCCATTGTCCCGGCGACGGGCGGCTTTCTGATCGATCTCACGAACGCACCTACAACCACGGCATTTCTCCAATGGCTGCGCTAAAGCTTTACATCCTTCTCTGTATTCTACCGACCGTGCCGGTCATAGCGGCGGAGTTCGATCTTCTGATCCGCGGCGGGCGTGTGCTCGATGGCAGCGGCACGCCTTGGGTCCACGCCGATGTCGCGATCAACGGTGACCGGATTGCTGCGGTGGGTCGCCTGCCGGAGGCCAAGGCGAAGACGGTGATCGAGGCCGCCGGGCTCTATGTAACGCCGGGATTTATCGACGGGCATTCGCACGCGGGGCCGGCGTTGGCCGGCGAGAAATTGGCGGGCGCGGCGGCGTTGTTGGCGCAGGGGATCACGACGGTGTTCGTCAACCCGGACGGCGGTGGTCCCACCGATCTGGCGGCGCAACGCGCGATGATCGAGCGTCAGCGCCCGGGGGTGAACGTCGCGCAACTCATCGGGCACAATTCGGTGCGGATCGACGTGCTCGGGAACGCCGACCGCGCGCCGACCGAGGCGGAACAGACGCAGATGAACGGGCTCGTGCGCCGCGCGATGCAGGCGGGGGCGTTCGGGCTGTCGGCCGGGCCGTTTTATACGCCGGGCAATTTTTCGAAGACCAAGGAGCACATCGCGCTGGCGCGGGTGGCGGCGGAGTTCGACGGATTTTACACGAGCCACATCCGTGACGAGAGTGACTACAACGTCGGCTTGGTCGCGGCGGTGGATGAGTTAATTCGCGTGGCCCGCGAGGCGCGGCTGCCGGGGATCGTCACGCACATCAAGGCGCTGGGGCCGCGGGTTTGGGGGCTTTCAGAGCAAGTGATCAGGAACATCGACGCGGCGCGGGCGGAGGGCGTGGAGATTTTTGCCGATCAATATCCCTACGAGGCGGGATCGACGGGACTGACGGCGGCAATCGTGCCGGCTTGGGCCCGCGAGGGTGGCGACGGGGCGTTGCGTGCGCGATTGGCCAACGCGGAGACCCGCGCGCAGATTCGGACCGAGATGCTCGAAAACATCGGGCGACGCGCCGGGGCGGGGAAAATCATGATCAGCCGGCACCGGGCCGATCCGGCCTTGGAAGGGCGAAGGCTTGATGAAATCGCGCGCGCACAGGTGCTCGAGCCGGTCGATGCGGCGATCGGGATCATCCGGGCCGGCGGGGCGTCGATCGTGACGTTTGTGATGGGCGAGGACGACATCCGTCGGTTCATGGTGCAGCCATGGACGATGACGTGCTCCGACGGCGAGTTGGTCGCGCTCGGCGACGGGGTGCCGCATCCGAGGGCGT
>CALSBN010000346.1:0-3186 GCA_943373185.1 Opitutus sp. GAS368 | reverse complement strand
AGTTGAAGGCGGCGTGATCGTTTCACGGGCAGATGCCGCGATCAATTGGATCCGCACCAACTCTATGTGGCCGATGCCGATGGGTTTGGCGTGCTGTGCGATCGAGTTGATGGCTGTGGGCGGGGCGCGTTTCGACATCGCGCGGTTCGGGGCCGAAGTGATGCGCTTTTCACCCCGGCAGGCCGACTGCATGATCGTGGCCGGCACCGTGACTTACAAGATGGCGCCCCAAGTTCGTCGCATTTATGACCAGATGGCCGCGCCGAAATGGGTGATTGCCATGGGGGCTTGCGCGAGTTCCGGCGGCATGTACCGCAGTTACGCGACGCTCCAAGGGGTGGACCGGATCGTCCCGGTCGATGTGTATGTCAGTGGCTGCCCGCCGCGTCCCGAGGCGCTCCTCGACGCCTTGATGAAGCTGCAGGACAAGGTGCGACGCGAACCGGCATCAAAACGGCTGCTCTCGGCCTGAACTCGCTGACGCCTCCCGCTCCCCACATGCCCGCTGACGTCACGACCGCTCTCAAAGAAAAGTTTCCGCAGGTCGCCGAACGCGTTTCGGCCGACCATCCGGCGGTCGATGTGCCGTTGGCGGATCTCGTTGGGGTCCTGACCTACCTGCGCGACGGGCAAGGGTTCGATTTGTTGGCTGACCTGACGGCGGTCGATTGGGCCGAAGGTGCGGCGCCGCGTTTCTCCGTCGTCTATCATCTTTATTCCACCGCCAACCCCGGCACCTATGTGCGTGTGGTCTCCCCCTGCGCCGGGACCGAAGCCGAGCCGACGGCACCGAGTGCGGTCGGGATCTGGCCGGCCGCGAACTGGCACGAACGCGAGTGTTTCGACATGTTCGGCATCAAGTTTCAAGGGCACCCTGACCTGCGCCGGATCCTGATGTGGGATGGCTATCCTTATCACCCGTTGCGGAAGGAATTTCCGCTGGCCGGCATCGAAACCGATCTTCCGGTGGCCGATATTGCCGAGGAAACCGGCACCAAGGTCATCGCTGCGCCGATGATGGGCGGCCCGTTCGTGGCCTCGTCAGGTGAAATCAATCTGACGGAAGCCGAGCCGCGCGCCAAGGATGAGAGCTGGAGCGACCGTGTTGCCCGGCCCGACCAGACGGCCTTGCGCCAGTTGAAGGAATAACGCGCCCGCCCACCGAACGATGGCCACCGAACTTTCATTTCCCGACAGCGCCGCCAAGGCCGCCGCCGGCGCCCAGGCCGCTCCGGCCGAATTTCAGACGGAGAAGATGTCCCTCTCGATGGGACCCTCGCATCCGTCGACGCATGGCGTGCTGCGCCTGCAGATGGAGCTCGATGGCGAGATCCTGACGAAGGCCGATCCGGTTATCGGCTACCTGCATCGCGGCGACGAAAAGATCGCCGAGAACATGACCTACAACCAGTTCGTGCCCTACACGGACCGGTTGGATTACTTGGCGCCGCTCGCGAACAATATGGCCTACGCCATCGCCGTCGAGCGTTTGGCCGGGCTCAAGGTGCCGCCGCGTTGCGAGGCGATCCGCGTGATCACCGCGGAAATGGCCCGCATCTCCGCCCACATGATGGGCCTCGGCGCCTTCGGACTCGATGTCGGCGCCTGGAGCGTCCTCCTGTACTCCCTCGAGGAACGCGAAAAACTCTACAAGCTGTTCGAGGAACTCACGGGCGCGCGTTTCACGACCAGCTACACGCGCATCGGCGGCGTGACCCGCGATATGCCCGAGGGCTGGCTCGGCCGGGTGAACGCGTTCTGCGACCAGTTCCTGCCGATTCTCGAGGAAACGCTGAAGCTGCTCACGCGGAACAAAATCTTCATGGATCGCACCGTTGGCATCGGCGTGATCCCGAAGGAAGTCGCGCTCGCCTACGGTCTCACTGGGCCCAACCTCCGTGGCTCCGGCGCCGGCCTCGATTTGCGCAAAGACAAACCGTATTCCGGCTACGAGAACTACGAGTTCGACGTGCCCGTGGGAACGAGAGGCGATTGCTACGACCGCTACCTCGTCCGCGGCGAAGAGATGCGCCAGTCCGTCCGCATCATCAAGCAAGTCATTGCCAAGATGCCCGACGGTCCATGGTACGCCACCGAGGCGAAACGCATCTTCGCGCCGCCGAAGGACAAGGTCCTCAGCTCGATGGAAGAGCTGATCCAGAACTTCATGATCGTCACCGAAGGTCCGCAGATCCCGGCCGGCGAAGTGTACTTCGAGGCCGAGAATCCCAAGGGCATCCTCGGGTTCTTCATTGTCAGCAAGGGCGGCGGCGTGCCGTACCGGCTCAAGATCCGCTCCCCCTCGTTCTGCAATCTTTCGATCCTCCAGAAAATGTGCGTCGGCTGCCTGATCTCCGACGTGGTCTCGATCCTCGGTTCCCTCGACTTCGTCATGGGCGAGTGCGACCGCTGACCCTCCCGCGCCCTCCCGCCCGATGAATCTGAAACCCGAAACGCTGCGCCGTATCGACGACGTCATTACGCACTATCCGGTCAAACGGAGCGCGGTGCTGATGCTCCTGCACGCGATCCAGGAGGACGTCGGCTACATCCCGCAGGACGCGATCGAGTGGGTGGCGCAGAAACTCGAGCTGCAGCCGATCAACGTGTACGAAGTGGTGACGTTCTACCCGATGTTCCGGCAGAAGCCGATCGGCCGCCGCCACATCAAGGTCTGCCGCACGCTCTCGTGCGCGCTCATGGGCGGCTACAAGACCTGCGCCGCTTTCGAAAAAGAATTCGACACGCACCGCGGCGAGATTTCCCCCGACGGCGAGGTTACGATCGAGTTCGTCGAGTGCCTCGCGAGCTGCGGCACCGCGCCCGTCGTCATGATCGACGACGATCTCCACGAAAAGGTCGACGCCGCCAAGGCCAAGCAGCTCAGCGACCAGATCAAGGCCGAGGCTGCGCAACGCCGCTGAGGCGCCAACGAATTCCCGACATGCCCGCTCCCCAACAACGCCGGATCATCTTCAGGCACATCGACGAGCCCGGCTACACCAACGATCTCGCCTGCTACGTGAAGCACGGCGGCTACGAGATGTTGAAGAAGGCGCTCGCGATGCAGCCCGCCGCGATCATCGACGAGGTCAAGAAGTCCGGTCTGCGCGGGCGCGGCGGCGCGGGTTTCCCCTGCGGTGTCAAGTGGGGCCTCGTCGACCGCAAGAGCGGCAAACCGATCTA
>CALSBN010000345.1:0-3189 GCA_943373185.1 Opitutus sp. GAS368 | reverse complement strand
GCGGTGGTCATTTTAGGGTCGAGTGGTTGAGAGAAGATTTCCAGGAGGGGATTTCGGCGCAAAGTCGGCGAAGTTTAGAAAAAAAACTAAGCGTGCCGGAATTTCTGAGATCCAAACCGGGCGGATCCGAGAAAAGTCTAAATTTCCCTCCCCAGGTGCCGAAGGGGAGAAAGCTCAGAAATCGTTTTTAACCGGCGCCATGCCTCTCTCACCCGAATCCCTCCGCTCACTCGAAACGCTGATTAACCGGCTCGCCGGTGAATCGATGCTTGCCCAGCCCGGGCGCGACGACGGGCTCGTCCCGTCTTACAGTCTGCTGGGAGAGCTGCGCGATCTCTGCGCCAACGACCCGGTGCTCGGCGAACCGACGGTCGCGTTGCATTCGGAGTTGGACCGGATGCTTGATGCGGCCAAACCCTTCGACGACGCGATGCTGGCAAGGCTCCGTGTCTACGTGGAGTGGATGCCCGTGGCGGCCGAATGCCTGCGCCTCAACCAGGCGGTGCCGCCGTTCAACGCCTGTGCGCCCGCTGCGGCCGAGGCGCCGGTTCCGGTTGCGTCCACCGCCCATCACGATGCGGCCGATGTGCTGTTGGATCTTCATTTGGAGGATAATCGCGAGCTGCTGGGCGAGTTCTACGGCGAGGCCGTGGATCACTTGCAGCAAATCGAGGCCGCGCTTCTCGCGTTGGAGCAACAGCCCGACAACCCCGAAGCATTGAACTCTATTTTTCGCTCGTTCCACACGTTCAAGGGCAACGCGGGCTTCCTTGGCCTGGTGCCGATGCAGTCGCTCGCCCACGAGGTGGAATCGCTGCTTGATCTCGCGCGGAATCGTCAGTTGACGCTCAACTCCGCGATCGTGACCGAGATTCTGAACAGTCGCGATGCGTTGCAGGCGCTCACCCAACAGGTCGCACTCGCGTTGGAAAAAGGGCAGATTCCCGAGAAAATAATTCCGGTCGGGAATCTTATCCGTGCGGTTAAACGTCTCGCCGTTCCCGACGGAACCCCGATCGCCCCGATCACGTCTGCACCGCTCGCACCTGCGCCGGCGGCTTCGGTCATCGCTTTCGCTCCGTCGTCGGTTGCGAGCACCCCCGCTGAGATCCAAGAAGTGCCTGTGCCCATCAATGTGTCGGCCGCGGCGCACGACGCGGCGATTCCGGCCACGGCAGCGTTGGCGAAAGCGGGTGGTGAGGCGCCGAAGGTTGCCGCTGGAGCCACGGTCCGCGTCAACACCGAGAAGCTCGATTCACTCATGGATGTCGTCGGCGAGCTCGTGATTGTCCAAAGCCAGCTCTTGGAAACGGCCCGACAAAACGGGGCAGCGGGCGGATCGCCCTTGCAGCGCAACGTCACGCAGCTTGCCCGTATCACCAAAGAACTTCAGCACACCGCGATGGCGCTGCGGATGATTCCGATCAAGCCGACCTTTCAAAAAATGGAGCGGCTCGCCCGTGATCTTGCCCGCGAGTTTGGCAAGAAAGTTCACTTCTCCACGGCAGGCGAGGATACGGAACTCGACCGCACGGTAGTCGAGGAGATCGGTGATCCGCTGGTTCACATGGTGCGCAACGCGCTCGATCACGGCCTTGAGCTGCCGGCAAACCGGGTGGCCGGCGGGAAAGTTGAGACCGGCACCCTGCACCTGAAGGCTTACCATCAAGGCAGCAACATCGTGGTCGAGTTACAGGACGACGGTCGCGGCATCGATCCCGACCGGATTTACAAGAAAGCGGTGGAAAAAGGCGTGATCGCGCCGGGGGCTGTGCTCACCCGCGATGAGACGCTCGCGCTCATTTTCGCGCCCGGATTCTCCACGGCGGAAAAGGTGACGGCGGTCTCCGGTCGCGGCGTCGGCATGGATGTGGTGAAACGCAACATCGACAAGCTGCGTGGGAAAATCGAGATCACCTCCGAGGTGGGCCGTGGCTCAACGTTCAAGATCCGGCTGCCACTGACGATGGCGATCATCGACGGACTGGTCGTCCGGGTGGGCGAAGACCGGTTCATTTTGCCAAGCACTTCAGTGCAACGGGCGCTGCGGCCGAGCAGAGAGAACATCTCGACGCTGCACGGCCAGGGCGAGGTGCTCGATCTGCGGGGCCGGTTGATTCCGATTCACCGGCTACATCGGCGCTTCGGCATCGCGGCGGATGCCATCAATATCTGGGACGGCATTGTCGTGATCGTCGAACACTCGGGAAAGGTGTCGGCCCTGTTGGTCGACGAAATGGTCAGCAAGCAGGAGGTCGTGATCAAGAACTTGGGCGCCTTCATGCAGGGCGTGCCCGGGGTCTCGGGTGGCGCGATCCTCGGCGACGGCGGTATCGCATTGATTCTCGATCCCGGCTCATTGCTGACCGCTGCCTGATCTCCGTCGATGAACCCACCTATTCCCACTTTGGATCACGTCTGCGAGCAGGCGTTGCGTCTGCCTTGTGCCCCGTCGCTGCTGCCCCGTCTGATCACGGTGTTGCAGGATGACTCGTCCGGGGCGGACGATATCGAGGCGATTATCCGACTCGATCCCGCGCTCTCCGCGTCGACCTTGCGGGTGGCCAATTCCGCATTTTTCTCCACCGGTGAACCGGTGGTCTCGATCGCCGAAGCGGTGATCCGTCTGGGTATGCGGGAGGTTTTCCGTCTATCGGCGTTGGCGTTGATCAACCGCTGGGAAAGCGGTTCGGGTCGCAGCGTGTATCGCGGCGACCCCGGTGATTTTTCCCGCCACGCGCTGTGCACGGCCCTCGCCGCCGAGGCGTTGGCCGAAGCCACCGAGCGGGCCGATCCGCAGAGCGCTTATACGGCCGGTCTGGTGGCCGATCTGGGCAAGCTGGCCGTCGCCCATGCCTGCGCGCCGTTTTTTCCCGCCATCCGGTTGGAGCAAGCCCGGTTGGGTGGATCATGGACGCGGGCCGAAGCGGAGGTTTTGGGCTACGACCATACGATGGTCGGCGCCCGGCTGCTGGAGACATGGAATTTCCCGGCCGCCTTGATCGTTGCGGCGAAGTTTTGTCATCAACCCTCGCAGGCGCCGGCAGAGGCCTGGCCGTTGCTCGCCCATCTCCATGCGGCGAAATACCTCGCGATCTCTTTTGGGCCCGGGGTGGCCGAGGACGGATTTTTCTTCGAACTGAACGAGCCCTTTCTACTTGAGTGGGGGTTTACTCCGGAATTTCTACA
>CALSBN010000344.1:0-3192 GCA_943373185.1 Opitutus sp. GAS368 | reverse complement strand
CCCGCCCCCGTCGCGGCGCCAATACGGCCCGCCAAAGCGATGACGGGTATCGTCCGCATGATGAAGGAAGCCCGGGCCCAGCTCGCGGTCGCTTTGCCACCTGCAGCGTAACTACCGGCGGGCCAGCTGGCGTAATTCCTTCAGTTCGCGTGCCCGTGCCTCGCGAAAACGACGCTGCCGCTCGGCGTTGGTCTTACGTTTCTCTTCGAGTGACTTCGTCGGTCTACCCGGACGTAAGGAAAGCGGTAGATCAACCGACGGCGTGAACACGTTCCGGCGCTTGAACGCCAAGGGTGCGTTGCGAAGCGCGATCGCGCGCAGCGCAGGCGTCGCACCTTCGTCAAAGATTGGGACTCGGGAAATGCGCCATGGCGCAGACACCCAGTGGGGTGCAGCGATGCCGACCTTTTCGGCGACATATTCCCCATAAGCCGCCAGCCAGGCGTCAGCCACGTAGCCGCGGTCGAATCGCGTCCCGAGTCTGCGCGGTTCGTCGGCAATGGCCGCGGCGATCTGGGGACGGGAGGTGACCCGCCGCAGCTCGTGCAGCCAGTCACGCAGATGGCGGCCAAAGTCCGCCAGCGACTCGGAACGCTCGGCGACCTCCCCGAGCGATGAAGGACGAGGCGTCATGGACGGACCTCCTTGATGGCGGCTCGCACCACCTCCCTGGCGGTGGCCGAGAGTGCGTCATGCGGGAAGAACTTGTCGTGAATCGCTTCCGCCCTCTCGACCGAGTCGATCTCCATCTTGCGCACCAGAAAACGAATGTCGCCGTAGTCGCCCGCGTAGCCGGGCAGCGGGGGCCGGCAGGCACGCAGTTTCAGGGCGAGCAGATACGCTGCGGTGGGCACCGAGACGCGCAACCCTTCGCCGAAATCAACTTCGGTGAGCTGACGCTTCGCTTCCTTTTCCGCCAGGAACTGCTTCACGTGATCGTTGAGCCAGTCATCGGGCAACTCCAGTTCCCGAGCGACTTTCGACGCCAGTGCCCGGGCGATCTCTCCCTGCCGGACAACTGCATCCACGTCCTTGGTCGAATCCCGCGAACCATAGACAAGCGTGAATACCGCTCCGCCGTACAGCGACAGATCCAAGGTCACGTTTTGCTCATGCGCCAGCTGTCCCAGGCGGCGCAGCGCTTGAGTGATTCTCGTCCGGCTTAAGCCTTCGTACGGCACGATAAAACGTTACATAACGTTTTATATTAACTCAACTCCGTTCTCGGAGATGCTCCTTAGACGGCTTCCCTGTTCCGCCCCGGCACGGCGCCGAACGCGTCGAGATCGGCCTTTCGGAAGCGATAGACCGAACCCAGCCGCTGATGTGCGAGCCTGGCTCTGCCATCACGTGCCACGACGACGGCGCGCCGGATCGTGTCGGGACTTACGCGCAGGTACGCTGCAGCCTCATAAACGTCCATCTTTGCCGGCCAGCAGGCTTCTCGTGGCCAGCGGCGCCAGAGCGCGTCCTGCCATGCCGCGGACGCCTTGAGTTTGGCCGAAGGCAGTATGGTCGACTCCGGCGAGTCGGATAGTGCCACCGGGCTGGTGGGAGCTTGGGCGGCTGCGCTCATGTCCGGAGGTTCGCGCCCGCCTGCTGCCGCTCGCGCGCCCGGCGCACGTTGCTCATGAACCAGGCGCGCCGAGCCCGCTCCCTGAGTTGTTGCAGCGCTCGCGGCACGAAGTGCAGAAGTTCCGCCATGCGGTGGCGCTGTATGAACTCCGTCGCCAGTTCGCGCTGGTCGTGGAAACCCTGCAGCCGTGAGTGAATCGCCTCTTTGTTCGCCACGTAGATGGCGTGCGCTCCGCGGTACCGCGTGTTGCCGACATAAAACTGCTGGCGAGTTAACGCGCGCGCCGCGACTTCGCCCAACACGAGGAGCGATTCCTCGGAGGTGCTGCCCTGCGATCGGTACGAGGTGATGGCGTGACCGTAGGTCCATCCGGCGAAGTCCGGCGGCAACTCGCGGCCATCGGTGAAAACGATCCGGTTAGCCGTCGGATCGACGAGGGCAACGTCCTTGAAGTCGCCGTTGGCGAACCCGGCGTCGTCGCACTGCCCGCGGATCAGCAGCCGGTCGCCGGCCGCGACCGCGAGCGTTTGCACGCGCCCGACGTCGAAGGCCGCGCGCTGCCGGCGCGTCAGCTTCGCCTCGCGGCCGCCGGCGCCGCGGACCAGGAGGCCGTCGCGCAGGACCGCGACGACCTCCGCCGCGGCACCGCGTTTGAAGAACCGGGTGTGCCGTGCGAAGACGAGCCGGTCCCCGACTCGAAATTGATCCCAATGAGCCTTCTGCTCGTCGGTCCACGTGAGGGGTTTTACGGCTTCCCGCACGACCTCGACCTCGCCGAGCAATCCGGCGGTGCGCAGCGCCGGACGCACCTGGGCATTGAACCGCTCGATCTCATCCCAGAACGGAATTACGGCGAGGGTCTCGATACCCTTGACCCGGTTGGCGACGAAATGCTCGGCCGCTCGCGCGAACAGCGCGTCGTCGGTGCCCGCCTCGCGGATCAGGCCACGCCGATCGGCGTACGCGAAGGCCTCAGCGGCATCGCCGGATGCCAGCAGGCGGCTGAACCGCCGATCCGCTTCGTTGCGCTGGCGCAGGACTTCGGCGAGCCGAACGACCGGAGTGCCCGAGTGGTCGATCACGTTGCGCAGGGCGTCGCCGCGATCGACGCTGTAGTGCTGTTTCGTGTCGCCGACGAGCAGCACGCGGGCTCGCAGGTCCTGTGCGACCTTGGTCAGATGATCGAGTTGCTGGGTCGAGAGCAGCCCGGCCTCGTCGACGAGCAACACCCGACCGAACGCCTCGCGTTGCATCGCCTCGCTCGCGAGAAACCGTTGCACCGTGCAGGCGGTTTCGAAACCGCTCTCGACCAGCGCATCGCGGGCCTTGGTCGTCGGCGCGAGCGGCAGGAACCGTTTGCCGCCACTGACGACGTGGACGCCTTCGATGGCTGAGAGGACCGTCGTCTTGCCCGTGCCAGCATCGCCGATCAGGACACTGACGAAGTCGCGGCTGCCGAGAATCTCCGTTGCCGCCGCGCGCTGACCGGCGGTCAGCGCGGGTGGTAGGTTTACGGGGTCGCCGAGCACGAAACGGGCGTTGCGGCCGGACCGCACGCGTTCGACCGTCGCAACCTCTTCGCGGCGTATCAGTCGCAGGGTCAGCTCGCCGTCCTT
>CALSBN010000343.1:0-3214 GCA_943373185.1 Opitutus sp. GAS368 | reverse complement strand
TAATCCGCCAAATCGGTCGCGAGCAGCGCAGGATCGGCCACCGCCGCCGCACACCGTTCGCGAACCACCGCCATGCCACCGATCGTGCCCGCGAGCACACCGGCGCACAACGCGGTCTGGTCAAAGCTGTCGAACACCGGTGGCTTGTCCTCCTGCAGATCACGATTGTAGGTGAGCGGCAGGCCCTTCACGAGCGTGAGCAGCGTGTGGAGATTGCCCTGCAGGCGCGCCGACTTGCCCCGCAGCAGTTCGCAGGAATCGGGATTCTTTTTCTGCGGCATCAACGAGGAACCGGTGCAGAACGCATCGGGCAGTTCCACGAACTTGAACTCCGTGCTGCTCCAAATAATCAGGTCCTCCGCAATCCGCGAAACATGGACGCCAAACGTCGCACAGGCCGCCGCAAACTCGATGAAGAGATCGCGGTCCGCCACCGTATCCATCGAATTCTGGGTGACCTGCGGCCGGCCCTTGGCGTCAACAAAGCCGAGCGCTTTGGCCGAAAACTCCCGGTCGATCGGCAAGGTCGTGCCCGCGATGGCCCCGGAACCCAGCGGACACCAGTTGGCGTGCGCGGCCACGTCATCCAGCCGAGAGCGGTCGCGCTGCAACATTTCCATCCACGCAAAAAGATGATGCGAAAAAAACACCGGCTGCGCCCGCTGCAGGTGCGTGTAGCCGGGAATAAGCACGTCGCGATTGGCTGCGGCAACGGTGAGCAAAGCCCTTTGGGCGCCGAGGATCTTTTCGTTGAGCACGGCGGCGGCGTGCTTGAACCACAGCCGCATATCGGTCGCGACCTGGTCGTTGCGGCTGCGCGCCGTGTGGAGCTTGGCCGCGACTGGCACCCGCTTGGTCAGGGCCTGCTCGATGTTCATATGCACATCCTCGAGCTTTTGGTCCCATTGAAACTTACCGGCCTCGATCTCGGCCAGAATCGCGTCGAGCCCCGCATGGATCGCCGCCCGCTCCTTGGCCGTGATCAAGCCGACCTGCGCCAACATCGCCGAATGGGCCTTGCTGCCGGCGACGTCGAAGGGCGCGAGGCGATGGTCAAACGAGACGGACTCGCTGAATTTAAGCATCAATTCGGCGGGGCCGGCGGTGAAACGTCCGCCCCAAGTGGCTTGTGAAGATTTGGCCATAGGAAACCGCGAGCACACGCCGCCCCACCCCGCCGCGCAACGCGAAAGAGCGTTGCCCGAAACCATCCACGGCGCACGCTTCGCCCCATGCTCCCGCGCTGGATGTTCATCTACCTGAGCTTCGTCACTGCCGTTCTCGCCACGGCGGAGGAACCTTACGCCACCGTCGCCATCGCACCGGCCAAAACCTCGATCTACGTCGGCACCGTGACCTTGACGATGCCGACATTCGAACGCCGGGGCTCCCGTTTTGAATCGGTTTATACGGCGAAGGTCTTTCCGTATTTTTTCTACAATGAACGCGGCGCGCTCGGCATCGACTTCAGCTCTGAACAACTTTCCCGTCTCGCCCGCGGCGAGCGCGTTGAGTTCAGCGGCATGGCCCGTTGCGAGACCGGTGAAACCCGCCGCATCGAGGGCCACGCCACACCGACCGACGCCGACACCGGTAAAATCAAGGTTCGGGTTTTCGTCTCAAAGACGATCGAACTGATCTTCAACACGACCTACCGCTTCGCCCCGCGGCCCGCGAACGCGGACGGCCGCTAAAGAAAAAATGGTGCGGTGGAGGTGACTCGAACACCCGACCGGCGGTTTAGAAAACCGCTGCTCTATCCAGCTGAGCTACCACCGCAAAGCTGCCCTGAGTGCTACGCGACCGCGCGAGACGCACAAGGGCAAAACGGGCGCTTGACTTGGCCAAGTCGAATTCTACTTTTCGCACTCTTTCCCGTTAACACGGGGTGGTAGCTCAGCTGGTTAGAGCGTCTGCCTGTCACGCAGAAGGTCGCGGGTTCGAGTCCCGTCCATCCCGCCATTTTTCTCCTAACGGGAGAAAAACCGGCCATTCAAGTTGCCCACGAAAACGGCAACAGCGGTTTGAATGGCCAATCGTGCCGCTTTCCGATTCCGAAGTCGGACGTGCTTAGCGTATTGCATAGAAAATCAAACGCGCCCGCTACTTTTCGATCCCCCCAAGGCCATAGCGTTCCCCGGGGCATCAACCTAGCGTCTTCCTTGTTTCGCTTGCTCAGCTCGAAAACCCGGTGTTGCGGCCCTTAAACAATACGCACGGAGCGCATTGGGCACAAAAAAGCGCCGACCCGGTGGGGGCGGCGCTTGGCGCTCTCTTTGCGGCGCCTCGGCCGAAAGAATGAGCGTGATCAATAACGGTAGTGGTCGGCTTTGTAGGGACCTCCGACGGGCACGCCGAGGTATTCGGCCTGCGACTTCGAAAGCACGGTCAGCTTCACGCCGATGCGCTCCAGGTGGAGGCGGGCAACTTCTTCGTCGAGGTGCTTCGGCAGACGGTAAACGCCGACTTTGTAGGTGTCCTTGTTCTTCCAGAGATCGAGTTGGGCGAGCGTCTGGTTGGTGAAGGAATTCGACATCACGAACGACGGATGGCCGGTCGCGCAACCGAGGTTCACGAGACGGCCTTCGGCGAGCAGGTAGATACTGTTGCCGTTGGGGAACGTGAAGAGGTCGTATTGTGGCTTGATCGTAACCCGTTTCACGCCCTTCGCCTTGTAGAGGCGGTCGACCTGGATCTCGTTGTCGAAATGGCCGATGTTACAGACGATAGCCTGGTCCTTCATCTTCGCCATGTGCTCGAGCGTGATGACGTCTTTATTGCCGGTCGTGGTGACGTAGATGTCGGCGACGCCGAGGGTGCTCTCGAGGGTATTGACTTCGAATCCTTCCATCGCGGCCTGGAGGGCGTTGATGGGGTCGATCTCGGTGACGATGACGCGGGCGCCAAAGCCCTTGAGCGAGAACGCGGAGCCTTTGCCCACGTCGCCGTAGCCGCAGACGCAGGCAACTTTGCCGGCGATCATGACATCGGTCGCGCGCTTCAGGCCGTCGGCGAGGGACTCGCGGCAGCCGTAGAGGTTGTCGAACTTCGACTTGGTGACGGAGTCATTCACGTTGATCGCAGGCACGAGGAGTTTGCCCTGCTCGTGGAGCTGGTAGAGGCGGTGCACGCCGGTCGTCGTCTCTTCCGAGACGCCGCGCCAGTCCTTGATCATCGCGGTGAAAATGCCCTTTTGGGTCTTACCGATTTTCTT
>CALSBN010000342.1:0-3237 GCA_943373185.1 Opitutus sp. GAS368 | reverse complement strand
ACCGGTCGTCGTTTATTGCTCGGTGGGTTACCGGTCGTCGCGGCTCGCGGCGCGGCTGATGGAGGGAGGCCGACGGGACGTGCATAATCTCGAGGGATCGATTTTCGCTTGGGCGAACGAAGGCCGGCCGTTGGTCGGGCGCGACGAGCAGAGCGCGAAGCAGGTGCATCCGTTCGATGCGGTTTTTGGGAAGTTGTTGAAACCGGAGCTGCGTGCGCCGTGACGTTATCGGCCCCGTTGTTTCCGTCGGCCGGTCCGCGCGACGTGGTGTTGGTCGGCGGCGGGCACACGCACGCGCTGGTGTTGGCGGAGTTCGCCCGCCGACCGCTTCCGGGCGCGACGCTCACGCTGATCAGCGACGTGGAGCACGCGGCGTATTCCGGGATGTTGCCGGGCCATGTCGCGGGTTTTTACACGCACGACGAAATGCACATCGACCTGCGGGCGCTGTGCGCGCGGGCCGGCGCGCGGTTCGTGTCTGCGGCGATCAACGGCATCGATCTGGAGAAACGGCAGGTGCAGCGCGACGGGGCGGCGGTCGGGCCGCGGGCGGACGTGGTGTCGATCAATGTCGGCAGCGCGCCGAATCTTGGGGCGGTGGAGGGCGGCGCCGAATGGACGATTCCCTCGAAGCCGGTGCCGCAGCTGCTAGCGGGCTGGGCGCGACTGCAGGCGGCGGCGCGGGCGGCGAGTCGGCCGCTGAAGGTCCTCGTGGTCGGCGGCGGGGCCGGCGGCGTGGAGTTGACGCTGGCGATGCACGCGCAACTGAAGGGCCAAGGGAAATTCACGCTGGTGCATCGTGGGCGTGAGCTGTTGCCGGGTCACAATGCGCGTGCGCGGGCGCGGCTGGCGGGGGTGTTGCAGGCGAGGGGCGTGGAGGTGTTGGCCGAGCGCTCCGTCGCGAAGGCATCTCGGGAAGGGGTGGAGTTTCAAGTGGGCGGGCTGCGGCCGGCGGATTTTGTTTTCTGGGTGACGCAGCCCGCGCCGCCGGCGTGGCTGCGCGGCACGGGATTGGCGCTGACCGAGGACGGTTTCGTGCGCGTCGGGCCGACGTTGCAGGCGGTGGATCGGCCGTGGATTTTTGCGGCCGGCGATGTGGTCGGGCTGGAGCCGACGCCCGTGCCGAAGTCGGGCGTGTTTGCCGTGCGCATGGCCGCGCCGCTCGCGGCGAACCTGCGGGCGATGGTGGCGGGCGAGGCGCTGCGGGCCTACCGACCGCAAAAACAATTTCTCAGCCTGATCGGCACGGCCGACGGCCGGGCGGTCGCGTCGCGCGGCCCGTGGGCGTGGCACTCGCGGCTGATGTGGATCTGGAAAGACGCGATCGACCGGCGGTTCATGCGGCGATTCGGCGGTTGAGGTGGGGGAAATTCGAAAACCACGACCGGTTCATGCGGAAGGTTCAGCCCCCGCGAATCCTGCGGCACTGGAGAACGCATTGGCTCGGTCCCGCCGTGAACCCCTATTTTATCGCCCAATCCTCGGGGGTTTTTTCGTGCGCAAGGCAAACGCTGGGCGTAGCAGACCAATGCTGTTTTGAAAGCGACGTTGCTTTTCAAGACTGACCCGACACCCTTACGGTAGGGTCTTCGAGTGGGATTCGGACAAAGACGCCGCCAATCAGTCCAAACACGGATTGAGCTTCGCGCTGGCGGCCCGCGTTTTTGCCGATCCCAACCGAATCACCATCGAGGATGATCGAAAAGATTACGGCGAAACGCGTTTCAATACCACGGGAGAAGTTGCGGGCGTGGTCATTGTCACGGTTTGCCACACGCCTCGCACCGGAGTCACCCGACTCATCTCTGCCCGCTCCGCCAGCCGCCTTGAAAGGAACCGCTACCATGCCCAAACTCGTCCGCATAACCCTCGCTGAAATCTCTGCCCGCCCCGTTTCACGAGCAGAACAAGCCCGCTTGCGCGACCTCGCGAAGCGCCCTGACACCGCCCTCGATCTCACGGATCCGGTGGAAATCACCGACGCCGATCTGCACGAGGGCCGCGCCCGTGTGGTGCCGCATGGTGGCGCACGGCGGGGAGCCGGCCGCAAACCCACCGGACGCCGACCGATTACGCTGCGGCTCAAACCCGCGGTGATCAAAACGCTTCGGGCCCAAGCTCGGCGCGAGAACAAGACCCTCTCCGAAGTTGCTGAAGCGCGGATGGTGAGCGCGAGCTAGTCTGGATGTGCTCGTCTCAAAAGGTTCGGCCGTGTTTTGGTAGTTTTCTGGCCGCCGTGCTGTTCGGCAGGGTGCTGGACTGCGTGACCCTCGCTTCCGGGCGTTGAAAAATTGTGCCGTTGTTTTCGGGCAGACGCATTGGGCCAGAACGCCTCCGACCCTCCTGCGGACGCGATCGACCGGCGGTTCATGCGGTGATTCGGCAGGTGAGGTCGGAGAGGATCGCCAAAACGGCGGGAGGTGCGGCCTTCACTTCGGCGGGAGATCGCCGGCAATCAACCGGGGTGATCGATCAGGCCGTCGGCGCCGGGCAGGTGACGCTACGGATCTAGCGAACGATCGGGTCGTTTCTATGGGCGCCGGTGAGGAATGGCACTCGTTTGGAACGCGGCCAGCCGGTCCAATGGCCCACGGTTTCTGCTCGCGGGGACTTCGTCACTTGACCCCTTTCGTTCACTGCATTGGTCTCGAATACGCCACCAGTTTATGACGTCTACCCGCATTTCTAGCGTTGCGCGTTGGTTGCTTTTGATGAGCGGAGTCGTGAGCCCCGTTTTGGCCGATCTCCAACCGGCAGTAGGCGTGGAGTCGCCGCGGGTGCCTGCGGCTGATTCCTCTTCGTTTGTCATCAATCCGAGGTCGCGCGAGGAAGTGCGGCAGATGTTCCGGGCCGTTTATCGGGCTTCGGATGGTGTGCCCTCCGGCTGGACCGGCAATCAGGCGACCGGCGTCGCGGGCAATACTTCGGATGCTTTCAAGCAGGCCGTGCTCACGCGCGTCCGATATTTCCGGGCCATGGCCGGGGTGCCTGCCGATACGGTCTTTAACCCGGTCTTCAGTCAAAAAGCGCAGCTCGCGGCCATGATGATGAGTGCCAACAACGCCATCTCCCACTACCCACCCACTTCTTGGAAATTCCATTCGGCCGACGCTGCCGAGGCTGCGGCAAAATCGAATCTCGCGTTTCTTAACTTCGGTCCTGAAGCCATCGACAACCTCATGCGCGATGGCACGGCCGGCAACGAGCCGGTCGGCCACCGTCGCTGGTTTCTTTACC
>CALSBN010000341.1:0-3253 GCA_943373185.1 Opitutus sp. GAS368 | reverse complement strand
TGAGCCTGCGACCTTAGCCAAGCGGCGAACCCTCCGCCCGTTCCCGGCCTCTTTCTTTCTCCCGCCGCAGTTCTTCGCGTTGTCATGCTCTTTGAACTACTCCGTCGTTCGCTCCGTCCGCTTTAGGCTCTTCTCGAACAGTGTTATTCGGCGGCACCGCGTTTTGCGGGGTAAATTGCGATCAGCTTCATCGAAAGGGATTTTCGTAGTTCGAGGTGCAAAATTTTATGTCGTCTCAGTGCTTCGTCTCGGTCGGTCCCGTGCTCGCTGCGGCGTCGGTGCGGTCGCCTTCGCCGAGTTTGCGGTGGAAGAGGTCGATCGCGAGGCGGTAGCAGGTGAGGGCAAGTTCGGGGTCGTAGCGGTGGCCTTCGTCGCGAAGGAAGGCGTGGGCGCCGTTGAACTCGTGCCACGTGAAATTCGCGCCGGCGGCGGCGAGGGCGGCGTAGACTTTGGCGCGGCCTTCGGCGGGGACGTGCGGGTCTTGGCGGCCCCAGATCATGAGCAGCTCCGCCTTTATCTCCGGGACGCGGGCGAGGGTGCCGTCGTTCATGCCGGCGCCGAGGGTGCCTTTGTGGATGTCGGTCGCGTAGAAACAGGTGGCGGCGAGCACGTCGGGATTCATCGCGGCGCGGAAGGCGAGGTGGCCGCCGATACAGATGCCGATGACGCCGAGGGCGCCGGTGCAGGAGGTGTGGGTTTGGAGGAAATCGAGGGCGGCGCGGGCGTCGGTGTCGAAAGCGGCGATGGGCTTGACGGTCTTGAGGGCGTTGCCGCGGTCGGCGCCGGCTTGGTCGTAGGCGAGGACGGTGCCGGCGGGTTCGTGTTCGTGGTAGATCTCGGGGACGGCGACGACGAAGCCGTGGCCGGCGAGGAGCGCGGCGGTGCGGCGGATGGGCGCGGTGATTTGGAAGATTTCGGAAAACAGGAGCAGGCCGGGATAGCGGCCGGGTGCAGTCGGGCGGTAGACGGCCGTGCGCATGGGGCCGGTGGGCGTCGGGAGGTCGATGGATTCGGGTTCGCGGAGGGTCATGGGAGTATTGAGCGAGAGGCTAGGGGCCAGAAGCGATGGTTGGGAGGAAGGGGGAGAAGTCAGAGGGGGACCACGAAAAACACGAAAGACACGAAATTTTGGGAGGGCTGCGCGGAGGGATCGGAAAGGAGCCCGCGGAACACACGGGATACACGAAAAATTTCCAATAGAGCTACCGGGTAGGCGCGTTTGAGGGGCGCAAAAAAGGCCCGGGCGGTGAAGCGCGGGCCGGAGACGAGAAGAGTTTTATTCTACTTTTTCGCAGGGTCCCACTCGTTGGCTTTGGCGATCTGGTCGAGGGCGACTCGGGGGGCGTAGGTCGCGGGGACGATGGCGAATTTGCCGAGATAGACCAAGGCGCGGCGGACGGATTGGGCTTCGTTTTTCTTGGCTTCGAGGGCGGCGCCGGAGAGTGCTTTGACCTCGGCGACGTAGGCGGTGGCGAGGGTGTCGACCTTGGCGGCGGTGGCGGCGTCTTTCTCGTAGGTGAGGGCTTCGGCGAGGCGGAGCATGTGCGCGGTGCCGTTGAGCTTGGCGGCGTCGGCGCGTAGGTCGGCAGCGATCAGGGCGCGTTTGGCGGTGGTGGCTTCGGCGGTGAGGACGCCATCGGTGCCGCCCTCGACGGAGCGCGGGGGCAGGGGGCGATACCAGATGTTGCGGAAGCGAACGGGATTGCCGTGGTCCTGAAGTTTCAGCGGGCCTTTGGCGGGGAATGCGACGGGCACGGAGCGCTTCATGTGGCCTCCGGGGCCTTCGAGGGGCGTGGCGTCTTGGACGAGCACGCCGTTGCAGAAGACGGTAATGTGGCCGGGGTCGATGACTTTGCCGTCTTTGAGAATGGGGCGGCGGAAGACGATGTCGTAGACTTGGAATTCGCCGGGTGCGCGGAGGGCGTTGGCCAGGGGCGGATTGATGCCGTAGACGGAGGCGGCGAAACCATCGGCGTAGGTGGGGTTGTTATAATTGTCGAGGACCTGGACCTCGGCGAGGCCCATGAGGAAAACGCCGCTGTTGCCGCGGCCCTGGCTGTTGCCCTCGACCTTGGTGGGGGCGGCCCACTCGATGTGGAGTTGGCAGTCGCCGAATTCTTCCTTGGTGCGGATGTAGCCGGATTTCGGGACGCACTCGAGGGCGCCGTCTTTCACAATCCATTTGGTGGGGGTGGCGGGTTGGCCGGGCTTAGGATCGGATTCCCACTTGGCAAGACTGGCGGCGGTGCCGTCAAAGAGAACGATGGCATCGGAGGGCGGTTTACCGGGCTGCGAGGCGGTGCTGAAGGTCCCGGGCTCAACCCGTGGGGGCTGCGGACGGTTGCGGTCATGCACGGCCCACGGGTGATGCTTGTCGGGGGCGTCTCCGGAAAATGGCGCACCGGTGTTGGCAGCGCTGTGGGCGGTCGACGCGAGGAAAGTCACTGCGATGAGGGAGAGAAGGAGATATGGGTGTTTCATGGGGTGGGGAAGAAAGGGGAAGTCTTTCGCGAAACGAGCGCGGTGCAACTTTTTGTAGCGTCAACGTCTCGTGACGGCTCGTGCTTGCCCGGTTAGAACAGGAGGTCGCGAAGTGTCGGTTTTTTTGCGGGGACGCAGTTTCAAGGCGTCACAGGTGACCCAACATCATTATGCGAATTCGCGACGAGGGTTGTGGCATTTTTTCGCGGGTGATGAAGGAATGATTTACGAGCCTGCAAAAGGCGCGGGTTTCACCCGGCTTTGACGTGCTCGGCTTGGGTTGGCCAGCCCGAGCATTGCGGTTTAGGCGCCAACCGCGCCATCATCTATCCGACCAAGGCGGCAGCGCCGGTTCGCGACGACGGTTTCTCAAGATTTCAAGTCGACCGCTTTTTTGAAAGGGACATGAGTTTGACGGCCCGCCGAACCTTCCCGGGGACGTTATTGGCCCTGAGGGGCGTCCCTTCACCTGCGACTCTGCCCCGACACTGCGGTTGAAAGGTGAGAACGACCGGTAACCGGTCGTTTTTCCGTTGGGCGATAGGGAACGGACCGAAACGTCTCCGCGGGGCTAATAGGCATCGCTCTGATTGGCATCGCCTCTTGACGTGAGAGCAATCTCAGTTGTGTTGGTTGGGATTTCCCGAATGGCCCGCAAAATTTCCTTCATTAACTACAAGGGTGGAGTCGGAAAGACTTCACTGATTGTGAACACGGCGGCGGCGTTGGCTAAGCTGGGTAAACGGGTCCTTCTTTTCGATTTTGATACCCA
>CALSBN010000340.1:0-3313 GCA_943373185.1 Opitutus sp. GAS368 | reverse complement strand
GCTCGAAGGTCTCCGCAAGCTCCGGCTGGCCGAAGACATCGCTGCCACCCGCAAGTCTGCCTGAGTCCCGACGGGGCGGAGTATTTCCGTCCCGTTTACCTTTTTTCAATATCCGAGTCGGTCCGCCGTAGCGGCCCGGCGCCCTCACGAGGAACCACTATGAAACTTCACGAACTCAAGAACGTCCCCGGTGCCGTGCACCGCAAGAAGCGCGTTGGCTGCGGCGAAGGCGGCGGCCATGGCAAGACCAGCGGTCGCGGCGGCAAGGGCCAGACGGCCCGTTCCGGCGGCAGCATTCGTCCCGGCTTCGAAGGCGGTCAGATGCCGCTTTACCGCAAACTCCCGCACCGCGGCTTCAACAACTACAACCACCGCGTCGAAATCGCGGTCGTGAACGTGGCCGCTTTGGCCGCGCTCGATGCCTCGGTCACCGAGGTCAATGCCGTCATTCTGGCGCAGCATGGTTTGATCCGCGCCGGCGAGACCACCGTCAAGGTGCTGGGCGACGGCGAAATTGGCCGCGCGATCAAGGTAACCGCCAGCAAGTTCTCGGAATCCGCCAAGGCCAAGATCGAAAAGGCCGGCGGCCAGGCCATCGTCGCCTGATTTCATTGCGGATCGCGGTTTGCGGTTGGCGGATCTCCGCATCCCTGCCGCAACCGCACCGCCCGCCGGTCCGCCACCCGCCATCCGCAATTCGAATTCCTATCCCGTGTTTTCCGCCTTCACGAACTCCCTGAAGATTCCGGAGCTCCGCTCCCGGATCTTCTACACGCTGTCGCTGTTGTTTGTGTCCCGCGTCGCGTCGCACATTCCGCTTCCGGGCATCGACCCGTACCCGCTCCAGCGGTTCTTCGAGGAGCAGGCTTCAAGCGGTGCCGGCAACCTCATCGGTTTGTACAACATGTTCACCGGCGGCGCGCTCACCAAGGGCGCCATCGCTGCGTTGGGCATCATGCCGTACATCAGTGCCTCGATCATCTTCCAATTGATGACCGCGGTGGTTCCGGCCCTTAGCCGCCTTCAACAAGAGGGCGATGTCGGCCGCCAGAAGCTGACCCAGTACACGCGCTACGCGACGGTCCTGATCTGCCTCATCCAAGGTACGCTGCTCATTCTGGCCCTCAACAATCCGGGCCAACTCTTCCCCGGCTATGATGTGGCCCGCTTCGGCTCCATCGTGATCGTCGAGAAATGGAGTTTTGTTTTCACGTCCGTGATCTTCATGACCGCGGGAACGATGCTGCTCATGTGGCTCGGCGAGCAGATCACGCAGCGCGGTATCGGCAATGGCGTCTCGCTCCTCATCACGGTCGGCATTCTGGCCGACATCCCGGGTGCAGCCCAGCAGACCTACAGCCTCTTCTTCCGGCCGGTCGGCACCGGCGCCAGCCTCGGCCTCCCGCAGGCGGTCATCATGGTGGCGCTCTTCGTCGCCGTCACGATGGGCATCATCGCGGTCGTGCAGGGCCAGCGCAAAATCCCGGTCCAGTACGCCAAGCGAGTCGTCGGCAACAAGGTCATGGGCGGCCAGAGCTCGTTCCTGCCCCTGAAGGTCAACTATTCGGGCGTCATGCCTGTCATCTTCGCCAGCGCGATCCTCCTCTTCCCGCAGCAGATCTTCTCTTGGCTCGGTGCCCACTTCGAACTCAAGTTCCTCACCGAGTTCTCGAATAATCTCCTCCGCGGCCACTGGACGTACTACGCCCTCAATACGACCCTCATCCTGTTCTTCAGCTATTTCTGGGTGTCCGTCATGTTCAAGCCGATCCAGATTGCCGACGATCTGAAGAAGTACGGCGGCTACATTCCCGGCGTTCGCCCCGGCGAACCGACCGCGCAGTTTCTCGACTTCATCATGACCCGGCTCACGTTGGCTGGCGCGATCTTCCTGACCGTCATCGCGATCATGCCCGACGTTCTCCTCTTCGAGCTCAACGTCCCGACTCGCATCGCTTATTTCTTCGGCGGCACCGGCATGTTGATCACCGTCGGCGTCATCCTCGACACAATGCGCCAGATCGAGACCTTCCTCCTGCAACGCCATTACGACGGTTTCCTGAAGAAGGGCCGCATTCGTGCCCGCAGCGCGAATCCCCAGCAGGGTGCGACCGGTGAAGCACTGAGCCACGAAGCGGTCATGAAGCTTGCTTTGCCCATGCTCGGATTGCTCGCCCTCGGCGCCGGAATCTGGGCTTACAAGGCGTTTTTGAAATAAGAGCTTTACTCCGGCGGTTGTGGCTGGCATCTCCGACCCCTTCGCCGGTTCTGGCCCTGCGGCCAAAGCCAAGATCCTTCTCCTCGGTTCGATCGATCTTGGCTGCGAGGACCTGATGAACCGGGCCCGTTCTTTGAATTTAGAGCACGTCTCTCCGTCCTGCCTCAAAAGGGCGGAGATTTCGCGCCGCCCGGCTACGGCCGCGGCGGACGAAGTCCAACGCTTGGCGCTGATGCGCCGTTGGTTCTTCACGCGCAAACCTGATGCGGGATTCGTCCTGACGGAATTCCCGGCTACGCTGCTCCAAGCCCTTGTGTTGGATGAATGGCTCGAGACTCGCAACGAAACGCTCAACGCGGTCGTGGCTGGTCCCGGTTCCGACGAGCCTGTCGTCCGATACTACCGCACGCTCGGTCTCCTCGCGGAAACCGTCGCGTGCGTCGCCGCATGAGCATCCCGATCAAAAACAAAGACGGGATCGCTAAAATGCGCGAGGCGTGTGCTATCGCGGCCACCGTGCTTGATCAACTCAAGCCGTTGGTCCGACCCGGCATCACGACTCAGGACTTGGAAGAAGCCGGCCGCGATTGGATCGCCCGGCTCGGAGCCCGCAGCGCCTGTTTCGGGTATCAGCACGGTTCGCGTCGCTATCCCGCTCATACCTGCATTTCCGTGAACGAAGAAGTCGTCCATGGCATTCCGTCTTTACGGCGGGTGTTGCGCGAAGGCGATATTGTCTCCCTGGATATTGTTGTCTGGCACGACGGGTATGTGGGCGACAACGCCTACACCGTTCCGGTCGGCACCGTTTCTTCGGCCAACGAAAAACTGCTTCGCGTCTCGCGCGAGGCACTCGATCTCGGCATCAAGCAAGCGCTGGTCGGCAATCGCATCGGCGATGTATCCGCGGCCATCCAGCACTACGTCGAGGCCAACGGTTTCAGCGTCGTGCGCGATATGGTCGGTCACGGGGTCGGGGTGGCGATGCACGAACCGCCGGAGATTCCCAACTTCGGTCGGCGCGGCAGCGGCGAAAAAATCAAGCCCGGCATGACGCTCGCGATCGAGCCCATGGTCAACGCGGGCGGTTTCAAG
>CALSBN010000339.1:0-3441 GCA_943373185.1 Opitutus sp. GAS368 | reverse complement strand
TACGCCGGCCTGACCACGGTCTCGTTGGGGATTCTTCGCCTGAGCAATTCCGCGGCGCTCGGCGCCACCGGTGCCGGCACGATCGTGGCGAACACCGCCGCACTCGAACTCACCGGCGGTATCACGCTCGGCGCGGAGAGCCTCACGTTGTCGGGCACGGGCTACGGCGGCGGCGCGCTCGTGAATCTCTCGGGCAACAACACCTACGGCGGCGCGATCACGCTCGGGGCCGCCGCCACCATCGGCAGCACGGCGGGCACGCTGACGCTCTCCGGACCTTCGCTCACGCTGGGCGCAAACGCGCTGACGCTGGCCGGGGCCGGCGACATCTCGCTCCAAATCGCGCTGGGCGGAGCGGCGGGTCTCACGAAGACCGGCGCCGGCACGCTCACGTTGGCGGCCGCCGCCAACACCACCGGCACGCTCATCCTCGCCGGCGGCACGCTCAACCTCGGCGGACTCGGCCAGACGATCGGCACCCTCCAAGTGACCGCCGACTCGATCCTCGATTTCGCCGGCGCCTCCACGCTAAACCTGACCAACCTCAACGTTTCACCGGGGGTAAAACTCACCGTCGTCAACTGGGTGGACACCGTCGATTTCTTCTACGCCTTCAACAATCCGGGCGGGACAATTCTTAACCGCGTCGAGTTCACGCCGTTTCTCACCAGCGATACGAAGTGGCAAAACTACGACACCCAGATCACTCCGGTGCCCGAGCCCTCGACCTATGGCGCGCTCCTTCTCGGCGGGGCGGCCGCACTCGTGCTCTGGCGTCGCCGCCGCGCCCGGGTGGCGTAAGGTGCGGTTGGTGGTAACGGGAGCGCGATTTACATCGGCGTCCCGCCGATCGCAGCCCTCACGGGGTGTCCGCCCGCTCGTGCACGGCATAGGCGGTTTCACGCGGCAAAATGGGCAGCTGGGCCAAGAGCGTTCCCGCCGTCCGCGTGGTGCGGCGCGCACCGAGCAACTCTTCGGCCCGGTCGATCACGAGCAGCCGGCCGCCGGTAGATTGCCGCAGTTGGGACCGAAGTTGATCGGCCACCGCCCGATCTTCCGCGATCACCGCCGCGCACAGCAGGGCGGCCACCGCGGGCGCACCGGCCGGCGTGGTCGCCCACGGCCGGTGGGCCAGCGCGTCGGTGACCAGGCGCAGCCGCGCGGAGTCAGGACTCCGCACCAATTCGGCGGCGAGCAGTTCGTAAAGCGCGGGTTCTGTTTGATGCGAGAGCAGGGCGGAAAACTCCTGTTGGAGCCGGGCCTGGGCCGCGGCGGTTCCGAGCGCGCCGAGGGCGCGGAGGGTCAACGCCACCTGCGTGCCCGGCGCGAGGCGCGCTCCGGAGCGATCCAGCAGTTCCAACGCCGCGCGGGCCTCGCCGCGCCCGATGAGGAATCCGATCCGATGCAGGCGGGCATACTCGGTCGCGTTTTCCCTGACGGGCGCGAGCAGCGTCGCCTGCACTGCGGCCGAATCTCCGGCCAGTTCAGCCACTTCAAGATCGAGCAAGGTCTTTAACTCCGGTGCCAGTTGGGCCCGATCGCGCATCGCGCGGAGAGGCGCGGCGTCCCGCAGTCTGCGGGAGGAGAACACCAGCGCGTGCAACCATGCCGGGCTCGGGGCGGCCTCGGCCGAGAGGCGCGCCTGCGCGAGCTTGGCCAAGCCGGGAAAATCTCCGCGCAGCAAAAGCGCGTGGGCCCAACTGCCGGCGATTTCGGCCGCTTGCGGCGGCTGGGAGCCGAGCAGCCGTTGGTAAACGCGATCCGACAGCGCCGGCTGGCCGCTCTGCCACAGGCAGGCCAAGGTGAAACCGATCTCGGCATTCCGCGGGTTGAGATCCCACGCCAAGCCGAGGGCGAGGCCGGCCTCGTTGATGCGGCCGGCGGCCAGTGCGGCTTGGCCTTTGGCCGCGTAGAATTCGGAGCGCGCCAGATCGATCCGTCGCCACGCCGGGGGCCAGGCGACATCGACATAGCGCACGGGAAACCCCACCGCGCGCAGTCCGCCAAAAACGCCCAACGTGGCGAAGAGAAAAAGCCCGACGATCAGCGCAAGATAGGCCACGGCCGCGCGGCCCCAAAATGCCTTTACCTCAGAGGCGTCGGCGCCGCAGCGCCAGCCGGCGGGGGTTTGGGTGAGGAGCGGACACACGCGGCGCAGACGCTTGGTCCGGTTCCACCCGAGGCAGGCTTCGCAGCCGGTTTCCCGAGGGCGCCCGGAATCGCTGGGCGTCTGGCATGGGGGCGGCTGGCCGCGGGCGCGGGCGAGAGACTTCCGCGTATTGAGCG
Organism: Opitutus sp. GAS368; assembly: GCA_943373185.1. Classification (GTDB taxonomy): domain Bacteria; phylum Verrucomicrobiota; class Verrucomicrobiia; order Opitutales; family Opitutaceae; genus Tous-C4FEB. The sequence continues at coordinate 1,155 of CALSBN010000339.1, read as the reverse complement.
CGAGCAGCTCCCACCAGAAACGGAAAAAATCACCAAGCGCGCCCATCGTGCGCGAACCCAACGGGAAATCCCGCCGCGCTGAAACTCAAATCGTGGCGGGCCGGTCGAAGCCGGGGAATTGGTCGCGGTGCTGTGGAGCAGGGCGAGGCACCGGCGTTGTAGTTGTTGGCTGAGAGGGGGGCGCGGACGGGGCCGGGCGAGCGGTTCGCGTTGGTGCTCGATATCGACGAGACGGCGCTGACGAACCTGCCGCAGATGCGGGCGTGTGATTTCGGATATGCGCCGCCGGAGTGGGATGCTTGGGTGGTCAGGGTTTAGGCGCCGGCGATCGCACCGGTGCTGGCGTTTTTCGAGCCCCGCGAAAAGCGTGGGTGGAGGTGATTTTCATCACGGGCCGCAAGGAGAGCGACCGGCCGGGGACGGAGAAAAATCTGCGCGCGGCTGGTTTCAGCGACTACGCGGCGCCGCTGCTGAAGCCAAACGGGACCACGATTCCGACGCAGAAATTTAAGTCGGAAACGCGGCATAGATTCCGGTCGGAGGGCCGCGTAGTCATCGCCAACGTCGGTGATCAGGAAAACGATCTCGCGGGCGGTCTCTCCGAGCGGATGTTTAAGATGCCGGGGCTGTCTTCCCGGACGAAATGACCGTGACTCGCTCCACTATCATTTTGGCGACCATTGCTGGCTTAACCTTCGCTGCGTCAATGTATCCGTCGATTGATAATAGCCCATCGATTGGAGTGTGATCAAAACGGATGAACATGATCTTTGAGTCCTGCTTCGACTTTATAATGTCTCTGACAGCCCGCCATTCTAGTCCGCACCAATCTTTTTCGGCATATTCTTTTGATAGAAAAACGACTAACAGTTCGGACTGCTTACGATAGATATTTTGGAGCAATAGATCTAGATTAGGTCGCACCAATTGTGACTGATAATCGTAGTCGTAGAAAACAGCGTCTTTGCCTAATTCCTTTCTAAGCGAGCCAGCAACTTTCGAAACGTAGCTTCTTTGTTCACCCGGAAATTCTTCCAGCCGCGTCCATCTCAAATGGCGTCGGTTCATTTCAGGACACATTTCTACGACTAGTTAGGTCACCTGTGGATTCTTGCATTGCTGCTCCGGATCGTCCTGCGGTTCGACCCGGCACAG
>CALSBN010000338.1:0-3543 GCA_943373185.1 Opitutus sp. GAS368 | reverse complement strand
CGCGCGTCTGCGCGAAGACGCCCAGGCCCTCGTCGCCGCCGGAGTGTTCGCCGTCGTCCTCGAATGCGTGCCCGCCAAACTCGCCCGCAAGCTCACCGCCGCGCTCCCGATTCCCACCATCGGCATCGGCGCGGGTGCCGGTTGCTCCGGCCAAATCCTCGTGCTGCACGATCTGCTCGGTTTCAACCCCGAGTTCCGGCCCCGCTTCGTTCGTCGTTTCGCAGCCGGGGCCCCGCTTGTGCGCTCCGGCGTCTCCCGCTACGCCGCCGCCGTCCGCGCCGGGAAATTTCCCGCACCCCGCGAGAGTTTTTAGCGAAAGAGCGCCGCCATGCCCGAGGTCGTCACCACCGTCGCCGCCTGGCGCTCGCTCCGGGCCGCCCACCGCGCCGCCGGCCGCAGCGTCGGCTTCGTGCCCACGATGGGCGCACTCCACGCCGGCCACGCCTCGCTTTGCCACGCCGCCCGCCGGGAAAACGCCGTCGTCCTCGTCTCCGTCTTCGTCAACCCCACCCAGTTTGACGAGGCCCGAGACTTCCAAACCTACCCGCGCACGCTCGATGCCGACCTCGCGTTGCTCGACGCCGCCGGCGCCGACGTCGTCTTCGCCCCGAGCGTTGCCGAGATGTATCCCGGCGGCAACGCTTACACCGTCAACGAAGCCGATTTTTCCTGCGAACTCTGCGGCGCGCACCGGCCCGGCCATTTTTCCGGGATGCTCACCGTCGTCCTCAAGCTCCTGCAAATCGCCGACGCCGAGCGCGCCTATTTCGGCGAAAAAGACTGGCAGCAACTCGCCCTCGTGCGCGGCCTCGCCCAAGCGTTTTTCCTGCCCACTGCGATCGTCGGCTGCCCCACCGTGCGCGAGCCCGACGGCCTCGCCCTTAGCTCCCGCAACACCCGCCTCTCCCCCGCCGAACGCGCCCTCGCCCCGCAATTTCACGCCGCACTCGTCTCGGCGCCCACCGCCGCGGCTGCCGCCGCCCAACTCACCGCCGCCGGTTTCGCCGTCGACTACGTCGAAGATCGCCCCGGCCGCCGGCTCGGCGCGGTCCGCCTCGGCTCCACCCGCCTCATCGACAATGTCCCGCTCGCCTAACGTTCTCTTCCTCCTCACCGGCTCCATCGCGTGCTTCAAAGCCTGCGCCGCCATCTCGCGCCTCGTGCAAGCCGGCGTGACCGTGCAAACCGTCGCCACGCCCAACGCCCTCCGCTTCGTCGGCGCGGCCACGCTCGAGGGCCTCACCGGCCGCCCCGTGTTCTCCGATCTCTGGCAACCCGGCCGCGCCCTTGACCACCTCGAGCTCGCCCGCACCGCCGATCTCGCCCTCGTCTGCCCCGCGACCGCAAACACCGTCAACCGCCTGGCCGCCGGCCTCGCCGACGACCCCGTCGGCACCCTGTTCCTCGCGTGGGAACTCGACAAAAAGCCGTGGTGGCTCGCCCCCGCCATGAACCACCGTATGTGGCAACACCCCGCCACCACCGCCTCCCTCGAGCGCCTCCGCGGCTGGGGCGTGCGCGTGCTCGACCCGGTCGACGGCCCCCACGCCTGCGGCGAAACCGGCCCCGGCCGCCTGCTCGAACCCGAAGCTCTCGTCGCCGCCGTCCTCGCCGAACTCGCGCCCAAATGAAAATCCTCGTCACCGCCGGCGCCACCCGCGAGCCGATCGACGCCGTGCGTTTTCTTTCCAACGTGAGCACCGGCGCCACCGGCACCGCGCTCGCGACCGCCCTCACCGCCCTCGGCCACCGCGTGACTCTCCTCCGCGGCACCGGCTCCGTCCCGCCGCCCGCCACCGTCGCCGACACCGAGATTTTCTCCTCCGCCGCCGATCTGTTCGAACGCCTCGACCGCCGGCTCGGCCCGGGTCAGTTCGACGCCGTCATCATGACCGCCGCCGTCGCCGACTACCGCCCCACCGCGGCCGCCGACGGCAAACTTCCCTCCACCGCACCCGAGTTCCTCCTCCCGCTCGTCCGAAACGCCAAACTCCTGCCCCGCATCAAATCCCTCTCGCCGCACCCGCTCACCGTGATCGGCTTCAAGCTCACCGTCCGCGCCGACACTCCCGCCCGCACCGCCGCCGTCGCCGCGCTTTTTGCCGCCGGCGGCGTCGACCTCGTCGTCCACAACGACCTCGCCGAAATTCCCGCCGACCGCGCCGCCCACCCCTTTCACCTCTACCGCGATCCCATCACCGCGCCCCGCACTCTCCTCGGCGCGCCCGCCCTCGCCGCGGCGCTCTTCCCCCGATGAAGCCGCGCGCCCTTCTCCTCTGCTTGGGCAACTCCTCCCTCTTCGGCGCCATCGACACCGGCAACGGCCCGCTTCGCACCTTCCGCCGCGCACCCGGCGAATTCCCCCCGGTGCGCGGCCGCTTCGACCGCGTCGCTCTTTGCTCCGTCGTGCCGACCCGCACCGCCGCCCTCATCGCGTGGTGTGAAGCCCAGCTGCAACTCACCCCGCTCGTCCTCACCGCGCGCCACGCCTCCGGGTTCGGCCTCACCATCGGCTACCGCGAGCCGGCCCGGCTCGGCACCGACCGCCTCGCCGCCGCCCTCGGGGCCCGCGCCCGGCACCCCGGAAAAAATCTCCTGATCATCGACGCCGGCACTGCCACCACCGTCACCGCCCTGCGCCGCGACGGCCACCTGCTCGGCGGCGCGATTTTGCCCGGCCTGTCGCTCTGGCCCGCCATGCTCGCGACCCGCACCGCGCAACTTCCCCGCGTTGAGAAATTTTCCCGCCCCCGCCACAGCCTCGGCCGTTCGCCCGCCGAGGGCATCGCGAGCGGCGTCTATTTCGGCCACCTCGGCGCGGTGCGCGAACTCGTGGCGCGAGTCGCCGCCGAGGCCTTTGGCCGCCGCGATTTTCTCGTCCTCGGCACCGGCGGTCACGCCCCGGTCCTGCAACGCGAAGGCCTCGTCGCCGTTCACGAACCGACGCTCGTCCTCGACGGCCTCCGCGCCTTCGCCGCTGCCACCGCTCCCTGACCATGCAACGCACGTTTCTCCGCGCCAAACTCCACCGCGCCACGATCACCTCCGCCGACCGCGACTACGAAGGCTCGATCTCCATCGACCGCGAACTCTGCCGCGCCGCGTCGCTGCTCGAATTCGAGCAAGTCGATGTTTACGACATCACCAACGGCGCGCGCTTCACGACCTACGTGATCTACGGCGAGCCCGGTCAGATCCAGATCAACGGCGCCGCCGCGCTCCTCGTGCGCCCCGGCGACCTCATCATCGTCGCCGCCTACATCGCCCTCGACCCCGGAGAAATCGCCGCCCACGCCGCCACCGTCGTCCTCCTAGACCCCGCCAACCGAGCCACCGCCATCACGACCTCACCCGTGCGCGCGCCGTGAGTTTTTCCAGTCTGAAGTAGGGCAGAGTCTCCGGCATAGTGCCAAGACATCGCTGACACATCGTCGCCAAGACATCGCTGACACTTTGGGGTTAGCGCTAATCTGCGTTCAGACGCTCCGGGCCGGCGCTTGGGCCGGCCCGGAGCGTCTGAGCGCGGCACGCCACTGGACGGGG
>CALSBN010000337.1:0-3548 GCA_943373185.1 Opitutus sp. GAS368 | reverse complement strand
TCGGCGGCTACCTCAGCAAAATCTCCGTCGACAAAGGTGACACTGTCACCGCCGGCCAACTCCTCGCCGAACTCGAAGTCCCCGAGTTGCTCGCCGACCTCGCCCGCACCCGCGCCGAGGCCAATGTCGCCACGGCCGAACTCACCCGCCTCGAAGCCGCCGCCGCCAAATCTCCCGATCTGATCACCCCGCTCGCGCTCGACGCCACCCGTGGCCGCGCCGAGATCGCCCGCGCCAACCAGAGCCGCGCCGAGACGCTGCTCGGTTTCGCCAAAGTCACCGCGCCTTTCGCCGGCATTGTCACCGCCCGTAACGTTGACGTCGGTGCCTACATCCCCGCCGCGACGACCGCCGTTGTAACCTTGGCCGACTTCCAAACCGTCCGCGCCGTCGTCGCCATGCCCGAGCTCGAAGCGGCGAAGGTCAAGGTCGGCCAGCCTGTCCGCGTCAGCTTCGAAGGTGCGGCGGCGCCCATCGAAGCTAAAGTCTCCCGCCTCGCCTACGCCCTCGACGAGATGACGAAGACGATGTCGGTCGAAGCGGATCTCCCAAACCCCACGCTCGCCCTCCGTCCCGGAGTGTATGCCACGATCAAAGTCGGCGTCGAGAAGCACACCGACGTTCTCCTCATCCCGGTGGAAGCCCTTGTCATGGAAAAAGCCAATGCCTTCGCCTACCTCTCCGCCGACGGCAAAGCGAAGAAGACACCGATCAAGATCGGCTTCAACGACGGTGCCCGCGTCGAGATCCTCTCCGGCCTCGACCCGGCCGCCGCCGTAATTCTTGTCGGCAAACTCGCCCTTACCGACGCCCAACCCATCAACGCCGTCGAAGCCAAATGATCGAAACCAGAGGAACGCGAATCCACGCTGATCTCCACTGATCCCGCCAATCTGCCGTGGCTGTCGCCGATGAGGCGATGCCTCAGCTCCGCAAATCAGCGAGAATTAGCGTTCCCAAACCCGCCTTGGCATTCTCTCCCATGTTTCCTTTTCGCCCCTTCGCCACCGCCGCCCTTTTGCTCGCCGCACCCCTCATGGCTTCCGGCGCGCCGCAGCCGATCGATCTCTCGACGACGCTCCGCCTCGCCGGCGCGGACAATCTTTCGATCCGCATCGCCCAAGAAAAGCTCGCCGAGGCCCGCGCCGAGGCCGACGTCGCCCGTGAGCGGATGTATCCATGGGTCACGGCCGGGCTCGGTTTTCGCCAGCACGACAACAACAGCCAGACGGTCGAGGGCCGGATCATTGAAGCTGATAAACGCTCGTTCTCGACGGGCATCGCCCTAAACGCCCAATGGGATTTGGGTGAAGTCTACTATCAGAAACTCGCCGCCCAGCAGCGCGCCCGCGCCGAAGAAGCCGCCGTGGCAACGCAGCGCCAGAACACCGTCACCGACGCGGCGGTTGCTTACTACGAATTGCTCCGCGCAACGGCGACCATCGGCATCGCCACCGAAGCTCTCGAACTTTCTTCACGTCACTACACTCAACTCGCAGCTTCGGCCGCTTCCGGCCTGAGTTTCGCCGGCGATGTGCAACGCCTCGCCGCCGTGCGCGCGCGCAGCGAGACCGCGGTCGCGCAGGCCCGCGAGTCCGCCCGGATCGCCGCCGCCCGTCTCGCCGAATTGCTCCGACTTGATCCGACCGTGGAACTCACGCCAAATGCGTCCGAACTCGTCGTGACCACGTTGGTGCCAGCAACCGCCGACCTCGGTTCCCTTGTGGCCCGTGCGCTGGCGGCCCGGCCCGAACTCACCCAAGCCGACGCGCAACTCGCGTCCATCCGCGAGTCCAACCACGGGGCGCGCCGTGCCCCGCTCATTCCAACGGTTAGTGCGCAGGCCAGTTTCGGCGCTTTGGGTGGCGATACCGGGCACCACAGTTGGTCGCGCGGTTTTGACTCGTCCAACGATTATGGCCTCGGCCTCAGCTGGCGCATTGGCCCGGGTGGTCTCTTCGACCGCAGCCGAGTCCGAAGCAGCGATGCCCGCCTGCGTCGCGGCGAGCTCGAAGTCGAGCAGACGCGCGACGTCATTCGCCGCCAAGTGGTCGAGCATCACGCCCGGAGCCAGTCGTTATCGGCCCAGCTCGCCTCGCTCCGTGTTGCCCTCGAGGCGGTAACCAAGACCGCTCAACTTTCACGCGATCGCCGCAGCCTCGAGGTGAGCAACGCGCTTGAGGATATGATCGCCGAGGAAGAGCTGACCCGGGCCCGCCGCGACTATGTGACGACTCTAGCGCAATCGGCCCAAGCCCAATACGCCTTGCTTCGGGCGGTTGGCGGCGCTGCTGAGACCGAGCAGGGTCGGGATTAGTCAGCACCCGGCCCCTGCCGTGATCTGGCTCCGCGACTGATTTTCGGGGCGAGTTGTCGCAAGAAGATTCTGTTCGGCTTTATACGCCTGAGTTTGCGCGTTTGTCACATGTTCGACACGGATCTGTAACAACGAGGCTCCATTGTTTTGTCCTACCGAATGCCCTTGCCGTTCTCCAACCCAAAATTGAATGTGCATTCGTAAACTATACCTCGCAGCGATCGTTGCCGGCGCGATCTTCACCCCCGGCATAGTTGCCCAAGAAAGCGCTCTGCTGATCGATGCACTGATCCGCAAAGGTATTTTGACCAATCAAGAAGCCGAAGATCTCCGCGCCGACATGGTCCGCGAGCGGAATCAACTGCCGTCAATCGCCACGGGTGGCGGCAGGCACACGACCCGATTGAGCGTGGGTATGCGGATGCAGATTCAATATGTGAATCTCGACACCGACATCAAACACGAGGCGTTTGCACCTACTGCCACTCAGCACATGCTGCTCCGACGGATGTATCTTACATTGAGAGCGGGCCTAAGGGGTGATTGGGGCGCAGTGATGACTTACAATTTTGCTTCCGGGGGCTACAATGATGCGATCATCGAGTGGAAACCGACTCCGGACCTTTCGTTCAATTTCGGCCTGCGTAAGGTCAACGTGGTTTACGAGGAACGCGGTTCGAGCAGTGATTTGAAGTCGATCGAGCGCTCCGGCCTCACCAGATATTTTGTCCAGAGCAACAATGGACGCCGACTCGGTGCTGCAAGCTTCCGCGTCGGGGCGTTTCTCGACGGCAAAGAGGATTTGAACGCTCAAAACACGTTTATCTTCAGCGTTGCTGTTACCAATCCTGAACGAAATGAGTCCTTCTCGCTTTCAAATGCGGCCGGTGACGGCACGAGCAACACCCCGGCTTTTTGGGGGAATGTCGGCTTTCAGCACAAGTTGCCCGAACTAGGCCTCGCGGTCATGGGCGTGAGCGCCGGCCATCTGCCCGATCAGGGGGGCAGCAGCACCGCCGCGCTCGGCCGCGGTTACGATCTCAATCTCTACACGCTCTACGCCGATGTTTCCTCAGGCCGTTGGGGGTTCATGGGCGAGTATATGGTCGCGAATATCGAAGGGGGTGTCTCTGCCACTCGTGATGCGTCGCCAAGGGGATTTTACCTTCAGCCCAGCTTTCTCATCACAGAGACGATCGAGGCCGTTGTCCGCTACCAGTCTCTCGATACC
>CALSBN010000336.1:0-3605 GCA_943373185.1 Opitutus sp. GAS368 | reverse complement strand
TGGTAACTCCGCGCATGATCTCACACCGCGAGCCGCTCCCGGTGCGGTCATCCACCCTCCGCCCTTTCCCGCACCCGTCGGTCATCGCCGCCCGTCGCAGCGCCGCCCCGTTTGATCCCGGCTCCGGTCCGCCCTTTTCCGCCGCCGACGAGACCGAGATCCTCAGCTTCGGCCAGGGCGACCACAGCTTCGTCACCCTCCGCGCCCGGCGCATGATCCGGCAGGGCAAGCTCTCCGTCGGTCAACTCGTCGAACCCGAGGCCGGCCCGGATGCCGCCGTCACCGCCGTCATCCCCGCCCGCAACGAAGCCGCCACCATCGCCGCCGTCGTCCGCGAGTGCCTCAACTACGCGGGCCACGTCATCGTCGTCGAGGGCGGCTCCTCCGACGCCACCGCCGTGATCGCCCAAGCCGCCGGCGCCCGCGTAGTGCGCGACCCCGGCCTCGGCAAAGGCGCCGCCCTCCGGCTCGCCATCGCCCACGTCGAAACCCCGCTTTGCGTTTTTGTCGATGCCGACGGTTCGCACGATCCGATCGATATTCCCCTGCTGGTCGCCCCGATCCACGCCGGCCTCGCCGACCATGTCACCGGCTCCCGGCTTCTCGGCGGTTCCGACGAGTTGCACGGCGGCGGCGACGAATTTCTCCGCCTCGCCGGTTCCGCGTTCATCACCTACCTCATCAACCGCCGCTACGGCACCCGTCTCTCCGATTCGCAAAACGGTTTCCGCGCCATGCGCACCGCGGATTTTCGCCGTCTCGATCTCACCGCCCGCCACACGACCATCGAGATGGAAATGATCATGGCCGCCCTCGCCGCCGGCCTACGCATCGCCGAGGTCCCCACCCACGAACGCCCCCGCGCCGCCGGTTTCTCCAAAATTTCCCTCGCCCGCCCCGGCACCTGGCTCTCCTACGGCTGGTGTCTCGTTCGGGGCCTCTGCCGCCGTCGCACCTCCCGCCACGTCGCCGCATGAGCCAGCTCGCTCCGAAAAGTGGCACGGGCGTCCCGCCCGTGGGTTCGTCGCTCGGCTACCAAGCCGTCATCGGCGTCTGGGACGGCCATGATGCCGGCGGCGCTCTCGTGATCGACGGTCGCGTGGTTCTCGCCCTCAACGAGGAACGTCTCTCCGGCCGCAAGCTCGACGTCGGCCTGCCCGTCCGCGCCCTCGCCGCCCTGCGCGCCGCCGCCGGCAATCGTCGCATCGCCTACGCGCCCACCACCTCCGATCCAGCCAAAACCCTCACCCGCGTTTTCCCGGCGATGAAGGAAAACTATTACAAACTCCGCCGCCGCCTCACCCCGCCCGGCCCGCTTCACGGTCTGAAGCAACGCGCCAAATACGCCCTCACCCAGCTCCCGACCAACGACTTTTTCCGCGCCTGGGCCCGGCGCTCATTCTCGTCCGCGCTCGCCGTCCCGTCCTTCGATATTTTTCTCGTTGATCACCACGCCGCCCACGCCGCCTCCGCCGCCTACTGGCCGCAGTGGTCGGGCGACGCCACAATCGTCACCCTCGATGGCATCGGCGACGGCGAATCCGGCTCGGTCTGGTCTTGGTCCGAGAAAAACTCCGCGCTCACCCCGCTGCTCTCCGTTCCCGGCAGCGCTTCCCTCGGCCTATTCTTTGAGCACGTCACCAACGAGCTCCAGATGCGCCCCCTCGAGGACGAGGGCAAGGTCATGGCCCTCGCCACCTACGCCGCCGAGACCCCCGTCGAGGCCAACGTCTTTCTTCGCTGGTTTTCGCTGACCACCGACGCCCGCGGTCTGCCCGTCCTGCGTTGTTCGATCCCGCCCACGCAAATGGCCCGCGCCGTCGCCCGCATTGTCTGGTGCACCCCGCGCGAACAGATCAGCCGCATGGCGCAGCAAACCCTCGAACAACTCGTCCCGCGCTTTTTCCAACTCCTCGCCACCGCCACCGGTTGCGGGAATTTCGGCTACGCCGGCGGCGTCGCTTCCAACATCAAGGTCAACCGTCTCATCCGCACCACGCCCGGCGTTGAGCGTCTCGAGGTTTGTCCCGCCATGGGTGACGGCGGTCTCGCCCTCGGCGCCGCCCTCGCCACGTGGCACCGCGTCACCGGTCGCCGCCCCGAACCGTTTAACGATTTCCGCCTCGGCACCGACCGTGGCGACCTCGGCATCGACGCCGAAAAATTTGCCCGCGACGCCGGCGCACAACTCCTCCGCCCCGCCGACATCGCCGTCGCCGCGGCCGAACGCATCGCCGCCGGCGAAATTGTCATGTGGGCCCAGGGCCGCATGGAACTCGGCGCACGTGCCCTCGGCGCCCGCAGCATCGTCGCCCGCGCCGACAGCGTCGCCGCCCGCGACGACCTCAATCTTCGCCTCAAACGCCGCGTCTGGTATCAACCGTTTTGTCCGTCGATTCTCCTCTCGGAAGCGCCTTCGCTCCTCGCCGATTATCGCGGCGACCGCGATGTGAACCGCCACATGACGATGGGTTTTCTTACCACGCCGCGCGGCCGCACCGCCCTCGCCGGCGCCGTCGGCCCCGATGGTTCCTGTCGCCCGCAGATGGTCGCCGCCCTTCCCACCGAGCCCTGGTATCGTCTGCTGGAAAACGTCCGCGCCCTCACCGGCACCGGGGCCGTGATCAACACGAGTCTTAACATGCACGGCAAACCGATGTCCGACACGGCCGCCGGCGTCGTCGAGGCATGGCTGGAAAGCGGCGTCGAGCACCTTGCCCTCGGCTCCGCGTTGTTGACCAAGTCCCGCGGGGGCTCAGCCGCCCCTGGCCGCTCCGCCCCATGACGCCCCGCACCCAGCGCATCGTTTTTTGCACGCTCGGTTGTCTCGCCGCCGCCGCGACGGCGTGGTGGGCCTTCCGGGTTTCCCGCCTCACGGTCGACGAGCAGCGCGCGCTCGTGCCCGTGTCCACGGTGTGGGGGATGCACGCTTGCATCGTCGCCATCGTCGCGGGCCTCGCCGGCATCGCCGTGCCTCTTTACCGCCACCTCGGCCGGCGCCGCTGCTTCACCGCACTCGGTCTCGTCGTCCTTGGCTACTTCGCCTGCGACATCGCCCCGCGCACCACGCGCATTTTTTACGACGAACACCTTTACGCGCAAATCGGCCAAAACATCGCGCACACCGGCCGCGCCGAAGGCTCCAACTACGGTCGCGCCGAATACGGCCAATATTTCAACTACGCCCCGTGGACCAACAAGCAGCCCAACGGTCTGCCCTATCTGCTCTCGTGGATTTACCGCACCGTCGGCGTGTCCGACGCCTCCGCCGGGTTTCTCAATCCCGCGCTCGTGGGTGCGACCGCCGCCGCGCTCTACCTCGGCCTTTCGCTCGTCCCTTGGACGTTGCCCGCGGGCGCCGCCTTGGCCGCCGCGTTGTTGTTTATCCTCACGCCGCTCGTGCCGTGGTGGGGCAACACGGTCGCCGTCGAGCCCAGCGCCGCCGCGACCATCGCTTTCGCCTTTCTGGCCGCGTGCGCCCACAACCGTCTCCGCGATCTCTCCACCGTCCAAGGTCTGCCCGCGAGCGGTCTGCTCCTCGCCGGCGCCACCGCGTTCGCCGTTTATTTTCGCCCGGAGTCGCTGCTGGTGTTTCCGCTGGTCGC
>CALSBN010000335.1:0-3700 GCA_943373185.1 Opitutus sp. GAS368 | reverse complement strand
CCATCATCACATACGACATCAGGTTCACCGGATCATTCAGCACCACGACCCGCCATACGCCGCCGAGCTTAACTTCGGTCCGGCTGAGCGTCTCGGTGGACGAGGAGTCTTTGGTTCCCGCTTTCGTCATGCCGACTTTGCCTTCGCCTCAGCCACGGTCGCCGCGAGTCGGGCCTCGATTTCCGCCAACGGCACCTTGGCGACATCTTTGGAGCTACGCGCTTTCAACTCAACGATTCCGTCCTTGAGTCCCTTGCTGCCGATTGTGATCCGCAGCGGAATACCGATGAGATCGGCGTCTTTGAATTTCACGCCCGGCCTCTCCGCGCGATCATCGACGAGCACATCCGCGCCCGCCTGCTCCGCCGCAGCCCCGAGTTTTTTCGCCAGCCCCATCGCCTCGGGCGAATCTGGGTCGAGCACGCAGATCAGAACTTGAAACGGCGCCACATTCCACGGCCAAACGATGCCGTCGGCGTCGTGGCTTTGCTCAATCACCGCCTGCATCGTGCGGCTGATGCCGATGCCGAAGCAGCCCATCACCATCAGGTGGGATTGCTTCTGGTCGTCGGTATAGACCGCGCCGAATTTTTCCGAATACTTGGTGCCGAGCTTGAAAATGTGTCCGACCTCGATGCCGCGCCGCACCTGCAAGGGCTGGGCCGATTGCGGACACGGCTCGCCCGGACGCACCCGCCGGAAATCGCCAAACTTCGTGATCGCGAGGTCGCGCGCCACGTTGACGTTCCGCAAATGGAACCCGTCCTTGTTCGCTCCGGTCGTGCCGTTGCCGATGAGCCGGATCGCGTGGTCCGCAAATACACCTGCCAAAGCCTCCGCGTTTTTAAACGAGCCCTTCACTGCCCCAAGGCTGCCGGGCTTGGCGCCGAGCACCGGCTCGATCTCTTCCGGCGTCGCCGCCCGGCATAGAGTGAAGCCCAGCGACCCAAGCTTCGCTTCTTCGAGTTCGTCGCTCCCGCGCAAGATCACGATGAACGGCTTCCCGTCGCCCACGTAAACGAGCGTCTTGAATTGCTGGTCGGCCGCCACGTTGAACGGGGCCGCCGCCAGCGCCGCGATCGTGACCACGCCCGGCGTGGCAAACTCCTCGACCGCGCCCACCGGCGCCGCGTCGACAATATCCTTCGGCACCAAGGCGCTGGTGGCCTTCTCGCGGTTGGCCGCGTAGCCCGCGTCGCTGTAAATCACGTCGTCGTCGCCGATCTCCGCCGGCACCATGAACTCATGGGAGAAACTTCCCCCCATCACGCCGGTGTCGGCCTCGACCGCGATCGCCTGCACGCCCACGCGTTTGAAAAATTTCTCATACGCCGTCTTCATCGCGAAGTAGCTCTTCACCGCGCCTTCGTCGGTCGCGTCGAACGAATACGCGTCCATCATCACAAACTCGCGCGCCCTCATCAGGCCGAAGCGCGGCCGGATCTCGTTGCGGAACTTCGTCGCGATCTGGAAAAAATTCTTCGGCAGATCGCGGTAGCTCGTGATCTCCTGCTTCACCAGCGGCGTGATGACTTCCTCGTGCGTCGGCCCGAGCACAAACTCCGGCTCCTTGCTGCGGCCCTTGCCCGCCCCCGCGCTGTCGGTGCGGAACATGATCTCGCGCGCCGCCGCCCAGCGCGGCCCCTGCTCCCAGTTTTCCACCGGATGCACGTGCGGCATCCATAGCTCGATTCCACCGCCGGCCTCGATCTCCTCGCGGCAGAGCTGCGTGAGTTTCTGCATCACCCGCAGACCGAGCGGCATGTAGGTGTAAAGCCCGCCGCCGAGCTTGCGCACCAGGCCGGCGCGCACGAGCAGCTTGTGCGATGCGATCTCGGCGTCGGCCGGACTTTCTTTGAGCGTAGGGACAAAATACTGGGACCAGAACTTCATGCGGTCGGGCAACGAAGCAGTGCCCCCGGCTCTGCGCAAATTTATTTGCGCGATTCGCCGGCGCCGCGATTAATCCCGCCTCCTCCATGCGCGGCACTCTTCCCGAACGTAAACCCTGGCCCATGAAGTGGGTGGTCCTCGTCATTGTTGTTTCGCTCGGCGCCTACACCTACCTGACGATCCACTACCGCAAAGAAAACCCCGCGTTCCGCCCCTATCAGGATTCCAAGGATCGCGCCGGCGTCATGCGCCTCCTCTCGGCCGGCTTCCAGCGCGTGACCCTGACTGCCCAACGCCCCGCCGATGGTGCCGGCGTGCCCGAGGGCGCCAAATCCACCGCCACGGCCGGCGGTCTGCCTGCCGAATTGCGCTCGACGCTCCTCGACCTTCCGCTCCTGCCAGCCTCGATCACCCGCGTCGCCGCCGGCGCCAGCGTGAGTGCGTTGCTGGCCTATCCGATCCAATTCACCTGCACGTTGGCCGACAACAAGCGCCAGCTCTCCGGCGCCGAACTCTACGCGAAGGACAACACGCTCACGCTGGTCCCCACCTTCGAACGACTCGACGGCGACCTGCTCGCCCGCAACCGCGAGAGCGTCGTCCACCTCTCGATCCCCGCCGGTGCGCTCAAGCCCGGCACCTATGAAGTCACGTTGGTCGGCGAAACGTCCTCCCGCACGTGGACCCTGCAAGTGAATTGACGCGTCGCTCCGCTTCGTCGCAAATCTCCGCCTCTCTCATGCCCAACGGCCACGGCTCCTCTCTCCCCGCTTCCGCGCCCGCCCCTGTCGCCGCGCCCGCCGCCCCGGCCCAAGCCACCACCATCAAGCCCAACGATCTGCGCGGCATCCTCAAATACGTCCCGCGTTTTCAGGGCCAGATCTTTGTCATCGCGATCGACGGGGCCATCATCGCCGACGAGAACTTCAACAATCTCCTCGTCGACATCGCCGTCCTCCGCAGCCTCGGCATCAAGATCGTCCTCGTCCACGGCATCGGCCACCAACTCCAGGAACTGGCCAAACTCCGCAACGTTCCGATCACCAGCCACGACGGCACCGGCATCACCGATGCCGCCACGCTCGATCTTTCGATCCGGGCCGGCTCGCGGGTTTCCCATCTCATTCTGGAAGGGCTTACCCAGAATTCACTGAAGGCGGTTATCACCAACGCGGTTCGCGCCCTTCCGCTCGGCATCATCAAGGGCGTGGACCAACAGCTCACGGGCAAAGTCGAGCGGATCGACAAAGATTTTCTCGGCGAACTCATCGCCCAACAGGTCGTGCCCGTCATCACGCCGGTCGCCTTCGGACCCGACGGCAAATCCCTGCGCGTCAATTCCGACCTCCTCGCCGCCGAAGTCGCCGAGGCGCTCCACGCGACGAAAATCATTTACCTCACCCCGCACGCCGGCCTTGAGATCAACGGCACCGTTCGCCGCGAAATCGCCGTCGAAGCGCTCAAGAAGCTCATCGAGTCCCACCCCGAACACGTCGCCGAGGCCGTGCGTTCCAAAGCCGAGCACGCCATCAAAGCCATCGAGAACGGCACCCCGCGCGTCCACATCGTCGACGGCCGCATCTTCGACGGGCTGCTCAATGAAATTTTCTCCAACGAGGGCGTGGGCTCACTCGTCTACGGCAACGACTACCAGCAAATCCGCAAAGCCACCAAGCGCGACGTCCGCCTTATCTACAACCTCACCCGCGCCGCCGTGAAGCGCGAGGAACTGCTCCACCGCACGCAGCAGGCCATCGAGAAAAACATCGACCAGTTCTTCGTCTTCGAGATCGACGAGAACATCATC
>CALSBN010000334.1:0-3715 GCA_943373185.1 Opitutus sp. GAS368 | reverse complement strand
TCGCCTACATCGGTAAACTTGATCGCATTCCCGATGAGATTGGTGAGCACTTGGCGCACCCGACCTCCGTCGCCCCACAACATTGTCTTGGGCGCAGACTGAACATCGCAGATAATCTCGATCCCTTTCTCGTGCGCCCGGCTCGCCAGGAGGGCGACCGTCTCCTCCGTAATTCGCCGAAAATCAAATTCTTCCGCATTGAGCCGCATCCTCCCCGCTTCGATCCGCGAAAAATCTAACACGTCGTTGATGATCGTGAGCAGATTCTCCGCCCCGCCGATCATCGTTCGCACCATCTCCCCTTGCTCCGGCGTAAGCGGCGTGTCCTCCAAGAGCCCCGCCATTCCTATCACCGCGTTCATCGGGGTCCGAATCTCGTGACTCATCGTCGCAAGAAACTCTGACTTTAACCGCGAGGCTTCCAAAGCCTGATCGCGCGCGCGGGCCAGATTATCCTGCATTTCCTTCTGCTGCGTGATGTCCTGGGTGAAGAGCACGATTCCTCCGATCGATCCGTCGGCGCGATGCCACGGCTGACGTTCGTAGCGCAGCCACAATTTCGTCCCATCCGCCCGCTCAAGCAGATCGCCCTCCGAAATAGAAATCTTTCCCTCCATACATTCTCGATGCGCCTGTTTCCACCTCTCCGGGATTTCCGGGAACACCTCATAATGTGAACGACCGATGATCGATTTGTCTTCGAGCTTATAGTCGGAAATCCACTTCTTGCTCACCACGATGTAGCACATATTGCGGTCGAACATTGCGACCGCCGCCGGGGCGTGCTCTGCAAACAGCCGCGTGCGCTCTTCGCTCTCCCGCAGCGCCGCCTCCGCCACCCTGTTGGCCGTGATATCGCTGACCGTTCCCAAGTAGCCCCGGACATTACCCGCCGCATCGCGCAACCCTACCGCACCGCCCGCGACCCAAACGATTCGTCCATCAGGCCGCTGAAAACGATACTCCAGCCTGAACTCCTTCTCACCCCGCGCAAACGCCTGCCACTCGGCATAAACACGATCTCGGTCATCCGGATGCAGCGCCCGACTCCAACCATCACCCGCCGCGTCTTCGGCCGTCATGCCGGTCTTTGCCATCCAGCGCGCGTTGACAAACAAGCACCGCCCGGCGGCGTCGGTTTCAAAAATACCCACCGGCGCGTTCTGCGCCAGCATCCTAAAGCGGGCCTCGCTCTCCACCACCGCTGCCGCCTCAGTCCGGCGTTGAGTGATGTCTATATTGATGCCCACAATCCGCACCGGCCGTCCGCTACTGTCTTTGATTGTAGTCTGTGCACCCTGTAAGAAACGAATTGCTCCATCAGTCCGGCGCACAATCCGAAACACCCGTTCCATTCGGCCGCCATCGCTCGCGAGAGCCCTCAAGGCGCGCAACATCTCGTCGAGATCTTCCGGGTGCACCGATTTCTCCCAGACGCTAAACGGCACCTCCATGGTCTCGGTCGGCTCAATCCCGTAAATGCGGAAAACCCCCGCATCCCAAACTACCTTGCCGGTCGCAAGGTCCCACTCCCATACCGCCACCCCCGCCGCACCCGCAGCCAACCGGATCCGCTCTTCATTGAGCCTGATTTTCGCGTCCGCCGCTTTGCGCTGCGTGACTTCGGAGATAAAGCCATGCCACAAGACTGCTCCGTCTGCTTCGCGCTCGGGCACCGCGGCCCCTTGCACCCAGCGCTCCGTGCCGTCCGTGGTCTTTAGCCGGTATTCAAGCCTCCAAGGCTGAAGCGTGCGCGCCGAAAATTCGACCGAATCGGCCACCATTTTCAGGTCTTCGGGATGCAACACGGCGTAAACCGCCGTCGCGTCTTCGCGCACCGCTTCCGGCGTTACCCCGTAAATCTCCCGAATACCCTCGCTTGAATATGGGAAGCACGAGCTTCCGTCCGGCCGTAGCCGAAACTGGTAGATCATTCCTGGAACCTGGGCTCCCAAACGCCGAAATCGTTCCACCGCCGCCTCCTTTTCGAGCTGGGCCGACCTCCTTTCGGTGATGTCTTGAAAGGCGCCCGTGAGTTTCACGCGTTTGCCGTTCTCGTCCAACGCCCGACCTTGCGCACGCACCCAGATTCGCCGGCCCTTCGCCGTTATCAATGGTAACTCCAGATCCCAAGGCGTCCCATCCAACACACACGCCGTCACGGCTGCTTCTATCACCGGCCGGGCCTCGGGTGCATAGAAATTGATGGCCTCAGCCAAAGGCGGAGTAACCGGCGGATCCACTTCATGAATCTTGAGAGTCTCCTGCGACCAAAGCGGTTGCATCGTCGCGAGATCAATTTCCCAACCGCCGACCTTCGCCATTTCGCCGGTGCGGCGTTGTAGTTCGACCAGACTCTCCAAAGCCTCCTTCGCTTTGCGACGCTCTGAATCATCCCGGGCAATCCCCAGGAACCCTGTGACCGCCCCTGTCACATCACGCAATACCGTCACTCTCAAGAGCACCGTCAATCGGCTGCCGTCTTTACGCACATAGGTCCACTCCCGCTCGTCGGCCTCACCCAGCCTCGCCTGCGCGACGAGCACCTCTAATCCCGGTTCGATCTCCCGCCCCAGCGTGAGGCTAAGTTCAGCAGCCCGCGCAACCACTTCTTCCCACACATGGATTACCGCCGGAGTTTCTTTCCCCACCATCTCCTCGGCCCTATAACCGAGCATTTTCTCGGCCCCTAGATTAAACTCTTCGATCAAGCCTTCGGCATCGGTCGCGATCACGCTCAGGTCCGTTCCGTCCAAAACCCCGCGTTGCCTGACCAACACCCGTTCCGTCTCAATCCGCGATGCGCGCAACGAAACCTCGGTTTCCACCAGACCCGTCAACTCCTTTACCAATTGTAGATCGCCCGGTGACCAAACCTTCGGCTTCACGTCGATCACGCAAAACGAACCCAACACTCGGCCATCCGGCGAATGAATCGGCACCCCCAGATAGGCCTGCACCCCAAGATCCCGGATCGCTAAATTATCGCAGACCACGGGATGCTGAGGCGCATTCTCAACCACCAAAGGCGCGCCCGAGGTCACGACATATTGGCAAAAGGAATGGGTGAGCGGGGTTTCCCTCGCCTCGCCAGCAGGTCCGCCAAGACCAAACGCCGATTTGAAGAATTGCCGCCGATCATCCACCAGCGAAACCAAACACACAGGCACTCCAAGCGCTTGCGCACCCAGGCCCGTAATCCGGTCAAAACCGGGCTCGGCCGGAGAATCAAGCAGGCGCAGACGCCGCAACGTGTCCAATCTTGCAGGATCGGTAAGCCTCAAGCTGGCCGAAGCCGGGGTCTCTTCGCCTAAAGAATCAGCCATAGTGGAGTGAAGCCGATGCGACTCTTGCAACGGCTTACACTCATCGGCACGCCTCCTTTCAACTCAAGCGTCAAAACTTCCGACACGTTCTCGACCCAATCACGAAAACCCGCCCGCCGTGGCGTGCCACTTACTTCCCGAGGACCCAGCTAAAGATCAACGGCACCACGATCGTCGCGTCGCTCTCGACGATGAACTTCGGGGTCGAGCCCGCGAGCTTGCCCCAGGTGATCTTCTCGTTCGGCACCGCACCCGAGTAGCTGCCGTAGCTCGTGGTCGAGTCGCTGATCTGCGCGAAGTAACCCCAAAGCGGCACACCGTCACGGCCGAGGTCTTGATGCAGCATCGGCACCACGCAGATGGGAAAATCACCCGCGATGCCGCCGCCG
>CALSBN010000333.1:0-3741 GCA_943373185.1 Opitutus sp. GAS368 | reverse complement strand
AAATTTCGAGGAAGACGACTCCGCCGCCCGCACCACCGACATCATCTCCCCCACCGACGGCAAACCGATGCTTGAGACCCTCCGCGGCTACAAATCGCAGGACGGAATTTTGATGGTCTACAAAGTCATCACGGGCCGAAAACTCGAAGAGCACGAAGTCAAAGAACTCGTGACCAAGGGCGAGATCGGCCCGCTCGACGGCTTCGTCTCCCCGCGCACCGGCAACCGCTTCCCTTCAAAACTCGTCCTCGCCGACGACCCGAAGCACGAGGGCAAGCGCCGCGTCGATCTCGACTTTGGCAACAAGTTCGAGCTCGCCGATCTGACCCCGTTCTGGACCGATCCCGCCACCGGCGCCGAGCTTTGCGAAGCACCCACGAGCTACGTCCTGCGCGAGAAAAACGGCGACACCTACGAGCAGAAATTCTCCGTCGGCCGCCTGATGTGCCAGAAGCCCATCACCCGCGAGATTGCGATCCAACTGGTCTCCCAGCCCAAGACCGACCTCATCGTCGGCTTCATTTCGAAAAAAGGCCGCCCCTTCGACGCCTTCCTCACCCGCGTCGGCCCGAAGTTCTCTTGGGAATTTCCGCCCCGCAAACCCCGCGTCGGCAAGGACGGCAAGACCGTCGAGCGCAAGGCCAAGGTTCCCGTCGATTTCTCGAAGGCCCAGACCCTCATCACGAGCAAGTTTCACGACGAGGGCACGCTTATGCTCACGCCTGAGGGGTTCTACGTCACCAAACCTCAGGCCGATGGCACCCTGCGCACCGTTTTCGAGGTGAAGCGCGTGCTCTGCGGCAAAGAACTCCCCGTCGAGGAAATCGAGCGCCTCGTCACCGACGGCCGCACGGGCCTCATCGAGGAGCTCGTTTCCAAACGTGGCTCGCACTTTTCCGCCTACCTCGTCCTTTCCAAGGACAAGAAAAAAGCCGAGTTCGAGTTCCCCCCCCGCTAATTCTGTCCTCGTGGAGACGCGACGCCTCCGTCGCGTAGTTCGCAAACCACTAACTGTGGGGACCAAGTAACTTCACGGGAGCTTTCGCGTCTTCACTCCATCTTCCTCCCGTGAAATCCCCCAAATCCTACCTCGTCGTAATCCTCGCTTGCACCACGGTCGGAGGCGCAGCCTACGCCTGGAAGCAATATCAGGAACTCATCGCGCTCCGCGCCGCAGCCCTCAGCGGCGACGAACGCGCGGATCTTCAGAAGCGGCTTTGGGCCTCGGAAAAACGGGCCAAAGATCTCGCCGACCAACTCGCCGCCAAGCGCGACTCTGCCGGAGGCGAGGAGGCCATGATCGAAGTTCCGAACGGCTCTGCCTCCGGCGGGGCCGGCGCGCCCGGTGACCGTCGCAGTCGCGGTCGCGACGGTTTGAACAACGCCGTCGCAACCTTCCAAAAACCCGAAGTCCAGCGCGCCATCGCCGTCGCCCAGCGGGGTCAGCTCGACGTTCGCTACGCCGCTCTTTTCAAGAGCCTGAATCTTTCGCCGGCCCAGCTCGATAAATTCAAAAATCTCCTCGTCGAACGCCAGACCTCGGCGATGGATGTATTTACCGCCGCCCGCGAGCAAGGAATCAGCCCCCGGGAAGACCCCGAAGCTTTCCGCAGTCTCCTCGCCAGCACCCAAGCCGACATCGACGCCAGCATCAAAGCCTCGATCGGTGAAGAAGGGTTCAAGCAGTATAAGAATTTTGAACAGACCATGCCCCAGCGCGCCACGACCGACCAGCTCAGCCAACGTCTGAGTTACACCGCGACTCCGCTCACTGCCGCGCAATCTGCATCGATGGTCCAGATTCTCAGCCAGACCGCCCCGCAGCGCACCGCCGCAACCGCCGGACAGACTTCGCCCCGACCGGCCGGTGTGTCCGAGTCCGCCGGCAGCGGGCGCGGCAGTCCGACCATGATGATCGGCGGCAGTTTTGGAGGCGGTATGCCCGGCGGCTTCGGCGGCGGGGTCAGCACCGGAACCCCGATCACCGATGCCGCGGTCAACCTTGCCCAAGGCGTGCTCAGCGGCCCGCAGGTCGATGCCCTAAAACAGCTCCAGCAAGAGCAGGCGGCCCAACAAAAACTCGAGCAAACCCGCCGGGAAGTCATAGGAGGTAACAACGGCGCTCCTGCCGCACCGAACGCCGGCGGCAGGAAAAAGGGCGGCTAATTCCCGCCGGGGTTCCGCAACGATCCCACGCCCAAGCCAGACCATCGGTCGGGCTTTGCCATTCTCTCCCCTTTTTTTGCCCGATCCGTGGCGAGCCGACTCCTCTCGCGGAAATTTCCCTTGTCGCATAATTTTCCGGTCGGCACGGTTTCCGCGGTTCTCAACCTCCAACACGCCCATGATCGTAACTACTGCACAGCTCTTTAAACACGCCTACGGTCAATACGCCGTTGGCGCTTACAACATCAACAACGCCGAGCAGGCGATGGGCCTCTTCAAGGGCGCCATTGATTCCAAGGCTCCGTTCATCATCCAAATTTCCAAGGGTGCCCGGAAATACACCGACAAGCGCATGCTCGAAGCGATCATCCGCTCGGCCGCCGAAATCTTCCCCGAGGCTATCTTCGCCGTTCACCTCGACCACGGCGACGAGCAGACCTGTTACGAATGCATCGACTCCGGTTTCTTCAGTTCCGTCATGATCGACGCCTCGCACGACCCGTTCGACGAAAACGTCGCCATCACCAAACGCGTCGTCGACCGTGCGCACGCCAAGGGCATCTCTGTGGAAGCCGAACTTGGCATGCTCGGTGGCGTCGAGGAGGACATCAAAGTCGAGGAAGGTAACGCCTGCCTTACCGACCCGGTTGAAGCCGAAGACTTCGTCAAGAAGACCGGCTGCGATTCTCTCGCCTGTGCCATCGGCACCTCCCACGGCGCATTTAAATTCAAGGGCAAGCAGTCCCTTCACTTCGACGTCCTTGAAAAAATCAAGGCCCGCCTCCCAGGTTTCCCGCTCGTCATGCACGGTTCGTCTTCCGTCCCGCAGGACGAAGTAGCCCGCATCAACGCCGCCGGCGGCCAAATCGCCGGCTCCATGGGCGTCGATGTAAACGAATACCTTCCGGCCGCCAAACGTGGCGTTACCAAGGTCAACATCGATACCGACGGCCGCCTCGTTTGGACCCGCGTCCATCGCGAATACTTCCGCGACAAGCCCGGTGATTTCGATTTCCGCCCACCCGGCAAAATCTTCATCGAGGAATACGCAAAGTTCATCGCCAGCCGTAACGTTCTCCTCGGCAGCGCCGGCCAGCTTGAAAGTCTCCGCGCCTCCTTGGGCAAATAATCCGACACCTCACATCCCAATTGGATCAAGCCGGCGCGTTTCCCGCCCGCCGGCTTTTTTGCGCTGCAAAGGCTTCGCCTCGTAGTGGTGTCCCGAAACTCGAACGAGGGCGTGGCAGAAGCGGTCTTGCCGGCGAAGTGATCAACGAGAGGGTCGGGTGGATGAATTTTCGTCTGCCCACATACCTCCAAAGCGCCTCCTTGAACTCGCCGAGAGCCGGTTCCATTCTGTCAAAAGGATTAGTCACATCCGTGAGAGCGAGATTCTGAATATCCACACCGCCTGCGCAAGGTGGCCGCTCGATGAGCGGTAAAATTACGCAAAGCCTCAGGTTCGAGAATCGCAATACGTCACAAGTCGCTCAACGGAATATGAGCGCTGGCACCAAGCAGGTGCGGACCGCGGCAGTCGTCACGCTGCCGAGGATAAACTTCCGGATTCGCGAG
>CALSBN010000332.1:0-3829 GCA_943373185.1 Opitutus sp. GAS368 | reverse complement strand
AGTGGCGTGCCGCGCTCAGACGCTCCGGGCCGGCCCAAGCGCCGGCCCGGAGCGTCTGAACGCAGATTAGCGCTAACCCCAAAGTGTCAGCGATGTCTTGGCGACGATGTGTCAGCGATGTCTTGGCACTATGCCTCCGACCCGCCCTCTGCGGCAAGGGAATCGCTGGCGCGGCGTTGAGCGATGTGGGAGCGTGTGAGGGAGTCGGGGAAGCGCGGCTTGGGCGTGGCGTGGGAGGGCGGGTCGGAGACCCTGCCCTACTTCCGGCGCGCTACTGCGGGAGCGCGGGGACGCGGACGCGGGCGTTGCTTTCGGTGAGCGATTCGAGGAATTCGCGGAGGTCGGCGAGGTCGTGCGCGTTCAGGCCGAGGGGTTTCAGGTGGTGTGATTTTTTGGGGAAGAGCGGATCGTCCTTCTCCGACGCGCGGGGGCGAAGCGTGATCATGCCGGCGTTGTAGAGGCGGAGGGTCTCGTCGAGGTCGAAAGCGCCGTTGTGCATGTAGGGCGCAGAACGGAGCACGTTGCGGAGCGTGGGCGTTTTGAAAGCACCGACGTCCTCGGGCTTTTTGGTCACGAGGTAGCGGCCGAGGTCGGAGTCGGAGCGGCCGTAGCGGCTGAGGCCGAGGTTGTGAAAGCGGTTGTCGGTGAAGTTCGGGCCGAGGTGGCAGTTCACGCAGCGGCCCTCGGTGCGGAAGAGGTGGAGGCCGCGGAGGGCGGAATCGGAGAGGGCCTTGCTGTTGCCCTTGGCGAATCCGTCGAATTTGTTGGCGCGGGTGACGATGGTGCGTTCGAAGGCGGCGATGGCCTGCGCGATGCGGGGGAAGGTGACGGCTTCGTCGCCAAAGGCGGCGCGGAACGGTTCGCGGTAGCCGGCGATCGCCGTGAGGCGCGCGATGATGACGGCGGGCTCGGAGCGCATCTCGTCGACGTTGAGGAGCACGGCTTCGACCTGGGCCTCAAGCGAGTCGGCGCGGCCATCCCAGAAGAAGCTGGTTTGATGGCCGGCGTTGGTGAGGGTGGGGGCGTTGCGTTTGAGTTCCGTGCGGCTGTGGCCGAAGGAGACGGTGCGGCCGTCGCCCCACGCGAGATCGGGATCGTGGCAGGAGGCGCAGGCGATCTGGCCGCTGCCGGAGATGCGCGGATCGAAGAAGAGCGTTTTGCCGAGCGCGACTTTGGCGGGAGTGGTGGGGTTGTCGGCGGGCGAAGGCACGGGGCCGAGGGTGCCGATTTCGACGAAGGCGACATCGGGGTCGACGTGGGGCTTGGGCCAATCGGCGGCGGGGCGGGCGTAGAGCACGCGGAGTTCGGCGGCGAATTTTTGGTATTCCTCGGCGGTGAGCTGCGGGCGGGCTTTGCGGGTGGAGGTGACGGCGGGGCCGGACTCGGCGGGTGCGGCGGCGGGGGTTTCTTGGGCGTGGCCGAGCGAGAGGAGCGAGGCGGCCGCGAGGAAGAGAAGGAAGAGGCGGGAGGCGGGGAATTTTTTAACCACGAAACACACGAAAAACACGAAAGTCGGAAAGAGAAACCGAAAACCTTTTCGGTCGGCGAACAAACGGTGCCGAGCTGTAGGCCCGACCGGTGGTCGGGCTTGGGTCTCTCTAACAACCGACCGGCAGTCGGTTCCACAGTCGGAATGCAGCCTGGCATCGGGTGCCGACGAGCGGCGACCCTACGCGGAAATGGCGGGCGGAGGGAGGGTCAGCGGTCGGGGCGGGAGATCGTGAAGCGCTCGGTGGTGCGGGTGTAGTCTTCGCGGCCGAGGCGGCCGACGAGGTCGAGTTTCGCGGCGTCGGGGAGGCCGTCGGGGGCGAGGACGGAGTCGGCGACGTGCATCCCGAGGATGCGGCCGAAGACGACGTTGGCGGCGCCGGGGCCTTCGCCGATGCGCACGACGCTGTGGAGCGAGCACTCAAACGCGGCGGGGGCCAAGGCCACGCGTGGCGGGCGGACAAATGTGCTCGGCGTGGCGGCGATGCTAAACGCCTCGAACTCGCTCTCGCCGTGGGGGAGGAGGGCGGCGCAGGCGTTCATGGGCTCGGCGAGGCCGAAGGGCACGACGTTCACGACGAATTCGCGGGTGGCCTCGATGTTGCGGAGAGTGTCCTTGGGCTGGCCGGCGCGGTTGTTGACGGGGACGAACATGAGCGTGGGCGGATTGGCGGTGATGCCCTGGAAAAACGAGAACGGGGCAAGGTTGGTTTTGCCCTCGGCGGAGAGCGTGGAGACCCAAGCGACGGGGCGGGGGAGAATGGTGTTCGTCATCCACTCGTAGGCTTCGCGGGGCGGGAGTTTCGAGAAATCGAGGTGCATGGCAAAACCATGGAGCGGGCGGCGGAAAACGCCAAGCGCGGCGCACGATGAGGGCGGACGGCGGGTGGTTTTTGGGGAGCGTTAGGCCGAGCGACCTCGTTGGCCGGCGCGGGTGTCACTGGCGGCCTCAACCTAAAGCCCGTAAGGTGCGGGCTACGCGCCGCGGTCATTCTTGGGCTGGTTTAACCGGGGTCGCGCTTCGGGCTACTGCCGAAGCAGAACCCTATGTGTTAGCCGTTGTGATGCTTCGGGAGCTCATGCGATCGACTGAATTCCTTTACCAATTCTATGGTCTTCGTGTCTTCCGACCAGAACTCAAACATTTCACCTTCCCGATTAAACACCGTGAGGCGCGGTTTAAGAATGTATATATAGGAACTCCAACCATACTCGATGGTGAGTGCGAACAACCCCACGCAGAGATCTAGATCCGATGCCGAAAACAAATGCCCCGGTGACTTGATTAGCCAGCGAGTCTCGCCGAACGAAGCACGCACGGACTGCACCACCGCCATCTCATCTTCCTGATAAAGGGACCAGTCTGTGATCTCTAACAGATGGTCGCCCTGGGGCGCGATCTCACGAAGCAGGTTGCGGGCGAATGCAATCGACCCACGAACATCCTTCAGGCCACCGGTCATAAAACGGTGCGATGCTTCCCCTGCCTCACGAAACGGGTCGTGGTTGATGCCGGCATTCTTCAGCCACTTCGGACACTCTTCGGGCGTGA
Source organism: Opitutus sp. GAS368 (assembly GCA_943373185.1). GTDB lineage: Bacteria > Verrucomicrobiota > Verrucomicrobiia > Opitutales > Opitutaceae > Tous-C4FEB. Next base: position 789 of record CALSBN010000332.1, on the reverse strand, counting down.
GAAACTTCATTGCCGAACGATTTTGGTCAGGCGCGATGTGGCGCAGCCTTATCGTTGTTTGTGCCACGCCGGATCGGCTCTTTTTCCTGTCCGCTAACGCCACCGGTCTCTTGCTGCGCGACTAGCTCAGCGACCTTTTCGAAATTGATATACTTCCCGAGGTCACGGACCAACTTCTTCTCTTCCCGTCGGCGTCGCCACGCAGATAGGCCGAGAAAATCGAAGATTCGTGAGTTCATGTCTTCCGTTGATCAGTGTTTTTGGGTCCTACCGCGTTTTGTCGGGTGACTTTGGAGGATGGCGGCGGACGGGAGTTTGTGAGTTTCGCGGGGCACGGTTTTTGTTTTCGGCGTAGCGAGGTTTCCGGTGCGTTTTCGCGTCGCGATTGAGGCTCAAGAGAGCGGGCGGGCACTCAAAGTCGAGTTGATTGAGGCCTCGGGGCTCTGGGAGTATGATCCGGAAAGGTAGGTTATACCAACGTCCCTGAACTTCTAGACGTTTGTCATTGCGAGGGGCGCGAAGCGCGCCGTGGCAATCCAGCTGGATTGCTTCGTCGCTACGCTTCTCGCAATGACAGTCTGTTTATCAAGGGACGTTGGTATGACACTCTGTCCGGGTATGATGGGGGACTAAAAAAGGAGTCAAACTCTCAAGAAACATCAAATTGAGGTTTGAAGTTCAACGAGTTGAAAACCGAGATTTTTGGCTTTGGCGCGGAGTTTAGCGAGGGTCTTGGAGCGGCGAAGCGGGTTGTTGAGGTCATGGCGGGAGGGTTCGTAAGGTTTCTTG
>CALSBN010000331.1:0-3833 GCA_943373185.1 Opitutus sp. GAS368 | reverse complement strand
CAGCTCCAAGTGCGACCAATGGTAGAGCGGGTTGCGCAGCGTCTGCGGCACGGTCGCGCACCACGCGTCGAATTTCTCGCGCGGCGAGGCGTCGCCCGTGACGAATCGTTCCGCCACGCCGTTGGTGCGGAGCGCGCGCCATTTGTAGTGGTCGCCTCCGAGCCAGACTTCCGCGAGGTCGGCGAAGCGGTGGTTGTTCGCGATCTGTGCCGGCGGCAGGTGACAGTGATAGTCGTAGATCGGCTCCGACTTCGCGTAGGTGTGGTAGAGTTCGCGGGCAGCCGGATTTGAAAGCAGGAAATCGTCGTGGATGAAGGCGGGCATGGAGTAAAGTCGCGAGGTTGGGTCGTGGCGCGGCCACAGGCAAGAAACGTGTTCAAAATGGCGCCCAGAAATTGCGCCGCGAACCCCTGGAAAAACGCGATTTCGCGGAACTCCGACCTTGGTTTCACATTCGCTTCACGCGCCATCGGTTAGTCTGCGGGCGTGTTCTTCGCTTCGCGACATTCCGTCGCCGTCCTACGGCGGAGCCGAGTCTCATACCCGGCTCCCGGATCGCCGACACGTCCTCCATCATGATCGCTTCAGTTCGACTTCAAAAACGTGTGCACCGCTCCGCGGCGTCAATCGCCCTGGTGCTGCTCGGCTTGGCCGGCATCGCTCAAGTCCGGGCCAGTGACGCCGCGGCGGTTAAGCCCAGCTGGGCCGAGGGGTGGTTTGCCGAATTCTCGGCCGGCGTCGGCATCGTCCCCGGGGGAGACATCACACTCGGTGGCGTCCGGTATGAGGCCAAATACAATACCGGTTCGATTCTGCAGGGAGCGCTCGGGCGCGCTTGGACACCGCAGTTTTCAATCAAACTGGAATGGTTCTACCGGTCCAACTCGGTAAAGTCGCTCGTGGCCGAAAATGCGCGCATCAGCGGCGGCGATCTGGCGTCGACCAATGCCTTCGTCACGGCGACCTATCGTCTCGGACCCGGTTTCGAAGTTTGGGGTATCACACCTTACGCCGGGCTTGGGGCGGGAATTCTGCAGGAAGTTGATCTGGATCTTGAGGGCTTCGGCGGTGAGGAGTTCTCCGCTCGCAATCGCTTTGCCTATCAATGGTTGATCGGACTTGAGCGCGCGGTGGGAACCAAAGGCCGAATCTTCATCGAAGGGCGGGCGGTCGCCGCCGGTAGTCAGGACCTGACCAGATCCACCCGAGGGCGCAAACTTAGCGTCGATTACGACACGCTGGGAATCATCGCGGGATTGCGTTGGCTATTCTGACCCGGAAAATTCTCCGACGTCGCCGGGCCAGGCTCAGAGCGCCGCACGCACTTCCTTCCTTTCCATGTCATTGTCCCCCGAGTCTCCGTTGCTGCTCGTCGAAGATGATTGGGATATGGCCGGCAACATCGCCGACTACCTCGGAGCGCGCCATTGGGAGGTGCAGCATGCGGCTAACGGAGCACTGGCTCTGCACCTTCTGCAGTCGGAGCGTTTTGAGGTCGTGATTCTTGATCGTGATCTGCCGGTTATTGATGGCCTCGAAGTCTGCCGGCGCCTTAGGCAAGGGCCGGCACGGCGCGTGCCAGTGTTGATGCTCACCGCCGCCGATCGACTGGACGAACGGTTGGAGGGGTTCGCCGCCGGAGTGGACGACTATCTGGTCAAGCCATTCGCTTTGGCCGAACTGCACGCGCGTTTGGTCGCGCTGCAAAGGAGAGGTAGAGGCCCGGCGCCGGCCGCCGAGGGCGAAGTGCTCAAGTGCGCCGATCTCGAACTGAGGCCGGGCATTCGAGAGGCGCGCCGTGCAGGTCGTCGGCTCGAGCTCACCAATATGGGCTTCGCCATTCTTGAACTGCTCCTGCGCCGCACCCCCGAGGTCGTGCGCCGCGAAGAGTTGGAGGAAGCACTTTGGCGGGATGCACCGCCGGGCAGCGATGCCTTGCGTTCGCACATCTTCATGCTGCGGACGGCGGTCGACGGGGCGTTTTCCAAACCACTTCTGCGAACTCACCGAGGCGTCGGTTTCCAAATTCGCGAACCGCAGCCCGAAGAAGAATCTCCGGTTTGAATCCCGAAACATCCTCCTCCGCCACGTCACGGTCGATGTTAAGGCCGCTACCCCTGCGCGCTCGCATCGCGTTGCTACTGGTCCTACTCGCGCTGGCGGGTTTTGGAGGGGTGGTGGTCGCCGGCGGCTGGATCGTGTTGCAAGCAGAAGACACCATCGTCGACGCCGTCATTACCGAAGCCGCACGGGAAACGCTCGCAAGCGGTCGCGCGCCACGCGTCGGTTGGATGCGCGCGTTCTCCGACGCCGAGGCATTGCGGGCAGCAACCGGTCTAGATCGCCTACCGTCCGGGGGCGGATGGCACGAGGCGTTCGCGGCTTCGGCCGCCGGGCCGGCGATACTGGCGGACAACTGGCTCAGCCGCTGGCGCGTGTGGCACGAAAACTTGGAGAGCGAGTATCGGGTGCGACTACCCGGACCAGGCGAGGCTTTCACCGGCTGCCTGTGGGTCGAAGTGAGCCGGCTCGAATACACCGAGGGGCAAGCCGCCCCGATCCGCTGGACCGTGCTCATTCTGGCCGGAGCCGTGGCGGCCCTCGCGTTGACTGCAAGCGCCGTGATCCTGCGCTGGACCGTGCGTCCGCTGCGCTTGCTGGCCGAGCGGGTAAGCCAAGCGCCCGCCGATCAGGCGGCCGATTTTTCGCACGGGTTGGCCGACGATGAGGTGGGCGCACTAGCTCGAGCGTTGCAGGACTCGCGTGCGCGCACGCTTGCCGCCCTTGAGCGGGAGCAACGTTTCCTCGCAGAATGCAGCCATGAACTACGGACGCCATTGGCCACGCTGCAATCGGCTCTGACCCTTCTGCCCGAAGTATCCGCCGACCCGGTAGCCCGGGAACGGGTGACCGGTCGGGTCGCTCGCTCGGTGGCGCGCATGGAGAGACTCGTGCGCTTCTTTCTCGTGCTCGCTCGCGAAGGACGGAATCCGGCTGAAACCGGCCGGGTCGAGCTCGAGCCGCTAGTGCGTGAAGTCGTAGATGAGCACGCCGCGCTCGCCGCGCCGCCTGCGCCCCGTTGGATGATAGACGTGCCGGCAACGGCCAACGTCCAAGCCGCGCGGGATGTCGTGCTCACGCTCGTCCACAACTTGGTCGGCAACGCCATCAAGCACAGCCCGAGCGGGCGGATCCGGCTGAGTTGGACCACACCGGACACGTTGCAGATCGACGACGACGGCCCCGGGTTCGCCGACTTGGCCCCAAAGCGACAATCAGAAGCCGCAACACGAGCGTCCGGCTATGGTGTGGGACTGGAGCTCATCCAACGCCTCTGCCGCCTCCACCGTTGGGAAGTGCAGCGCGGCGTATCGGAATGGGGCGGCGCTCAAGTGCGCGTGATTTTCCAACAAGCGCCGACCGATGCTCCGGCCAACTCCATCCCACTCAAGTGCGACTGATGTCGGCCACCATCGCCCCGAGGCTCGTGTAACCCGCGAGTTTGGCCGAGGCGGCGGCGCAGACGGCCGCCGGCGCGAGTCCGGTGTTTTGCGCAAGGAAGACGAGATAGGTCGCGATGTTCTTCGCGAAATTGAGCCGGCCTTCGTCGCTGATCGCGTAGAAGCGCGCGCGTTGGCGGTAACCCGCCGGCGTGTGGTCGCCGAGCGCGGCCTTCTCCGCCCGCCCGCCCGCCGCGAGCACATGGAGGAAATTATACTCGAACCAAAACATATGCTCCGGACTTGGCGCGAGCGACTCGATCGCCGAGCGCGTGACCGTCGGGCTGGAGAACACATCCACGCCCCGCCCGCACTTCGACAGCGCATCGGTGA
>CALSBN010000330.1:0-3836 GCA_943373185.1 Opitutus sp. GAS368 | reverse complement strand
AAGACCGAGAAGAAAGCCGACGTGGTCGATGCCGACTTTGAGGTCGTCGACGAAGACAAGAACAAGAAATAATTTTCAACCCACGGTGCAGCGTTGCGCTCAATTGCGGACGATGCGTTGTGTTGAAACCCACAACCCAAAATCAACCTTCAGCCCAAAAACAAAACCAATATGGCCAAAGTAAAAATCAAACCCATCGGTGATCGCGTTCTCGTGAAACACCTCGAGGAAAAAGAGCAGGTGCGCGGCGGGATCATCATCCCGGACAGCGCCAAGGAAAAGCCACAGGAGGCCGAAGTGATCGCTCTCGGCACCGGTAAGAAAGATGAAAATGGCAAGCTCTCCACCTTCGAAGTGAAAGTCGGCGACAAGGTCCTCATCAGCAAATACGGCGGCACCGAAGTCAAAATCGACGAAGTCAAATACACGCTCGTCCGTGAGGACGACATCCTCGGCGTGCTCGTTTGAGCCCGATTTCTATCCGCAAAATCAACTTTCAGAAAACTTACTTAAAAACACATGCCTGCTAAACAACTCCTCTTCGACGAGGCAGCTCGTCAGAAAATCCTCCGCGGCGTCGAGCTGCTCTCCCGCGCGGTCAAAGTGACCCTCGGGCCCAAGGGCCGCAACGTCGTCATCGATAAGAAATTCGGCTCGCCGACGGTCACCAAGGACGGCGTCACCGTCGCCAAGGAAGTCGAATTGCCAGATCCCTACGAGAACATGGGCGCACAGATGGTGAAGGAAGTTGCTTCCAAGACCTCCGACAGCGCCGGCGACGGCACCACCACCGCCACCGTGCTCGCCGAGGGCATCTATCGCGAAGGCCTCAAGAACGTCACCGCCGGTGCCAATCCGGTTTACCTCAAGCGCGGTATCGACAAGGCCGTTGAGGCCGCCGTCGCCGAGCTCGCACGCGTTTCCAAGAAGGTCTCCGACCGCGAGGAAATCCGCCAAGTCGCGACCGTTTCCGCCAACTGGGACGAGACGATCGGTGATATCATCGCCGACGCCATGGACAAGGTCGGCAAGGACGGCACCATCACCGTCGAAGAGGCCAAGTCCATCGAGACCACCCTCGACGTCGTCGAAGGCATGCAGTTCGACAAGGGCTATCTCTCGCCCTACTTCGTTACCAACGCCGAGAGCCAAGAGGTCGCCCTCGAGGACGCCTACGTGCTGATCCACGAGAAGAAGATCTCGAATCTCCAGGAGATGCTCCCGCTGCTCCAGACCGTCGCCAAGAGCGGCAAGCCCCTCCTGATCATCGCCGAAGAAGTCGAGGGTGAAGCCCTCGCCGCTCTCGTGGTGAACAAGATCCGCGGCACCCTCAATGTGTGCGCCGTCAAAGCCCCCGGCTTCGGCGACCGCCGCAAGGCCATGCTCGAAGACATTGCTGTCCTCACCGGCGGTAAGTGCATCACCGAGGACCTCGGCCTCAAGCTTGAGAACCTCACCCTCGCCGACCTCGGCAAGGCTAAGCGCATCGTCGTCGACAAGGAGAACACCACCATCGTCGAAGGCGCTGGCAAGTCCTCCGACATCCAGGGCCGCGTCAAGCAGCTCCGCCGTCAGATCGACGAGACCACCTCCGACTACGATCGTGAGAAGCTCCAGGAGCGTCTCGCCAAGTTGGCCGGCGGTATCGCCGTCATCAACGTCGGCGCGGCCACGGAAGCCGAGATGAAGGAAAAGAAGGCCCGCGTCGAAGACGCTCTCCATGCGACCCGCGCGGCCGTTGAAGAGGGTATCGTTGCCGGCGGCGGCGTCGCTCTCCTCCGCACCATCAAAGCCATCGAAGCCCTCAAGCTCGAAGGCGACGAGGCTGCCGGTGCCCAGATCGTGCGTCGCGCGATCGAGCATCCGATCCGCGCGCTCTGCTCCAACGCAGGCGTCGACGGCGGCGTCGTGGTGAAGGAAGTCCTCAGCTCTAAGGGCAACGTCGGTTACAACGTCGCCACCGACAAGTTCGAAGACCTCGTGAAGGCCGGCGTGGTTGACCCAACAAAGGTCACCCGCACCGCGCTCCAGAACGCGGCCTCGATCGCCGGTCTCCTCCTCACCACCGAGTGCATGATCACCGAGATCCCGGAGAAGAAGGAAGCGGCTGGCGGCGGTGGCCATGGCCACGGTCCCGGCGGCGGCGGCATGGACTACTAAGTCCGCGCCGATCTCTCGATCACGCTAGGAAAACACTTCAAGGCGCTCCGCTCACCGCGGGGCGCCTTTTTTGTGCTCCCCTACCGCGTCCTTGACGGATAGCACTGCCGGGTCTCGTCGGTGTTCTCCGTCTCCCGCTACCCACGCCATGAAAATCTGCTCCAACCCTTGTCCCGGACACCATGCGCGGAATTTTCGATTCAGAAGTGCGTGGATGGTTGTGCTCTTTTTCGCCGCCGCAACGTGCGGTGCCGATCCTTCGTCGCTCAAACCCGAGGAGGCGCGTGAACGGATCGTGGCCTTGCGCCGCGAAGTCGCCCACCACGACGAGCTCTACTACAAGAAATCTGCGCCCGAGATCAGCGACGCGGCCTACGATTCGCTGAAGCGTGAGCTCTCGGCGCTGGAACAAAAGTTCCCTGCGTTGGCCGTCTCTGGCTCCGCAACCGACTCGCTCGGTGACGACCGCAGCGGCGCGTTTCCGCTCTATCGCCACCGCGAGCGGATGCAGAGTCTCGCCAAGAGTTATACCGAATCCGAACTGCGCGGCTTCCACGTCCGTCTCGGGCAACAACTGGGACGAAATGATCTCGTTTACGTAATCGAGCCCAAGTTCGACGGTCTCGCGGTTAGCGTGACCTACGAGAAGGGCCGACTCGTCCGAGCGGTCACCCGCGGCAACGGCGTCGAGGGCGACGACGTCACGGCCAACGCGCTCACGATCTCGGGCCTGCCGCGCGAGCTGCGCGCAAAAAATTCCGACGGCTCGCCGAACCCGGTGCCCGAGGTCATCGAGCTGCGCGGTGAAATCTTTCTGCCGTGGTCGGAGTTCCGGCGCATCAACGGAGAACGCGAAGCGGGGGGAGAAACGCCGTATTCCCATCCGCGCAATTTGGCCGCCGGCACGTTGAAGCAACTCGATCCGCGCGAGATCGCACAACGTCGGCTCGCGGTTGTTTTCTACGGTTGGGGCGCGTGGCAGCCAGCCGTGATGGTGCCGGCCTTCCAGCGGGAGTTTCACGCTCAAGTGCGTGCGTGGGGCTTGCCCGGCTTGGAGACATTTACTCTTGCCCGCTCGGCCGAAGAAGTGTGGGCCGCCGTGCGGGCCTTTGACCAAACCCGGTCCCGGCTCGCCTTTCCCGTCGATGGCGCGGTCGTGAAGCTCGACGCCGTCGCGCTGCGCAACGAGGTCGGCGCCACCGAGCACGCGCCGCGCTGGGCGACCGCCTATAAATTTTCCCCTGACCGCGCCGAGACGCAGTTGCTCGCGATCACCCTTCAAGTCGGCCGCACCGGCGTGCTCACGCCCGTCGCCGAACTCGCCCCGGTGCAACTCGCGGGGTCGACGATTGCCCGCGCCACCCTGCACAACCGCGAAGAGATTACCCGCAGCGACCTCCGCGTGGGTGACTACGTTTACGTCGAGAAAGCCGGCGAAATCATCCCGGCCATTGTCGGCGTGAACACCGCGCGCCGCACTTCATCAAGCCAACCGTTTATGTTTCCCACGACCTGCCCCGCCTGCCGCACGGCCGTGGTCGCGATGCCCGGCGAAGTTGCCGTGCGGTGCCCGAATCCCGATTGCGCCGCGCAACTCAAACGCCGCGTGCAACACTTCGCTTCGCCCGCGTGCCTCGGAATCGATGGTCTTGGACCTGTGCTCATCGACGCACTGG
>CALSBN010000329.1:0-3883 GCA_943373185.1 Opitutus sp. GAS368 | reverse complement strand
CAGCACCTGACCCCCTCACCGCCATCCGCCATGCTCAAGCCCGCCGCTCTTTTCGCATTCGTCGCCGCCCTGACCGGATCTTTGTTGGCCGCCGAGCCGCCCGCGCCCGCCGCGCCGGTATGGCAGACCATCGAGACCGTCGGTAAACTCCACCCGCGCCACGAAGCCGCCTTCATCGCCATCGATACCAAAATCTATCTCCTCGGCGGTCGCCGCATCCAAGTCGCCGACATCTACGACACGCTCACCAAAACGTGGTCGGTCGGCAAAGCCCCGCCCGTCGAGACCCACCATTTCCAGCCCGTCGTTTGGGAAAATAAAATCTGGCTCCCGGGAGCGATGACGGGCGGCTATCCCCGCGAGCGCGCGCTCCCCTCCATCCCCATTTACCACCCCGCCCCCGACTCATGGAGCGAGGGCCCGGCTCTCCCCGCCGAGCGACGCCGCGGTGGCTCCGGCGCCGTGATCCACGACGGAAAACTCTACGTCATCTGCGGCATCATCAACGGCCACTGGGACGGTCACGTCGCCTGGCTCGATGTGCTGGATCTCAAGACCAACCAATGGTCGAAACTCCCCGATGCTCCGCGCCCCCGCGACCACTTCCAAGCCGCCGTGATCGATGGCAAAATCTACGTGGCCGGCGGCCGGCGTTCTTCGGCCGCGACCAAGGAAGTTTTCGCCCTCACCGTCGCCGAGGTGGATGTCTTCGATCTCAAGGCCCAGACGTGGTCCACCCTGCCCTCGCCCGCCGGCAATCTGCCCAACCTGCGCGCCGGCAGCATGAGCATCGCGGTCGGCCGACTCCTGCTCGTCGGCGGCGGCGAAAGCATGACCCAAACCGACGCCTATGCTCAGGTCGAAGCCCTCGATACCCGCACGGGCACATGGAGCCTGCACTCAAACTTCGCCCGCGGCCGCCACGGCAGCGGTATCACGCGCGTCGGCGACACGCTCTACGTCGCGTCCGGCAGCGGCAGCCGCGGCGGCCGGCCCGAACTCGAATCGCTCGAAGCCCTCGCTCTCCCTCCGCGCTGAAGTCTCCGTCAATTTTCCCCCAATCATGAAATACCTGCTTTTCCTTGCCGCCACGCTCGTCGCCGTGCACGCCGCCCCCGTTCACTTGGTGGACGAAAAGCCCATCAGCATCACGAGTGTCGCGCCCGGCGTGCACCTCGTAGACTTCGGCCGCGTCTCCTTCGGCAACATCCGCCTCGCCCCGCCCGCTTTGGCCAAGGGCAACGTCACCTTCCATTTCGGCGAGGCATTCGCCGCCGGCCGCATCAACCGCAAACCACCCGGCACCGTGCGCTACGCCACCGCCACCGTCGCCTTCGAAGGCGCAAAGACTCTTGTCGCCGCACCCGCGCCCGATGCCCGCAACACCCGCCAACTCACCGGCAACGAAAAGCCCGACCAGTTCGGCCACATCACCCCCAAAGCCGTGCTCACCCCGGCCGCGTGGGGCGTCGTCCTGCCATTTCGCTGGCTCGAAGTCGAGGGCTGGCCCGGCGAACTGCGCGCGGAGCACCTCACGCGTCAGTCGGGTTTCGCCAGCACGTGGGACGACCGCGCCGCGGATTTCCGTGCGTCCGATCCGCTCTACAACCGCATCTGGGATCTCTGCCGCTACTCGATCAAGGCCACCACGTTTGCCGGCGTCTACGTGGACGGCGACCGCGAGCGGATTCCCTACGAGGCCGACGCCTACCTGAACCAGCTCTCCCACTACACCACGGATCACGACTTCCAGATGGCCCGCGATACCTACGACCACCTCATGGCCAACGGCACCTGGCCCACCGAGTGGGCGTCGCACATGATTTTCATGGCCCATGCCGATTGGATGCACACCGGCGACACCACGTGGCTCGCGCCGCGCTACGAGGCGCTCAAGGCCAAACTCCTGCTCGAGCGCGCCCGCGCCGACGGTCTCATCACGAGCACGCCCGCCCACATCCGCAAGGGCGACCTTGTCGATTGGCCCGTCACCGAGCGCGACGGCTTTGTCTTCACTCCCGTCAACACCGTGGCCAACGCCTTCTATCTCCGCGCGCTCACGCTCATGGCCGACCTTGCCCGCGTCCTGAAAAAAGACGCCGACGCCGCCGACTACACCGCCCGCGAACGCCTCGGCCGCGCCTCTTTCCAACAAAAACTCTTCGACCCCGCCCGCGGCGTTTACCGCGACGGCGAGGGCACCGAGCACGCGGCGCAGCACTCGAACCTTTTCCCACTCGCCTTCGGTCAGGTGCCGAAGCCCGAGCGCGCCCGCGTCACCGCCTTCGTTGTTTCGCGCGGCATGGCCTGCTCCGTTTACGCCGCCCAGTATCTGCTCGAAGCGCTTTTCCAAAACGGCGCCGCCGCCGCCGCGCACGCCCTCATCGTCGCTCCCGGCGACCGCAGTTGGAAACACATGGTTGAAAGCGGCACCACCATCACGTGGGAAGCGTGGGATCAAAAATACAAACCCAACCAAGACTGGAACCACGCCTGGGGCGCCGCGCCCGCCAATCTGTTTCCCAACTACGTCCTCGGCGCCCGCGTGCTCGCTCCCGGCTGGAGCCAAGCCGTCATCCGCCCACACCCCGGTCCGCTCACCGGCGCCGAGGGAAAGATCCCGACTCCGCGCGGCCCGATTCTGATCGCTTGGAAAAACGCCGCGACCTTCAGCCTCGATGTCACCGTGCCCGCCGGCATCTCCGCTCGCATTGAACTCCCCGCCTCCGCTGCTTCTACCGGAGTCTTTAGCGGCGGTCAGGCCGTTGCCGCCACCCGCACCGGCGACATGTGGATCCTCTCCGCGGCCGTTTCGGGCACGCGCAACTTTGAAGTGAAGTAGCCGCTTCTCGTCACGAGATTCGGCGCCCTTACAACCCTACGGCAGGCTACGGCTCTCAAGCCGGAGCCGTTTACGCCGATGTAAAGAGTCCCGGCGTTCCACAACCATGACTCTGCCGGTCCATAACCTGCAAGAATAGGGTTTCAAAACATTTGCCGAGGGCCGCGCGCCCGCACCACACTGCCCCTTACCCCTTCGTTCTCGCGTCCCCGTTCACTGCCTCATGCCGTTTCCCGCGATTTTGCCGCCCGACTCCGCCGGCTCTCGTCCGCCGCCGTGGGTTTATGCGGCCGCCGCCCTCACCTATTTTGGCTTAGTCTGGCTTGGTCTCTGCTCAACCGCCCCCGCCGATGAAGTGGCTCCGATCTGGCTCTGCACGGGTCTTGGGATCTGGCTGACCCTCCGCTTTGGCCCGGCGATGTTGATCGTCCTCGCGGTCGGGGAATTCGCCGCCAACATTCTCTACTACGCTTCGACCGCGGAAACCCCCGAGCCTATCTCCCTGTCGGCGATGATTGCCGGCAATGTTTTGACCGCCTACGTGGGGGCCCGCCTCTGGCATACTTCGCAAAGCCGGTGGCGCACTCAGCTCGGCGATTTCTGCGAACCGGTTTGCTGCCCCGTCGTCGCGTTCGCTGCTCCGCTGGTCGCCGCCACCGTCGGGACCGCTGTCCTCGTCGCCTCGGGCACGGAACCGCCGGAAAGAGCACCGGGCGTCTGGCTCGCGTGGTGGACGAGCAATGCCATCGGGGCGCTGTTCGTGCTGCCGCTGCTACTGGCTTTGCCCGACCTCCGCCACCGCCTGCGTCACGCCGGGGCGGGCGACATCCTGCGGGGCGTGCTGCTGTTCGGGCTGTCGGCCGGCACCGTTGCGGTCGTTTACGGGCTACCCGCAAACACCCCCTATCACTTCGCCCTCTTTCCGTTGCTCATTTTGGCGACCGCTTGGTTCGGCGCCCCGGGGTCCCGCTTGCTGGCCTTCCTGCTCGCGGCCGGCGGTATGGTCGCCGCCGACTTCGGTCGCGGACCGTTCGCGACCGG
>CALSBN010000328.1:0-4000 GCA_943373185.1 Opitutus sp. GAS368 | reverse complement strand
ACCTGCCCTACTCCGAACTGCGCCAGCGCCTGCTCGCGGCGAAACAGATCCTCCAGCCATGAGGAAACAGGCCTCGCGCTTCGTTCGCTTCCGCGCCGGGTGGCTGGCCGCGCTCGCGCTCGGTCTCGTCGGGCTTTCCACCGTCCTCCCGGCTCAGGACCTCGCCCTTCCTCCTGGCGCGCCGCTCCTGCCCGAGTCGGCGTTGCCCGACTACGAAAAAAACTTGGACCACGCGGGCCTCATCCGCAGTTGGAACAAAGCCTCGCTCACGCGCGGCGCGAAAATTTACCAGCGCGCCTGCCACGCGTGTCACGGCGATCTCAACCTTCCCGGTTCCATTCCCAACGCGCTGCGTTTCGCCGAGGGCCGATTCGTCCACGGCGCCGATCCCCATTCGCTTTATCAGACCCTCACGCGCGGCCGGGGCCTCATGGCGCCGCAGGTGCAACTGGTCCCACGCGAGAAATACGACGTCATCAACTACCTCCGCGAAACGTTTCTCCGCGGAAAAAATCCATCGCAGTTGGTCGCCGTCACCGACGCTTATCTCGCCGGCTTGCCCACGGGCAACTCCTTCGGCCCCGCTCCCGTCAAACGCGAACCGTGGCGCGACATGGACTACGGCCCGTTTCTCATCGGCACCTTCGAACTTGCCGACGCCGCCCGCCGCGACGCCGCCGCGAAACTTCCGCCCGCCGCCCTCGACACCATCGCCCCCGGCTCAAATCTGGCCTACAAAGGCATCGCGGTGCGCCTCGACGCCGGCCCCGGCGGCATCTCCGCCGGCCAGGCTTGGACCATCTTCGAGCACGATACGCTGCGAGTTGCCGGCGCCTGGACCGGCGAGGGTTTCATGGACTGGGAGGGTATCAATTTCAACACCCGCCACGTCGTTCACCCGCGCACCATCGGCGACCTCCAATTCGAAACGGCCGACGGTCCCGGTTGGGCCAATCCCGCCACCGGCACCTTCGACGACCTCCGCTTCGTCGGTCCCGACGGCCGCCGCTACGGCCCGCTGCCCCGCGCATGGCAACACTACCGCGGCCTCTACCGCCACGGCGAACGCACCGTGATCTCCTACACCGTCGGCGACGCCGCCATTCTCGAAAGTCACGACTTGGAAACACTCCGTGACCAACCCGTCTTCGTCCGCACGCTCAACGTCGAAAAGTCCTCGCGCGATCTCCTCGTCCGCGTCGCCAATGCCGGCACCGCCGTCGCGTGGTCCGATTCGCCCGCCGTCACCACCACCTCCGACCCCGCCTTCGTCACCCTGCGGATTCCCGCTGCGGCCACTCCCCTGCGCCTCGCCGTGCGCCTCGCGAAGGCCGGCACCTCCGGCCTCGGGGCCTTTGCCGCCACCGCCGCCGCCCCGCGCGACCTCGCACCGTTCACCCGGGGCAGTCCCGCCCGCTGGGCCGACGCCATCGAGACCCCGGTCGTGCAGAGCAACGCCTCGGGGCCCTTCGCGTGGGATCGCTTCGCCCTCCCCCAGACCAATCCGTGGCGCGCCCGCCTTCGCCCCAGCGGCCTCGACTTCACTCCTGACGGCCAATCTGTGTTCGTCTGCACGTGGGATGGCGACGTGTGGCGCGTTGATGGCATCGACGGCGCGTCCCCCTACGTCACCTGGCGCCGCATCGCCTCCGGCCTATTTCAACCGCTCGGACTCAAGCTCCGAGGCTCCGAAATCTTTGTCACCTGCCGCGACCAACTCGTCGCCCTGCGCGACCTCAACGGCGACGGCGAGACGGACTTTTACGAGAACATCAACAGCGACCACCAAGTCACCGATCATTTCCACGAGTTCGCGATGGGCCTGCAGACCGACGCCGCGGGCAACTTCTACTACGCCAAAAGCGCCCGCCACGCCCGCACGCCCCTCGTTCCACACCATGGCACGCTCCTGAAGATTTCCGCCGACGGCACCAAAACCGAAATCCTCGCCCGCGGTTTCCGCGCCGCCAACGGCGTATGCATCAACCTCGACGGCTCGTTCTTCGTCACCGATCAGGAGGGCCATTGGATGCCGATGAACCGCATCAACCGCGTCACCCCCGGAAAGTTCTTCGGCAACATGTGGAGCTACGACGCTCCGGCCGACACCGCCGATTCCGCGATGACCCCGCCGCTGCTCTGGGTGGACAAAGCCATCGACCGCTCCCCCGCCGAATTGCTCTGGATCAACAGCCCCAAGTGGGGCGCCCTCGACGGCGCGCTCATCAATCTCTCCTACGGCCAAGGCCGCCTCGAGATTGTGTTCGCCGACGGCACCGGCGACTCCGCCCAAGGCGCGCTCTGCCGCCTGCCGATTCCCGACTTCCCCACGGGCATCATGCGAGGCCGCCTGCATCCGACCAACGGTCAGCTCTACCTCTGCGGCCTGTCAGCGTGGGCCACGTCGCAAACCGAACAAGAAGGCGGCTTTTACCGCCTGCGCCCCACCGGCCTCCCCGCCACTCTGCCCACGGATTGGCACATCATCCCGGGCGGGATCGAACTCACCTTCAGCGAAGCCCTCACCGCCGCCACCGCGTCCGACCTAGCCCGATACACGGTAAAAGTCTGGGAACTGAAACGCACCGCCAGCTACGGCAGCCCCCGCATCAACGAGCGCGCGCTCCCCGTGACCCAAGCCCAAGTCCTCGCCGACCCACGACGCCTCCGCCTGACCATTCCCACCCTCGCCCCCGCCACAATCATCGAGCTTACCTGCCGTCTCCTAGACGCGACCGGCACGGAAGTTACTCGCGTCGTCACCGGCACAATTCACCGCGTGCCCGGAAAACCAGCATCCGCCACTCGGCCCTGATTCATGCCCCCTTCCCTCCCTGCTGATCGCCGCACTCGGTTCCAGGTTTTTTCGTGCGCGTGGTCCCTCCTCGTCACCCTTGGGCTTGCCGTCACCGCGTTTGGCCAGCCCTCGTCCGCATCGACGCCGGCGCGCACTTCCGCCGATGGAACACTCCAACGCCCCATGATCTGGGTCACCGCCGCCGACCGTGCGTCGATTCTTTCCAAGATCGAAACGCAGCCGTGGGCGCAGTCCGTCTTTGTCGCCATGAAGGCCCGCGTCGCCGACTCCATCGCCGCGCACGCGCGCGATCCCGATGCGTTTCTCCGCGGCCTTCCTTTCGTCGCGCATCCCACCGATTCCTCGCGCCACCCGACCTTCGCGCTCATCGGCGGCAACATGGCCAGCACGCCCGAAAATCGCCGCAACCACAGCCTGCAACGCTATCTCCACATCGGCACCGATTGCGCCGTTCTCTTCTATCTCACCGGCGAGGAATCCTACGCGCGCTGTGCCGCCGACATTCTCTCCACCGCCACGCGTGCCCTCGCTCTCATGCCGCGCAACGACGCCACCGAAAGCGGCGGCATCGTTTACCCCGGCGACGTCCTCTACGAAGCCCGCGCCGTCGGCGCCCAGCTCCCGATCCTCTACGATTTTCTCCATCCCTGGCTCGTGCGCGGCGTCCGCGTCCACGACGTCGTCACGCGCGCACCCGTCGCTTTCGACTTCGCCGTCGCCCAAGCCGTCTTCCGCGCTTACGCCCGCCTGATCGTCGAGCACGGCCAAATCAACAGCAACCACCCGGTCCTCGAGATGCCGTGTCTCGCCGTCAACGCCCTCGCCGTCGACGACCCTGCCGAGCGCGCCGACCTGCTCGCCTACCTGACCCACAAAGATTCGCCCAACCAGGACTCGCTCAAAAAGGTCATGCGCATTTTCCGGGAGTCCGGCGGCATCTGGCCCGAATCGTTCCAATACTCCGTTGGCGTCTCCGGCCGCGTCGCCTTTCTCGCCGCGCTCCTCCGCCGCCAAACTCCGCCCGCAGTTCCGCTCGAAGGCGTGGCCGCGTTTCCGCTTTCTCTCGTTCGCCTCACCGATTTTCGCTTTCCCAACGGCGACAATCTTCGCCTCGGCGACGGCCCGCGCCGCTCCGGCGAGCCGTGGGAAGCCCTCGAGATCGCCTACGCGCTCGCCCTCCTC
>CALSBN010000327.1:0-4034 GCA_943373185.1 Opitutus sp. GAS368 | reverse complement strand
AGGCGCCACCATCCAGAATGTAGCGAATCTTTGTTCCGAGTCCGCTGCGAACGTGCTCGGCCGTCGTGGGGCTGATATAACCGAAGGGATTGGCGCTTGGTGCTGCAAGGGGTCGTCCGACGAGCTTTAGAAGTCGGCGGAACAGCGGGTGCGCCGGAACGCGGACGGCCACGCTAGGCAACCCGGCAGAAACGATCGATGGCACAACCGCCAGTTTCGGCAAAACGAGAGTGAGCGGCCCGGGCCAAAACGTCTCCGCCAGCTTCAGTGCGGCGGAATTGGCGACTGCGACCTTAGCGAGGTCGCGGGCGGAATGAAGATGAACGATTAGGGGGTCGGAGACAGGTCGGCCTTTCGCTTTGAATATCTTGCGGCAGGCATTCGGATTCAAGGCGTCGGCGGCGAGGCCATAAACCGTTTCGGTTGGAACCCCAACGATGTCACCGGCGCGCAGGCGACGGACAAGGAGTTCCAGATTTCTCGGGGTCCCTTTGAGAATCTGAGCGGCGGGCTTTCGCGGCATGGCATGAAAAAGGCCGGAGCAAACGACTCCGGCCTGAAAGTGTGAGCGTAACGGTCGGCTTACTTGGCGAGCAGCATGTTACGCGAGTGCTTCAGCGTCTTTGTAATCGCCCGCTGATGTTTCGCCGAAAGATGGGTGTATTTGCGCGGCAGAATCTTGCCGGTATCAGTTACGAAGTGGCGCATGACGTCGGGCGTCGTGAATGGAATCTGGTCCGGTGTCAGCGTTTGGGTGGTGGTCTCGGTAGTGCTCATATCTGTAAATTAGTGGGTGAGGCTTGTCGGGGTGCAGGGGTTGTCAACGGCACATTTTTTGATCGAAATGGTCGTCGATTCGGCGGACTTTGCATTTGGTAGGCATCGGTCCCCGTAGCTCAAATGGATAGAGCAAGCGTTTCCTAAACGCTGGATTCCGGTTCAATTCCGGACGGGGGCACCAAATTCCTCCGACGCACTTGCGGGTGCTCGTGTGATCGCTGCCGGACGGGGGCTCAATGGGCTTCTTCTTCGCCGCCGCGCGGGCGGACAGGCCGGATGACGGGTCCAAAGAAGAGAGCGTTTAGAAAGAGCTTATTTCCCCCATACCAATATCCGCGAAAATTTGGGTTGTCGGTCATGATCACGACCACGCCTGCACCGTTCGGTGTGGCGATGACGCCGGCAGACTGGGCAATTGCCTGTTGGTTTGCCGTCGAGGCGTAGCCGGCGAGGAGCGGTTTTTCGGTGTAGATCACCGGGTTTTCCCAAGCCGTGCGCGTGGGGCGTATCACAATTGCGGTGTCGCGGAAGGACGGAAGCGAATCGCCGCTATAGCCGAAGCCAAGCGGGTGGGAGGGATCGATTTTGGTTTCAAAAATCGCGCCCGAAACGAGTTTCAAGGCTTCACGATTCTCTGCATCGGCGTAAGCGATGCGTTTGACGGCGGTGGGTTCGGCGCGAACCGAAGAGGCTGACTCGCGACCGAAATCGGCGCGGATGAGTTCGTTCTTTGCCGCCCACTCGGCGGCTCGGCCCATCGCGACGAGCGTGCCGCCGTCGCGAACCCATCGTTTGAGGTTGTCCAAGGTTTCGCCGGTGATGCTTCGCTCGTAAAGACCGTCGGCGAGGACGATCGCGGTATAGCGATCAAAACTGGCGGTGCGGAGCTGAATCACGTCAAGGAGCGTAGTGGCAAGACCGACGCGGGTGTCGAGCAGGTGCCAAGCCTCGCCGATGTCGAGGGCGGTGACGCCTTCGCCGGTGACCAGAGCAACCCGCGGGGTTTCAAGGGTGACGAAGGATGAGCTACCGAGGTCAACGCCGGCCGGCGTGTAACCGGTCGCGACCCCATGGACCGTGATGGCATCTTCCCGCGTAATGGTGTCGACGATTGCGGCGATTTCCTTGGCGCGGGCGGGTTGCAGGCCAACGGGAACGAGGATGCTGCCGTAGCCAAACGCGGTGCGACCCGCCGCCGTCTTGGCTTCGATGGGGGACTTGAGGACCTTCGTCAAAATGCCGGCTTTTTGAAGGCGGAGGAGGGCTCGGGGCGCGTAGTAGCCGGTCCACGAAAAGAGATAGGCATAGGTGGAGTGGCCGCCGACAAGTTGGCCGGACGGGAATACGGGCTTCGCGGGCACGGCGTCGCCGAGGGTGGGCACCGTGGTAAGGGTGGCGTGGGGAACGTTGAAACCGAGCAGTAGGTTCCACGCAGATACGTCGTAGAAAACCTCGTCTTCAAACTGCGTGCGGCGAGAAAAAATCTCGGTGATAAAGCGGTGCTGCGGTTGCTCGGAGGGCACGACCCAAGCGTGACCGGGGGTAAACTTTTTGCCATCGACCGTGAGCTCGGCACCGAGCGCGCGCACCTCGATGCGGTGGCGGCTGAGCAAGTCGAGCAGCGCCCAGGCGCGGGCGGGGTCGCCGTCGTCGCCGAATACGTGGGCTTTGACCGGGGACTGGCGGGCCAGATCGAGTGCCTCGCCGGTGAAATTTCTCTGCATGGTCAGCAACTCGGGACGGAGGGCGACGGCGGCTTCGAGCGTGCTAAACGAAGCGATGACCTGATTGCGGATGGTGAAAGGAAACGTCAGCGGGCCGTTGACGCTTTCCTGCAGGTGGCCGCGGGAGCTGCCCTGCTCGAAGAGAATTCCCACGGTCCCGTGAACCTTGGGGAACGTGGAGCCTTTGCCCGGGTAAAAGTCGTCAAAGCCCTGGCCCGCGTAGTAGAGCACACCGCGGGCGTCGAAGGCGTTCGCGTGGTATTGGGCGATGCGCGCATTGAGATCGAGGACGATGCGCGGGATGAGCGGATTATTTCTGGTAGCGACGCCGGGTTGAAAAAAGAAGGTGCTGTTGGTGCCCATCTCATGATGGTCGGTGAGCACAGAGGGGCGCCAGCGGTGGAAGAGTTCGTTGCGGGCGCGGGCCTCGGGGTGGGCGAGGGGAAGCCAGTCGCGGTTGGGGTCAAAGCCGAAATGATTGAGCCGGCCGCGGGGCCAGGTCTCATTAAGCTCGCGGCTCTGGGGATCGCCGACGAGGACGCGTCCTTTGTTGCTGTTGACCCAATTTGCGAAACGGTCCGAGCCGTCCGGGTTGCGCAGGGCTTCGAGGACGATAACGGCGTCGCGCAGTTGGGCGTCGATTTTTTCACCTTGGCCCGCGGCCAGATGGTAGACCACGGCGGGCACGGCGTTTACGGCGCTGGGTTCGTTGCCGTGGATGCTGTATCCCATGTTGATGACGACGGGCATTTTCGCGACATCGAGGCCGGCGTGTTTCGCGGGGTCGAAGAGGGCGAGGTGATCGCTGCGGATCCGCTCAAGGTCGCGGTGGTTGGCGGGAGAAGTGATAAGGGCCACGACGAGCGGTTTGAACTCGTGGGTGCGGCCGATGATCTCGATCTTCACGCGTCCGGGCGCGGCGGCGGCGACGGCGCGCAGGTAAGCCTCGATTTGATCGGAGCGCAGATGCCAAGCCCCGAGGTTGAAGCCGAAGAACTGCTCGGGCGTGGGCACGGTGGGATCGTAGGATGTGCCGCCGGGCAAGTAGTAGCCGAGGGGTTCTCCGCCGAGGGACGAAGGCTCGGCGGCACGCAGAGTCGGGAGAGAAAGCGCGAGAACGGTGCAGAAGATCGTAAAGTTCGGAAAGAATGGGCGCATCGGAAGACGCTTTTCAGCGCTCGTGACCGTGGCGAGAGGTTTTTTGGTTCACTGGAAAGTCCGCGCGAATTTCGCGACGGTAACCGGCAGTGCCCGGACTTGACGGTGCGGAGCGGCGGTCGGCACGCTCGGTCGATGCCGCTGCCAAAATCGGGAGACTACCGGGATGATGCCCCGCGAATCGTTGCTTCAAAGCTTGGGGCAAAGGAGACGGAGGACGATGCGCGGGTGGCGAGCGTGAGCGCGTTCACGCGGCGGGTGAAGACCTTGCTCGAAGGCGGCATCGGGTCGTCGTGGGTGCGGGGCGAGGTCTCGAACGTTAGGGCGCAGGGCAGCGGTCACATCTATTTTTCGCTGAAGGATGCGGGCGCG
>CALSBN010000326.1:0-4036 GCA_943373185.1 Opitutus sp. GAS368 | reverse complement strand
CTTGGCCGCCGGCGGTGATCGGGCCGTTGTCGCTGGTGAAGATGATGAGGGTGTTCTCGGAGAGTTTGAGTTCGTCGAGCAGGTCGAGCAGGCGGCCGAGGTCGCGGTCGAGGCGGGTGATCATCGCGGCGCGGACGGCGCGGGGTTCGCGCTGGGGGGCGTAAGTTTTCCCGCCGGGAAACGGTTTGGGCTCGGGCCAGCGGTCGCGATACTCGGCGAGCGAATCGGCGGGGACCGCAACCTCGGCGTGTGGCGCGGTGAAGGCGCCGAAGAAGAAGAACGGGCGATCCTGATGGCGGCGGACGAAATCGAGCGTTTCGCGGATGAACAGGTCTTGGGCGTAGACCGCCCGGCCGCCGTTTTTGTTTTCCGGGATTTCGACGCGCTGGCCGTTTTTCCAAAGGTGATCGGGGTAATGGGTGTGGGCGTGGGTCTGGTCGATGTAGCCAAAGAATTCGTCGATGCCTTGGGCGGCGGGCGCGCCCGTGCTGCCGAGTTCGCCGAGGCCCCATTTGCCGACGGCTCCGGTGGCGTAGCCGGCGGCCTTGAGTGCGGAGGGGAACGTGCGGTCGGTGGCGCGAAGGGGGAGTTTGCTGTTGGCGCGGATGGGGGCGTGGCCGCCGTGCAGGCCGGTGAAGAGGACGGTGCGTGAAGGCTGGCACGAGGGCGCGCCGGCGTAGTGTTGGGTGAAACGGATGCCCTCCTGCGCCATGCGGTCGAGGCGCGGCGTGCGGATGAGTTTCTGGCCGTAGCTCCCGAGGTCACCGTAGCCGAGGTCGTCGGCGAGGAGATAGATGATGTTGGGCGGGCGGCTGGCGACCGCGGAGGGCGCGGCGGCGGTCGCAGAGACGGAGACGAGGAGAAGGAGGGAAAGAGAGAGGGGGCGAAGGAGGGCGGCGGATAGCGGGGCGGAGGGAGAGTTCATCGGGCGGAATTTTTCCGGTTGGGAGTTTTGTCGGAGATCTCGGCTTCGTCGGCCCAATCGAGCAGTTTTTGGCGGAGAATTTCTTTGGACGGCAGATAAAGTTGGTAGTCTTTGGCGTGGATGTTGGCGTCCTTCGGTAAGGTGAGCTTCACGATGGCGTCCTTCTTTTCTTTGCACAGCAGCAGGCCGATGGTGGGATTTTCTCCCGGTAGTTTCACCTCACGATCATAGTAGTTCACATACATCTGCATCTGGCCGAGGTCCTGATGGGTGAGCTTGTCGAGCTTGAGGTCGATGACGACGTAGCAGCGCAGGAGTCGGTTGTAGAAGACGAGGTCGAGGAAGTAGTGGTCGCCATCGAAGGTGAAACGCTTCTGCCGGGCCTCGAAGAGGAAGCCCTTGCCGAGTTCGAGGAGGAATTTTTCGAGGTGGCTGATAAGCGCGGATTCGAGGTCGGACTCTGAAAAACGGCTTCGATCTCTCAGGCCGAGAAATTCCAAGACGAGCGGTTCTTTGAAAAGATCCTCGGGCTTCGTGATGAGTTGGCCTTCGCGGGCGAGGCGCTTGATGCCCGCCTTGTCGCGGCTGAGGGCGAGGCGCTCGTAGAGGCAGGAAGCTTTTTGACGTTTGAGTTCGCGGACGTTCCAGCCGGAGTTGGCCGACTCGATTTCGTAGAAGCTGCGTTCGTCCGGGTCTTTGATGCCGAGCAGTTCCACGTAGTGCGTCCAGCTAAGGCAAAACGGTGATGATCCAGATTTTTCAGTCGCTGCCTGAACAATTGCCGATCGGCCGGGAGCGGAGCGACTCTGTGATGAGGTCAGGCTCAATTTTTCAGTCGTTGACTGAAGAATTTGAGCCCGCTCCTGCCACAAGAGGAAAAAACGCCTCATGTTCGATAAATTCACCAGGGAGAATCCCCGCCCGAACTCCGCCTCCAGTCGCGTGGAGAGTTCCTTGAGCACTTCCGCGCCATACGCGGCCCGCTTCGCGCCTTTTTGCTCGTGCTCCACGATGCGCCGACCGATTTCGAAATTGGTCATCACCTGAAACGTATCCACCACCGAGGCCACGCCACGCCGGGCGGAGTGGATGAGGTCGCGGACTTCGACGATGAGCGCGGCAAGATCGCCGGGTTTCGTTTTCGCGGCGGCGGTTCGCCGGGTGGGAAGGTTTTTCTTTTTCATCGGCAGGTGGCTTTCGGAGGAGAAGGTGCCCAGACCTCGGGGTATTTTTAGGGCAGCAGCGTGAGGGTGAGGCGGCGGAGATCCATCACGGATTGGCCGGGGATCTCGAGGGCGCGGAGGACGAGGGGGCCGGCTCCGGCCGGGAGGGTGATCTCGCCGAGGG
This sequence comes from Opitutus sp. GAS368, assembly GCA_943373185.1. Classification (GTDB taxonomy): domain Bacteria; phylum Verrucomicrobiota; class Verrucomicrobiia; order Opitutales; family Opitutaceae; genus Tous-C4FEB. Next base: position 1,764 of record CALSBN010000326.1, on the reverse strand, counting down.
CGAGAGTGCGGAATTCCTTCATCTGCGATTCGCCGGCGGGCCGCGGAAGGGTGTCTTGATTGGTGTAGAGCGGAGGGTCCCAGCCGGGGGCGACCTTGCCGGTGAGGCGGGCGGCGTGGAGGGAAAGTTCGACGGTCGCGCCGGCGTCGGGGAGCGGGCAGGTGTAGTCGATCGTGACGGTGTAGCGGCCGGCGGTGACGACCTCGACGTTCCAGACCATGCGGTCGTCGCGGGATTTCCAGTTTACGAAATAGGAACTGTTCGGGGCGTTGGAGCTGCGTTTGACGCCGCCCTGCGGCTCGCCGTCGCGGGCGGGGAGCATGGTGATGGGGAACTCGCGATAGCCGACGTGGAGCGGGCGCGGATCGACGGCGTTGTTGTTGGCGGCGGCGCGTGCGCGCGGGCGTGCGCCGGCGGGCGTGGGGAGCTCGGCGAGGACGTCGCGACGGAAGGTCTGGACGGCCGCAGTGAGGTCGGCGACGAGGGCGGTTTCGCGGGGGTTGAGCGGCGTGGTCTGACCGGGATCGGCGACGAGATCGTAGAGCTGGCCCTGGGCGTCGAGGCGGTGGCGTTGGGTGCGCACGCTGACGTTGCCGTTCCAGGCGTTGAAGATCATGCGCTCGGGCCACGGACGATTTTGTTTCAGGAGCAACGGGGAGAGATCGCGGCCGTCGAGCGGTTTGGTGCCGACGCGGGGAATGCCGGCGAGAGACGTGAGGGTCGGGAGCAGGTCGATGGCGCCGGCGATCTCGGGGATCGTGTGGCCGGCGGGAAGTTTGGCGGGCCAGCGGATCCAAAGCGGGGAACGCACGCCGCCTTCGTCGGTGGAGGCTTTGCGGTTTTTCATGCCGCCGTTGTAGCGGAAAGAATTGGGGCCGTTGTCGCTAAAGTAGACGACGATGGTGTTTTCGGCGACGCCGAGTTCGTCGAGGCGGCGGAGAATGCGGCCGACGTTGGCGTCTTGGTTTTCCATCATGGCGAGGGCGCAGCGGGTCTCGTCGAGTTTTTCGCGGGCGGGGTCGGTGGCGGTTTGTGCGATGGGTTTATCCTTGAAGCGCGCCCAGTCGGCGGCGGGCGCGGCCCACGGGGAGTGGGGCGTGGTGAAGGGCACGTAGCAGAGAAACGGTTTTGCGCGATGGCGTTGGATGAAGTCGAGGGCGCGGTCGGTGCAGACGTCGACGATGTAGCCGGAGGTGCGGACCATGCGGCCGTTTTCCTCGAGGGGCGCGTCGAAGTATTCGCCCCAATGGCCGGAGGAGTGGCCGAAATATTCGTCGAAGCCGCGGGCTTTGGGGTGGTAGGGCCATTGGCTGCCGTTGTGCCATTTGCCGAAAGCGCCGGTGGCGTAGCCGGCGGCTTTGAAGGCGTCGGCGAGAGTTTTTTCGTCGAGGTCGAGACGCTCGAGGCCGGTGGAAACGCCGCGCACGCCGGTGCGGGGGTGGTAGCGGCCGGTGAGGAATTCGGCGCGGGTGGGAGCGCAGACGGGTTGGACAAAAAAGCGATCAAAGCTCACGCCGCCGGTGGCGATGGAGTCGATGTGGGGCGTGCGGACGGAGGTGTTGCCGTTGAAACTGTAGTCACCCCAGCCGGCGTCGTCGGCGAGGAAGATGACGACGTTGGGCGGGCGGGTCGTGGCGGCGGAGAGGGAGAAGGCGGAGAAGAAGAAGAAGAAGAGGAAGAGGGAGAGAATGAGAGAAGGAGAGAGGGGGAGACGGGGCATGGGGAGTTTAGGGGCGAGGGGTTGGCGGGCGGGGGGGACGGGGG
>CALSBN010000325.1:0-4087 GCA_943373185.1 Opitutus sp. GAS368 | reverse complement strand
CGGGGCGAAAGCGATCGGCAGGCTGGGCGCCGAGTCGTCGAATTTTTGAGTGATATCGCCGGAGATGCGTTGGAAGCGGTTGATCTCGCCCCACGGAGTTTTCCACGTGCCGAAGTCGCGGGTGAGGCGGGCGACGACTTGGGTGAGGGCGTCGAGGTGTTGGGCGGCGGTGGTCGAGGCGAGGATGTGATCGACGACGACGAGATCGCGGCTGCGAGCTTCGCTGAGAAGCGTGCCGAAGGACTGGGCCCAAAGGATCGCGAGAGTGGTGGGAACGGAATCGACGGCGGCGCGGTGGTCCCAAGCGCGCAACGCAGCGATGGGATCTGCCAAGGCGGCGCGTTGAGGATCGGCGGGTGCGAGGGCGTCGAAGGACGCGAAGAGCGCGGGCAAGAGCCGTTCGAAGGCGAGGAGCGCGGGGTCGTAAGCGGCGGCGATCAGAGAATCGAGGGTGAAGGCGGATTTGCCGGTGAGCACGCGGACGGCGTTGAGGCCGCGGGCGTTCTCGGGCGTGGTCCAGAGGTAGGCGGGAAAATCTTGGACGCGTGGGCTGTGGGGGCCGGCGGCCGAGAAGGGCCAGTTGTTGGTGTTTTGAATCCAACCGTTGGCGGGGTTGAAGAGGCGGATGGTTTCGTCGATGGAGTGGAGACCTTGCCATTCGGTGGCGGGGTCGGAGCCGTCCACGGGTTTCTTCCAGTTGAATTTGGGATCGCGGCGCGGGGCGAAGTTGCCGTGGAAGTAGGCGATGTTGCCGTCGGCGTCGGCGTAGACGGTGTTGTTGGAGGTGTTGGTGCGGAGTTCCATCACCTTGGTGAACTCGGCGTATGTGCGGGCCTTGGTCCGCTGGTAGGATTGGGTGAGGGCGGGGACTGGATCGTTCATCATTTTCACGGCGATCCAGCGGCCGTTTTCTTCGCGGATGACCGGACCGTGGTGACTGAAATAGGCGGTGACGGTGCGCTCTTTCATCGTGGTGGCGCCGTCGGCGGCGGGCGCGGAGCGGTAGGGGAGGACGATTTTCTTGGCAACGAACGGCCGGGTCTCGGTGCCGTATTTGTAGGTGGGGCCGGCGGGAGTTTCGACGACGGTCTCAAGGTATTCGTCGATGACATCGGCGCCGTTGGAGGTGTGCATCCAGCCGAGACGGTCGTTGAAACCTTGGTAGATGAAGAACTGGCCCCAAGTGACGGCGCCGTAGGCTTTGAGACCCTCCTCGCTGATGGCGTGGATCTCGGGACGGAAGTAAAACGACGTGTGGGGATTGATGAGGAGCAGGGCGTGGCCGGAGGCGGATTTGGCGGGGGCGATGGCGAAGCCGTTGGAGCCTTGGGCCTCGAGGGGCGCGGCGTGGTCGGAGCCGGCGCGGGTGAGGGCGGGCGCAGGTTTGGCGGCGGCGCGGGGTCCGTAGAAGGCCTCGAGGTTTTTGAGGGAGACGGACTCGATGTCGCCGCCGATGCTGCCCTCGGTGAACGAGAGGGCCATCCACGGCTCGAAGCGCGTGATGAGTTTTGGGCGCACCTTGGGGTGCGTGTGCAGATAGAAGTTCAAGCCGTCCGCGAAGGCGTCCATGAGATCGCGCAGCCACGCGGGGCTGGCGGTGTATTTGGCGCGGAGTTCGACCGGGTCGATGAAGAGCTTCATGCGTAAATCGCGATAAAGTTCTTTTTCGCCCTCGATCTCGGCGAGACGGCCCATGGCGTTGACGTAGTTCATTTCGACGCGGTTGAAGTCGTCTTCCGCTTGGGCGTAAAGGAGGCCGAAGACGGTGTTGGCATCGGTCTTTCCGTAGACGTGGGCGATGCCCCAATTGTCGCGGATGATGGTGACGTTCTGCGCGTGCTGTTGCCAGCGGGCGAGGTCGTCGGCGGGAGCGGCGTGGGCGGTCGGGGCGAACATGAAGACGAGGAGGGCGAAGAACGGGGTGAATGATTTCATGGGAAGGTGACGGTATCGCCGACGCGGAGGGTGGCGGATCTGGTTTCGGGTATGAGATTTTGGCCGAAGTTGACGTGGGTCGAGTCGGTGGCGTCGCGTCGATAGGTGGCGAGGGTGCGGAGTGGCTCGGGACCCTCGAATGTGCCGGTGACTTGGTCGACGGTGGTCATGCTGCAGCGGGGGCAGGGGCCGCCGGCGCGAAGGACGGCGTCGTTGATCTTGATGCGAGGCCAGGTGTCTTCGGCGAAGGCGGGGGCGTCGGTGATCACGAGGTTGGGGCGGAAGCGGTCCATCGGGAGCGCCTCGGATCCACGGGCGATCAGGCGGTCGTTGAGGTCGGCGAGCGAGGAGTCGTTGATTACGAGGAGCGGGTAACCGTCCGCGAACGAGACGACGTCGCCGGGAAGCGCGGTGGGTTTCAGGATCGGACGGTGGAACGCGGGGCCTTGGCGGACGAGGCGGCAGGGCGTGGCGAAGAAGGAGGAGAGAAAGTCGGCGGCCTCGTCGCCGCAGTCTTCGGCGAGGAGGTTTTCGCTTTTCCAAACGCTGACCGAGCGGAGCGGCGCAGTGGGATCGGGGGCGCGGGGGATGCGGATGGAGGACGGGGCGGAGACGGAGGGAAGGTGAGAGGGGGAGACGGAGAGGGTGAGGTGGGTGGCGTCGAGGGCGGTGGCGATGAGTGCCATGCGCGGGAGGGTGCGTTGGGTGAGGAAGCGGCCGGTGTCGTCGATGACGAGGAAACGGCGGTCACCGACAAGGCCGTAAGCGTCGAGCGACGCGGAGGGGACGGAGACACCGGCGAGCGATTTTACGGGGTAAAGGTAAAGAGCGGAGAGGTGCATGCTGGGTGGCGCGCGCGGGGGTGAGGCGTGGAATGTGGAGGGCAGGTCGAAGACCTTGCCCTACTTTTTGCGGCGGTAAGTGGCGAGATACCGGGGTGATCCGGGCGGACTGGCAAAGGCGGCCGGAGGTTCACCGTCGAGGCCGTAGCAGATGCGGAGAAGATCGCCTCTGACTTGATAAATTGCCGGAATGGAGCGGCCGGCGTTTGGGCCCTCCGTGCCTCGCAGGGTGAGGGTCGAATGCGGTTCGCCGGATACAAAGGAGATGCGCCCGCGATCAGCGACCTCGCGGTCGTAGCGGACGAAGTAACGGTCGCCGGTGATCTCGAGGGTGGTGTGCTCGACCACGAGGGCATGGGCGGGCTCTCCGGCAAGTTCGGCGCGGATCATCTGCCAGGTGCCGTGAATCGAAGGCGCGTCGGGCGCTGGGGTATCGGTGTCCGGTCGGATCATGCGCGGTTGGTGAGGTCGCGGGCGGCGGTCTCGATGGCGGCCGGTGCGGTGAGTTCTTTGGTGCCCTTGGCGCCGAGTTCGGCAAATTTGCGCGCACCGGGCAGGAGAGCGCCTTCGAAGGAGCCGATCGCGGTGTTGTAGCCTTTCACGGCGGCATCGAGCCCGCGGCCCACTTTTTCAAGATGATCGGCGAAGGTCGTGATGCGATCGTAGAGCTGGCGACCGAGGGCGCTGATTTCGTCGGCGTTCTTGGACACCGATTCTTGGCGCCAGCCGTAGGCGGCGGCCTTGAGCAACGCGATCAGGGTGGTCGGCGTGGCGAGCAGAACGCGGCGGGTGAGGGCGCGGTCCATTAGACTGGAATCGGCGGTAAGCGCGGCGGTGAGAAAGTGGTCTCCGGGGAGAAAAAGGACAACGAATTCGGGGGCGGGTTGGAACTGCTCCCAGTAATTTTTGGCGCCGAGGGCGTCGATGTGACCCCGGACTTTTTGGGCGTGTTCGGTGAGGCGGGCGGAGCGGGTGGCTTCGTCGGTGGCATCGACGGCGGCGCGGTAGGATTCGAGCGGGGCCTTGGCGTCGACGACGATGCGTTGGCCGCCGGGGAGGCGGACGACAAGATCGGCGCGGAATCCGCCGGCCGCGGAGGTTTCTTGTTCCGAGAAATCGCAGTAGGGCAGCATGTCGGCCATCTCGACGACCCGGCGAAGTTGGAGCTCGCCCCAGCTGCCGGCGAAGGAGGTCGAGCGCAAGGCGGTCGAGAGTTTGCTGGCCTCGGCTTGGAGTTGAAGCTGGGCGGTGCCGAGCGTCTTGAGTTGCTCGCCGAGGGCGCCGTAAGCGGTGGCGCGGGCCTTTTCGAT
>CALSBN010000324.1:0-4106 GCA_943373185.1 Opitutus sp. GAS368 | reverse complement strand
GCTTCACCGCGCTGCACCGCACCGACAAACTGCCAGCGCTGCTCTTCTCTCGTCTCTTTTTTCCATGGCATAGCCCCCTAGCCAAGTGTCAGCGATGTCCTGACACTACCCTGTCAGCGATGTCTTGGCACCATGCCTCCGACCCGCCCCCCGCCGACCCCCGGGGGAAGCCGCGCGGCCGGATTCGAGTCGCAGTCCCCGCGGCAACGTTGACCGAAACGAGGACGCGCCCGAACCTCGGCCTGTGATCTACCTCGACCACAACGCCACCACACCGCTTCGCCCGGAAGTGTTCGAGGTCATGCGCCCCTTTCTCACCGAGCGCTGGGGCAATCCGAGCAGCAGCTACGTGTTCGGCTCCTCGCTGAAAAGCGTGATCGAGGAAGCCCGTGGCTACGTCTCCGCCCTGCTCGGCGCCTCTTCCCGCGAAATCGTCTTCACGGGCAGCGCGACCGAGAGCAACAACACCGCGCTCCTCGCCGCGCTCTCCGCGGATCCATCAAAACGACACATCATCACGTCCGCAGTCGAGCACTCCGCCGTGCTCAATCACACGATCTTCCTCGAAAAACACGGCTACCGCGTCACCCGCCTGCCGGTGGACCGCGACGGCCTGCTTGATCTCGCCACGCTCGAAGCCGCGATCACACCCGACACCGCCGTCGTCTCGCTTATGTGGGCGAACAACGAAACGGGCGTGCTCTTTCCCGTCGCCGACATCGCGATGGTCTGCCAACAGCACGGCGTTCGGTTTCACTGCGACGCCGTGCAAGCCGCCGGCAAGCTCCCCATCGCCCTCAAAACCCTTCCCATCGATTACCTGTCGTTGAGCGCGCACAAGCTGGGCGGCCCCAAAGGCGTGGGCGCTCTATTCGTCCGCAAAGGTGCGCCCTTCGCGCCGCATCTCCACGGCGGCCATCAGGAACGTGGTCGGCGCGGCGGCACCGAAAACGTCGCCGGGATCGCCGGCCTCGGCTGCGCCGCCGAGCTCGCCCGCGCCGAGCTGCCCGCCTACGCCGCGACCGTCCAACCCCTCCGCGACCGCCTCGAGACCGAACTCCTCGCCCGCGTCCCCAACGCCGAGCGCAACGGCCAATCTGAACAGCGTCTGCCCAACACCACCAATCTCACGTTCCCCGGCATCGAATCCGAGGCGTTGCTCCTGTTGCTCGACCAAGCCGGTATCTGCGCCTCCGCCGGCTCGGCGTGTCTGGCCGATTCCGACGAACCGTCTCACGTCGTCCGCGCGATGAAGCCGGAGAGCGCCGCCTCGCGCCAAATGGTGCGGTTTTCGATAGGGGTCAGCACGACCGCCGAGGAAATCGAGGCGGCCATCGCCGCCGTGGTCACTGCAGTTGGCCGATTGAGTCGCTAACCGAGATTGCCGCCGAGCGGGCAACATCCTCGTCTGCCGGCTTGTCACCTCAGCCGACGCGAACACTGTTTCCTCTATGCCCACCGCGACCCCAGCTAGGCCAAAGAAAGTCGCCACCCGTCGCGCGACGACGAAAGTTTTTGCCCACGGCATCAAAGCGGCACCGGGGAATCCCTTTGCCGGGCTTGAGCATGTAATGGGTTCAATCGCACTGCCCCGCGATCCTCGCCCTCCCCGCGAAATCATCCGTGCCCGCATCCTCGCCGATCACAATACCTGAACTGAATCGTTCCGGTTATGAACACTTTCGAAAATGGATTCGCGAAACCCCGACGCACGACCAGCGTAGGGCTCGAACTATGAAGGTGTGTTTTCAAGCCGCCCCCCCATGGCCGACCCTTCAGGGACGCTTGATGCATGCGCTGACCACACGCGAGGAGGCGGTGCGCCAGCTCCAGACCACGATGCAGATCATGCCACTAGCGAAAGCCGTGTTGTCGCGGAGCAAGCACCGCTATCTCGCGCGGGCAACATCCTCTTCTGCCGGCTTGTCACTGCAGCCGACGCGAACACCGTTCCCTTCATGCCCACCGCGACCCTAGCCAGGCCCAAGAAAGTCGCCACCCACCGCGCGGCGAAGAAAGTTGGCGCATTCAGCATTAAGGCCGTGCTAGGAAGTCCACTCGCCGGCTTGGAACACTTGATCGGTTGCGTTTCTTTGCCCCGGGACCCTCGGCCGCGTCGCGAAATCCTCCGTGCCCGCTACCTCGCCGATCATAATACTTGATGCCGGAATCGGGCCGCTGGCTGTGACCCGCCCGCGTCTTCCAACAGTCGTTTGACACCTTGATCCAACCAACCTTCGTTCCGCCCGTGACTGCGACCCAAGTAATGAAAGAAATCGAGGCGCTGCCGCCGTCCGACCAAGTCGAAGTCATTCGATTTGCCTATCGTCTCGACGCCGAACGCCGCTTGAGTGGTCCCGAGCTGACGTCGCTCGCCGAGCAAATGACGAAAGCGGAAAATCCTGCAGAGGCCGCCCTGCTGCGCGCCGAAATCATGCGCGGGTTCTACGGCGGCACCCATGCCTGAGGTTCGCCGGCGTAGTCTTCCGCCGGCTCTCCTCCAGCATCTGCTGACACGAATTCAAGAACGTGCGATTTCCGCAGACCAACTGGGGCTGCTCGCCGCGTGGCTCGATACGAATCCCATCGTTCCCGCCGGCCAGTGGTTCAAACGCTTCTCCGGTATGACCGTGTGCGGAGAGGGTGAGTGGGTGAAAACGTTTCTGACCACGGCACAGACCCCCGTCGGCGTTGAAGTGCGGTGAATGGTCTCGGAGTGGGGCTCACCGTCGATCTCCCGGCGGAAGGAATTCGCCGTGGCGACGTGGCCACCATTGTTGAGCATCACGCAGCTCCGGCGCCAGCTATCGAACCGGGTTATTCGGTCGAAGTTTTTAACGCCATCGGCGAAACGCTCGCCGTGCTCACGTTGCCCGAATCGCACTTGGAATCGCTGCGCCGGGATGAGGTTTTGAGCGTGCGGAACCTGGCCTCTCAGTCGGCGTGATTGGAAAAGGAACCAACCAAACTTCAGTGCTCCAGAGAGCCTCAGATGGGGTGAGATTTCGCCTCGGCAGATATCGAGTCAGACATGCAGACGCTCACGGTGTCTGCGCAACGATTCCAAGGACGGACGAAGTTTCGCCTTCGGATCAAACTGAAGATGACGCCCAGCGTAGGCGCGGAGCTGTTGCGCTTCGGGCCCAACCTCGGAAAAGCGATGTGCGCGGACGATCACACGCAGGCTCGAGTCGACCGCCCAAAGCCCGGCGTCAAACATCCAATGAGCGTTTTTCGACAGGGCGAGGCCGTTGGTCAGCTCGTCGTTCTGCGTTGCTGCCCAGCCTTCGATATGGGCTGCGTCCACGATGCTCGATCCGGCCGCCGTGAAACAACGGTAGCCGGTCAGCGCGCACGTATGAAAATAGTCGTCCACCACTCGAACTTGGAAGCGGGCGCTACGTCCTTTGCGTTTTCCATCCACCAAAGCCTTGGCCAAAATCTGACCCGCGTCGCGGGCAGAACCTCCGATGACCACGCCGAGGAACTCGAACAAGGCGGCCTGCTCCACCTGGTTAAAGTAGCGGGAAACCAATACGAGCCGGGCCTTCATCCGAAAATCGCGATCGGCCAAAAGCGCGAAGAACACCGGATCGAGTTCGATTGCCATGCAGCTGTCGGACGCTTGGGCCGGACGCATCTCAACCGTGAACGCCTGCCAGAAGCCCTGAGTTTTGAGATGATAGAACGGCAGGCGCAGGTCCAAGCGCGTCGGCCAACGATCCGCGACTAAAGTGCCAAGTTCTCGAAAGCGCAGAACCAATTCGGGCGTTCGCGTGATAACGCGACCCGCAAGTTTTCCGGACTCCGCAAGATCGAGAATCGAGAGAAGGAGAAGCGGCTTGTGCGGAGCGGGACCGCTCACGCCATCGGTGGATTTTCCGTTACCCGCGCGGAGGTGGGTAAGTTTTCCGAGCCACAAATCGACCTGGCTTACCACGTCACTCATTGCAGCAATCAAAACCAACCACTGCGGATCGCGTCCAGCAACTTGCGCCGCCGCCAACCGCCCCACCGCGATCACAACTTCACTCGTGCTCGGTCCGTAACGCGCGGAATCGGATTGGATGGTTCAAAACTTGGAACCGGACAAATCGCGAAATGAT
>CALSBN010000323.1:0-4213 GCA_943373185.1 Opitutus sp. GAS368 | reverse complement strand
CATCCCGACTTGGTGTCGGCGGTCGACAACCGCGCCAAGATCAAAGAGCAGCTCGACGCCCAACTTCGCGGTTTTGAGAACTCGCTCGAAATTTCCTACAAAGAAGCCGATTCCCGGGTGACCGAACTCAAGCGCCAACTCGCCCAAGCCAAGGTGGACCAGATTCTCTCGGCGCGAGACCGCATGAGACCCTTCGAGGAGGCGGCGCAAAAGCTCGATGATGAAACCCGCCTGTTGACCACATTGAAGCTCACGCTTCGCCAGCGCGAAATCGATTTTCAGGTGCCCAAGCGCACGATCGAGATTCTCAACACGGCCGAGCCGGCGCGTTTCCCGAGCCGGCCGAGCTGGCCGCTCAATCTCGCCTTTGCCGGACTCTTCGGCGTCGTGCTCGCGGTCGGCACCGCCGTGCTGCTGGAGTATTTTGACACCAGCTTCCGGGACGTCGCCGACGTTGAAAAGCGGCTCGGTTCTCCGGTGCTTGGCATTATCCCGTTTCAGGCGGATCCCTTGGCCGCCACGGCGGATCCGGATCCGGCGGACAGCGAGCCCTACCGGGTCTTGCACACGAACCTCAACTTGGCCCTGCCGCCGGGGAAACCCGCATGCTTTGTGGTGCTTTCGGCGGGCCCCGGGGAGGGCAAGAGCACGACGGTCCACCGCCTCGCCCGCCTGATGGCGGCCGGCGGCGAACGGGTGGTATTGATCGATGGCGATTTGCGCCGCCCCGCGCAGCATCGCTTGGGCAGCCGCCCGAAGTCGCCCGGTCTGAGTGAACTGCTGACCGGGGCGCAGCCTCTCGAGGCGGTGCTTCAACCGGCGATCTCCCCCGGGTTGGACTTCATTCCCAGCGGCGGCGCGTCCGGCTTCACCCTGAGCATGGTTTACGCGAACCGACTGGCTGAGTTGATCGCGACCCTTCGCGGGCGCTACGATAAAATCCTCTTTGATTCGCCGCCGATCATCGGTGTTAGCGATGCCAGTGTGTTGGCTGGGGCGATGGATGGTGCCCTGCTTTTGGTGCAGCACCGGCGAAATCCGGCCGCGATGGTCTTGCGCGCGCAGCAAATCGTCGCGGGCGTGAAGACCTCGCTGCTCGGGGTTGTGCTCAATCAAGTGCCGCCGAACTCGGGCGAGGATTACGGTTACTACACGCACAATTACGCTTACTACAGCGATGCCGCACAGAGTTCGCGCTTGGCAGGGCGGAAAGCGGGCAAAAGCGCGCCTGCCGGAGAACGGCTGGTGTTGGGCGAGTCGGATGATCGGAAGGCGTAGCGCCCGATGAATGTCGGCCTTCGAAGTATGCCGGCAGCACGTTGGGCAATGTTGCTTTCAATCTCGGTGATGGAGTTGCGGCCGACCTGCGCGGAAGTCCGGGTGGTGGGTTCGGATTTACTGGGTGCAGGTCTGACTGACGGTCTGTTGGAAGCGGGCGGTCGAGCCGGGCTGAGTGTGCGGGTAACCTTCGACGGTAGCCTTCCCGGGCGGGAGCGGCTCGAACGTGGCACGGCCGACTTCGGCCTCTTGGTGGTTGAACCCGATCGGGAGGAGCAGGGCGGGGGTAACTTGATTTCGCGTCCGCTGGCCTATTTCGCAGTTGCGGTGACTGTGGCGGTAGAGAATCCGTTGGCAAAGATATCGCTCCCGCAGTTGGCGATGATTTTCGGCCCCCGCGATCGGACGGCGACCGTGCGCTGGGGGGATCTGGGCTCGGCCGAACCTTGGGCGGGCCGCCCGGTTGAGGCAGTGGCTCCTGATCCGGCCGACGGCATCGGGTCGGACCTGTTTCGGCGGCGGGTTCTGGGCGAGCGTGTGTTCAGGGACGGGCTGGCGTTGCGCCGCGTTCAAACGGATCCCCTTAAGCCCGAGGCGAGGAATCCCAATGTGTTGGAGGTGATGTCTGTGAAGGGCGCGCGCGCGTCCGGGCTCAAGGTGGTGCCGGTTTCCGCCGATGCCCGATGGTCGGCCTACCTGCCCGACGCGCATGATTTGCACGCGGGGGATTACCCGCTACGGCTCACGCTGAGGCTGGTTTATCGGCGTGAACTGGCTGCACAGGTGCAACCGTTGTTGGAGTATCTGGCCGGTGAAGCCGCGGCGGGGTGGCTGTTGACTGCCGGTTGGATTCCCTTGCCGGCCGAGGCTCGGAACGAACTCGCTCGTTCCGGGGTGCCGGAGGTAAAGCCGAGGAATGGATTCCCGGAAAAATAGCTGTTGACCGGACCGCTTCGCGGCCTACTTCTTGCCGCTCAGTTTGCGGGTGTAGCTCAGTTGGTAGAGCACTTCCTTGCCAAGGAAGATGTCGAGAGTTCGAGTCTCTTCGCCCGCTCCATTTTAAGAAAGCGTCCTGTGATGTCACAGGGCGCTTTTTTGTGCCCTAAAGCGCCAGTTTTTAGAGCGTTACAATGCGCGTAAGTTTGTCCCGTCGCGTCAGGTGACGACTCGCCGGGACTTGCCGCGATCCCTGTTTGTGCATCTCTTTGTGCACGTAGTTGTGCACGCTTTTCAGAAGATTCGGCCGCGGCGGGGTTCGAGACGGCAACGGGTTGGGGCAGTGTGAGCGAAGACAGCCGTGCCGCTTCGCCGATCATCGGCAACTGGGCTACATCGGTATACACGCCCATGGCCAGTTTCATGTTGCTGTGCCGCATCAGCTTCATCGCGACTTGCGGCGAGACGCCGGCCGTAGCCAGCATGGTGCCATAGGTTTTGCGCGGCCCATGAAGGTCAATACGGCGGCCTCGGACGTCCTCGAAAGGGATATCAGCTGCGGCCAAGTCGCGCTTGAAGGTAGGAATTCGAGGCATCTGGCCTCGGAACACATAGTCGCCAGGTTTAGCTTCGGGGCGCCGAAAAATCCGGAGTTAGTTCACGAGTTTCGGTCGCAGATAGTGAATCGACTCTGTGCGGGTCTTGGAAATGGAGGAGGGGACACGCACGTGCGGCTGAGCGTCGGCCAATTTGACGTCTTCCCACTTTAGGCCGTTCATCTCAGCCCGGCGTAGACTGGTGTAGACGTTTGTTTGGTAAACCATCGCCCGATGGCGCGGCGGTTTGGTGAGGAGCCATTGCAACTCGCCGATCGACAGCGACCGCCTAAGACTGCCAAGCACGATCTTTGTGCACCTTCCTTATCTCCGAGAATGGAACGGCGAGGATCCGTTCGGAGCGTAGCATCCATAACAGCATCGTCCGCATGGAGCCGAGCAAGTCGTTTACGGTCTTTGGCAGGAGTCCGCTGCGCTAACTCGACGCCACGAACGACGGGGCGGTCACGTCACGGAGCCAACTTCCAGTCACATCGCTAGAACAGTTTGAGTATGCTGTAGCTGCATTCATTGAGGGTATTCGGTGATAAAGGCGGTCGTTGAGATTTGATTCAAAAGCGTTCAGTTCCGAGCTCACCCCCGAGAGCACGTTGTTTTTTGCGAGTGCACAGGCGGCGAAAATTACCGAAGTAGTGAGGCGCTGTTGGCCATCGACGATGTGGACTTTTTTGGGCTCCACCTCGTGGAGAAGCACGGTGCCGAGGAAGAGGCAATGGGAGTTCGTTGCTTTTGTATAACAGCAAATGCCAACCGCTCCGATGTCGCACTAAGCCAGCATGTGCGCCTGGTGGGCGAGTCCTCCAAATCAAATCAAGCCAACTGCGTGGACGGATCGGTGTTGATCGCATCCGTCTTGGAAAAAATAGGAATCGAGACTGACCTGGTTAAGGTGCCGGGCCAAATGTTTGTTCGCTTTTGACTCGATCCATGGCAGGGCGATGAAAAGAGCTATTGCTGCCTGGAAACAACGCTCCTCAGCGATGGATTTGTCGCCAAAGGAACGCCGCGCAGTGCGGCCCTCGCTGCCGCCGATATCTCATATGTAAAGGCGTGGACCGGTGGGAACGACGCGTTCGACAAGGTCCGTGAAAAGTTCGCGAGTGAGCCTGCGGGCTATAAGATCATCAATGTCGGCGAGGGACGGAAGCGGGGGATCATACCTCTGCCGTTCAGCATCCCGAGGTAGCTAGATCACTGATTGGCCGAAGTTGCCGACGCCTTTGGGCGCACGGATCCCGTCGCCGCTAATGAGGCTATGCCGCCTGCTTGGCTGCGTGGCCGGACGAAATCGCATTGATCCCGTTACTATCGGACACTGCTCCGAGACGATGAGCTTGGCTGCAACAAGTTGGGATTCGCAGGGGGGGCTGTGGGGGGGGGGG
>CALSBN010000322.1:0-4216 GCA_943373185.1 Opitutus sp. GAS368 | reverse complement strand
GAAAAGCCCGTTGGGGACAACGGGCTCTTTCTCAATCGGCCGGGCGGAAGTCGATCAGGCGTTTGAAGCGGTCCACTTTGTCCACCAAGACGTCGAGCCGGGCGTTGAGCGTGTAGCGCTTCTTCGAGCGGCGGCCGCTGAGCGTGTGGGTGGATTCGTCGAAGGAATAGAAATCCTCGCCGAGGGCGTCGGCGGAGATGAAGCCGAACGTCATGGACTCAAGCAGTTCGACGAAGAAGCCGTTGCGGCGGACATCGGTGATGACGGCGGCGAACCGGGTGCGGGGAGTGCGGTCGAGTTCGCGCTCGAAGAATTCAAGGATCTTGATCTTCACGCTTTCGCGCTCGGCCTGTTGCGAGTTTTGCTCGGTGGCACTGATCTGTTCGCCGAGGGCCTGCATGCCGGCGGCGCTGTGCATCGCATCGGGGCCTTGGGGCGCGTAGCCCTCGTGCTTCACCAGATAGTGTTGCAGCACGCGGTGGACGATGAGGTCCGCGTAGCGGCGGATGGGCGAGGTGAAGTGGCTGTAGTCTTTTTTGTTGAGCCCGTAGTGGCCATCGGGTGTGTGGCGGTAGACGGCTTTCTGGAGGCTGCGCAGCAGTTGGGTGCGGAGCGTGTAGCCTTGGGGGTGCTCGGCCAAAATCTTCAAAAGCTTGGTGACTTCTTTGCGCTGCGAAAGGTCGCCCACGATGATTTTGAACGTGCCGAGGAGCTCGCGGAATTCGCCGAGTCGCTCGGCATCGGGATCGTCGTGAACGCGGTAGAGCGAGGGGAATTTTTGGAGACGAGTAAGGCGGGCCACGGCCTCGTTGGCGGCGAGCATGAACTCTTCGATGAGCTGGTGACTCTCGTCGTGTTCAATTTTTTCGAGGCGGTCGGCGTAGCCGTCTTTGTCGACGAAGATTTTGGTCTCGGGCATGTCGAGATCGAGACTGCCGTGGGCCATGCGGTCGGTGCGGAGCTGGCTCGCGATCTTCCAAAGGGCACGAATCCAGGTCTGCAGGTCGGTGAGCTCGGCGTCGGTCAAATCACGCAAGGCGCGGCCGGTGGAACCGGTCTGGTGTTTGGCCGGCAGCGGCAGCGCACGGATTTTCTCGAGGTCGTCGGTAAAGAGGAAGGCGTAGGCCTGTTTGTAGGTGAGCCGTTTGCGGGAACGAATGACGGTGTTCGCGTAGGCGGTGGCGGTGATTTTGCCCGCCTTGGAAAACGTGAGGAAGACCGCTTTGCAGAGACGGTCCTGCGCCTCGACGAGGGAGCAAAGACCGTTGGAGAGTTTCTCGGGCAGCATCGGAATGACCGTGCCGACGAGATACGTGGAATTGCCGCGGGCTTGAGCCTCGCGGTCGAGTGCGGTCCCGGGTCGGACGTAGCTGGACACGTCGGCGATGTGGATGCCGATCTTGGTCTCGCCGGCGGGCGTGACCTCGTAGGAGAGCGCGTCGTCGAAGTCTTTGGCGTCGTCGGGGTCGATGGTGAAGACCGGCAACTCGCGGTAGTCGAGGCGGCCGGCGGTGTCTTTGGCCGGCACGCGGTCGGGGAGGAGGGAGGCCTCGCGTTCGACATCGGCGGGAAAACTGGTTGCAAGGTTGAACTTCTCGTAAATGCCGAGGAGCTCCGCCCGCGGCTCGTGGGTCTTGCCGAGGCGGGCCGTAGCGACCCCGGTGAGCGATTTGCGGCGGTCGGTCCAGTCATCGAGTTTGACCACGACCTTGTCGCCGGCGGTCACCTCGACCGACGAAGGCGTGAGAAGCACCTGCTGGATGAAACGAGGATCGTCGGGGGCGACGACAAACTTGCTGCCGGAGCTGAAGACGTTGCCGACGACCGACATTTTTTCGCGCGTGATGATGCGGGTGACGCGGCCAACCGTCTCGCCCGGGCGGCGGCCGGTGGCGCCGGGATAAACGCGCACGGCGACGATGTCGCCCGGCAGGGCCACGCCGGTGTCGTCGGGTGAAATCTGCATCGCCGGCGTATCGGGTCCGCCGGGGGCGTTGGCGAGAACGACAAAGGCGGAGCCACCGCCGCGAAACTGGATGCGGCCGTAAAGCTCGTGCGGATCGGGCATCGAGGGGGCCGCGGGAGCGGAGGAACGTGCGGACTTGGCGGTTGGGGTGGCCTGGCTTGCGGAGTCGGCGCTGCGGCCGCGGAAATTTTTCAGGGGAGCGGACTTGGCGGCGTTCGGTTGAGGACGGAACTTGCCTGATTTTTGAGCGGCGACCGGGGAGGGCGTGGTGGCACCGCGGGGCACGGGTTGGAAAATAGGACGGGCTTCGACCTTGGCCGACTCGATGTGGGCCTTAAAGCGGGCCTGAAGATCGGCCTTCGCGTTTGCCTTGGCGGCGGACGCGAGCTCGACCTTGCCGCCGTCGAGGAGACGCAGTTCGCGGGATTTGACGAGAAGGCGGATTTCGCCGGCGAGAGCGGCGCTGTGCTTCTTATTCAGGTTCAGCAAACGCCCGAGCATGAAATTGTTGGCGGGGCGGTAGTCTGGCTCGCGGAGTTTGGCGAAGAGGCGGTCGCGGAGGTTCATGTTAAGAGTGTGTGGCGCTAAGCGCGGTCCGAGCTTTCTAGTTGGCCTAACAAACGTTGGTGTCCATGATCGCGCGATGAAAATCGTCCACGCGGCCAGCGAGCTGTTCCCATTCATCAAGACCGGCGGCCTGGCGGACGCGGTCGGTGCGCTCACGGGCGCGCTGGCGGATCGCGGCCATGAAGTGTCGGTCTTTTTACCGGGTTACCGGGCGGCGCGGGAACATCCGGACGCGGCCAAGGCGGAACTCCGCCTTCGGATCAAGGTGGAGATGGGCGATCAGTTTATGTCGGGCGACGTGCGGGCGTTTTCACCGCGAAAAAATCTCACGGTTTATCTGATCTGCCGGGAGGAGTTTTTCGACCGCCGGGCCCCGTATGGAAACGGCGAACGCGATTACGAGGACAACGCGGAGCGGTTCATCTTTTTCTCAAAAGCGGTGGTCGAGACGATGCGGCTGGCGGATTTGCAGGCCGACATCGTGCATGCGCACGACTGGCAGGCGGGACTGATTCCATTGCTGGTCCGTGAGACAGAACGGAGGCACGGAGCGACCCTAGCACTCAAGACGGTGTTCACGATTCACAATATCGCCTACCAGGGCCTCTTCCCGGCGGCGACTTTTGCGCGGACGAATCTGCCGGACGAACTCAACCAGATCGACGGGATCGAGTATTATTCGCAGATCAGTCTGCTGAAGGGCGGCATTCTCTTTGCCGACCGGGTCACCACGGTGAGTCCGCGGTATGCGCAGGAGATACAGACGCCCGAGTTTGGCTGCGGGATGGACGGCGTGATCCAGACGCGGGTGGAGGATCTTTCCGGCCTGCTCAACGGTGTCGACGAAGCGGTCTGGAATCCGGCGACGGATGTTTTGTTGCCGGCGCGCTACTCGGCGGCGGATTTGAAGGGCAAGTCGGCGTGCCGGGTGGAGTTGCTGAAACGTGCGGGCTTCGATCCCAAGTTCAAAGGCGCGATCTTTGGCATGGTGTGCCGGCTGACGGAGCAGAAAGGCGTCGATCTCCTGCTCGCGAATCAGGACTTTTTCCTCGAGCAAGACGTGAAGTTGATCGTGCTCGGCTCGGGAGACAAACGGATGGAGGCCGAATTGCAGGCGCTCGCGGCCCAGGCGCCGAAGAAGATTTTCCTGAGCGCGCGGCTGGACGAGGCGATGAGCCACCTGATCGAGGCGGGCAGCGACTTTTTTGTGATGCCCTCGCTGTTTGAACCCTGCGGTTTGAACCAGATGTATTCGCAGGTCTATGGCACGGTGCCGATCGTGAGCCGCGTGGGCGGATTGGCCGATACGGTGGTCGATGCAGACGAATTCCCGGCGAAGGGCACGGGGCTGATGTGCGCGCCGAGCGTGGCGGGACTCAGCGACGCGCTGTGGCGAGCGCAGCAACTGTTCGGTGAACCGGCACGATACGCGGCGGTGCAGCAGCGCGGTATGGCGCGCGATTTTTCATGGAAAGTCGCGACGGCGGGCTACGAGAAGCTCTATTCGGACGCGCTCTGAGCCGACGGGGAAGTGGGAAGGTGGAGACCGCGGATAAGCGTTCTCGCCGGGTGCAACCGAAAGCTAATGCCGGTGGCATTTGAGTTTGAGACTTTCTGGGCGTAGCCGCGAGCGTGAGCGAGTGGGCGAACCACCCCTCGCTCACGCTCGCGGCTACGATTTTG
>CALSBN010000321.1:0-4229 GCA_943373185.1 Opitutus sp. GAS368 | reverse complement strand
AGCCTTAAAACTTAAACCCCATCTTCTTGAGCTCGCCGTCCAGTTGCCACGCCCGCGCGCGCGGCACCGCGAGCATTCCGGCGCGATCCAGCATCGCACCGTTCGGCACACTCCGGATGTTGATCCGCGCCGCCACCTCGGACTTCATGCCCAAACCCTCGACGAGCTGCGGCCATTTTACCTTCTTGTCCTTGATCACCTTGTCGACCGCGTCGCGCTTCTCGGCGGGATCCAAGTTCACACTCACGATCTCCACGCGCTCACGTTGCTCGAAATACTTCTCCTTGAGCGCATCAAATTCCTTCACCGAAGCCTCGTTGTCCGCGGTCCAGTAGTGTAGGAAAATCGCCTTCTTGCCCCGCAGCGCCACCGCGTCGAAGGGCTTTCCGTCAGCCGAGGTGAACTTCAAATCAAAGGGCGTTTTGCGCACTTCCATGATCCGCAGTTCGTCGGTCGCCCGGGCGACCAGCGTCTTGTTTTTATGATTCTTGAGTTGAGTCACGACCTTCTCGGCCATCGGCGGATTCCTCAGCTTGAGCACCTCCACGAAATTCATCTCTTGGTCGGCAATGAAGCGGTCGCCGCCGGGCTGCGCGGCCAATGCGTCGATCTTCTCCCGGGCGGCCTCGAACGAATCCTTGTCACCGATCAACCGGGCTTGCGCGTTTGCATTGGCCGCCGCCAACGCCATCACCGCCGCTTTGCCGTCATCGTCCGTGGCCGACTGCCGGGCGTTGATGATCGCGAAGTTCAGCTGCGAAAACCAAACATCGCGCAACGGCAGGAGTTTCTTGTCGTTGATGCCCTGGGCCACGTCACCGAGCTTGCCGACCACATTGCCCGCGCGCCGGTTTTTCGGATACTTCGTCAACAGCGGCATACCGCTCTTGATCAGCTGGTCGAAACGCTCCGCCGAGGGCACCGCGCCCTGCTGGTCGCGGAGTTTGAAGAATGCATCGAAGGCGGCCTCGGCCACCGGATCGGCGGCCGGAGCCGCCGCTTTGGCGGAAGCAGCCGCCGGCGCCTGAGCCATAAGCGCAGGGCAGACCGAGACGAGCGACGAGAGAATCAGAGCACGGAATAACGAATGGGTTGTCATAGGGGATGGGGGAAATCAAACCGACGGGGGGAAACCTGACGCCATGAAACGGTGCACAAATTTCCCCAGCTGAGAAGCCCGAACCCGCCTTTTTTCCGCTCGATCGAGCAGCCGCTTTACCGCAACCGCGCCACCGCTTCCCGCGCCAAGTTCAGCCGGTCCACGCCTTCTCCTTCAATCTCAACCCAAGGCCGACCTCGCCCCACCAGCGCCTCCCGCCACACCCGCCGCACCATCGCCCGCCCGGCCTCATCCGGAAAACAACGCTGCGGATCCTCCGCCCAAGCCAGATCAGTGTCGCAGAACAAAAACAAATCGGTCGCCCGCACCCGCGCCTCCGCCTCGGCACGCACCCACTCCGGACATTTTCCGGGAAACAACAGGTCGTTCCACAGCACGCACGTGAGCAGATCGGTGTCGCAGATCACCACCTGCCGCGCCCCCTCGGCCGCTCGATCCTCGTTCGCCATCTGCCCAAGCGCGATCGTCCCCAAGTCCTCCGCCGTGATCTTGCCGTCCTTCACCTCCCAAAACTCCCGCACAAATTCCTCCGCCCACGGCTCTCCGAGGTGCCCGGCCAGACTCCGCGCGAGGGTCGTCTTCCCCGTCGACTCCGGGCCGAAGACCACCACACGTTTTACGATGCCGCTCATGCTCGCTCCTCCGTGCTCGCTGCACCGGCTTCGCGCCGTTCCGCCAGCCACCACGCCCGCCACCCGAGCAAGCCCAGCACCAAGTAAACCCCGAAAAGCAACGCCGTGAACGCCAGCTCGGCGCTGAAATAGGCCGGGATCGCGATCACGTTCGCCGCCGTAAAGAACGCCCAGTTCTCAATCTGCTTCCGCGCCTGCAACACCTGCCCCGCCACCTGCGCCATCGCGATAAACGCATCCCGCCACGGCATCACGGCATCCGTCCAGCGCCGCGCCGCCAAAGCCCAAATCACCGTGGCCAGCACCACCAAAACTACCACCCACGTCCGCCCACGCCACGCCAGCCGCGTCACCGGCAGTTCCTTCAACCGGACGCCTTCGTCGCGGTCGTTTGCCCGGGTCCAATTCCACCAGCCCCACGCGAGCGCACCAAAAAAGAAAATCTGCAGAGCCGCGTCGGCGTAAAATTTCGCCCCGAAAAACAAAACTCCCTGCACCGTCACCGCCACCAGCCCCACCGGAAACGCCCACAGCGAGCGCCGCACCATCAACACCACCCCCGCGATACCCAGCGCCAGATTAGCGCGGTCCAGCAGCGAAGCTCCGGCCAACCCCGCCCAAATGCTCTGCAAGATCTCACTCATCACCTATTCTCCTTCCCGCACTTCTCTGCCCGAAGAGCCTCAATGTTCACAGCCCTGATTCGCGTCTCTTCGCGTCCATTCGCGGGCCAAACTCCCCGGTTCATCTATTCCCCGCGACAAACGCTTCCATCGCCTCCCGCGTGATCGTGTGCCGCGCCGCACACCGCGGACACCGGATCTCGATCGTTTCATCGTCGCCAAAGAGTCCCGCCGCGCCGCCCCGCATCGTCGGCGCCAACACTTCCATCAACTTCGCCTGGTTGCAGCCGCAGTGCCACCGGCACACCCGCTTCTCCAAAAACCCGAGCGACTCCGTCGTCGCCAACGTCTTCGCCCCGTCGGCCGTCAGCGTCTTCAACCACGCCAGATCGCAGTCCGGATGCTCCGTCACCATGGCGAACTCCTCTTCGCCCACTTCAAAGAATCGCGCCACCCGTTGCTCGCTCTGCTCGTAAAATTTTTCCGCCGCCCCCATCGGATCCGCCCCGGAGAACGTCACCGCGCTGCGGCGTTTCTCGCCGCGTCCACGCACCACATCCGAATAAAAAATATTCTCCGGCAGCGTCTTCACGTTCTCGTCAAAAATCCGTCCCGTCACCGTGCCCGTCTCGTTGTCCCCGGTGAGAAACAGGTTCACGCGCGGCTCCTGAAAATTGATCGTCCAGGCCGTAAGTTCGTTCCGCGGCCGCGACGCCGTGTGCAGGACAAACGCCACCAACGCCCGCTTGAACAAGGCGTCGTGCTCCGGCGCTGGCTTCATCGAGTTGGCCCCGAGGTGCAGGTAGTAATCTACGAACAGCGCCCCGAACTCCGCCCGCGCCACCATCGCGTTTCGTCCGCGCACAAAGTGGGTGGCGACCTCGGTCCCTGCATCGGCCAGATTCGGCGGTGTCGTGGTTGGCATCGCTGCGACAGTCCCCCGATTCCCCGCGTTGTCCAGCCCGTCCCTACCCTGCCCGCTTGTAGGAAATTTTGTTTCCCCGCCTTCCGTATCCGTGTCCATCTGTGTCCATCCGTGGTTAAAGCTCTTCCCCTTTCCGTCGTCATCGTCGCCAAAAACGAGGCGGCCAATCTGCCGCGTTGCCTCGCCAGCGTGCGCGGCTGGACCGCCGAGATCGTGGTCGCCCTCAACGCCACGACCGACGCCTCCGAAGCCCTCGCCCTTGCCGCCGGCGCGCAGGTCCACCACCTTCCGTGGCAAGGTTTCCGCGACACCAAAAACGCCGCCCTCGCCCTCGCCGCCCATCCGTGGGCGCTCTGCCTCGACGCCGACGAGGAGGTCTCCCCTGCCCTTCGCGCCGAACTCGTCGCGTTCCTCGCCCGGCCCGATCACGCGACGTTCGCCGGCGCGCGTTTCCCTAGAAAGGTCTGGTTCCTCGGTCGCTGGATCACCCATGGCGATTGGTATCCCGATCTCAGCCTGCGCCTCGTCCATCGCGCCCGCTCCCGCTGGGGCGGCGATCAATTTGTCCACGAAAAGATGGAGTGCGACGGCCCTGTCGCGACCTTGCGCGGCGACCTGCACCACTTCTCTTTCCCCACGCTTTCCAGTCACGTCGCGAAGATAAATCCCTTCGCCGACCTCTTTCTGCAACAGCATCAGTCCCGCGGCACCCGCTTCTCCGCCGTCGCCGCCGTCACCCGCCCGCTCTGGCGCTTCGTCCGCGCCTACGTCTTCAAGCTCGGCTTCCTCGACGGTTTCCCCGGTTTCTACATCGCCTGGGCCACCGCCTTCGGTGCGTTCGTCCGCTACAGCCGGCTCTACGAGGCCGAGCACAACTGCCCGCCGCGCGACTGAAACGGCTCCCCTATGTCTCCCCTCCGCCTCTCCCC
>CALSBN010000320.1:0-4278 GCA_943373185.1 Opitutus sp. GAS368 | reverse complement strand
TTCGACTCTCGATCGCTCGGTGCGGAAGGCGGACTTCTGGTTTCCGGCTATTCCTTGGAGAGGGTCTCGTCGAGGTTCAGGACGAGGAGGCAGAGGGTGGTCCAGGCCGCGTGTTCGGGCGTCGGGAGATCGGCGGGGCGTTGGAATTCTCCGGAGGCGGCGAGGGCTTGGGCGGCGGCGGGATCGGCGGTGAAATCGGCCCGGAGTTTGCCGAGGCGGCGGGTAAGAATGGCTCGCTCGGCCGGGGCGGCGGGTCGGGCGGTGGCGAGGCGGAAAGCGTGGTCGAGGCGGGCGGTGTCGTCGGCGGCGGGAGCAGCCAGAATGCGCTGCGCCATCACCCGTGCCGCCTCGACGTAGGCGGGATCGTTGAGCGTGACGAGGGCGTGAAGAGGGGTGTTGGTGCGGCTGTTTTTCACGCTGCAGACCTGGCGGGGACTGACGTCGAAGAACGTGGTGGGGCCGACGATGCGGCGCCAAAACACATAGAGGCTGCGGCGGTAGAGGGCGTCGCCCGTGTCTTGCAGATAACTTTTTTTACCGAACGTGGCTTCTTCCCAGATGCCGGGGGGCTGGTAGGGTTTGACGCCGGGGCCGCCCATTTTTTCAACGAGCAGACCGGCGGCGGCGAGAGCTTGGTCGCGCAGCATCCATGAGGGGAGGCGATGGCGCGGGCCGCGGGCAAGCAGGCGGTTCTCGGGGTCGCGCTCGTAAGCGGCGGCGGTCGCGCGGGAGGATTGGCGGTAGGTGGCGCTGGTGACGATGAGGCGGTGCATGGCCTTCATGTCCCAACCGCAGGCGACGAACTCGGTGGCGAGCCAATCGAGCAGCTCGGGGTGCGAGGGATGTTCGGCCTGGACGCCGAAATCCTCGGCGGTTTTCACGAGGCCGGTGCCGAAATAGGCCTGCCACATGCGGTTCATCTCTGTCCGCGCGGCGAGGGGATTGCTTGGGGAGACGAGCCAGTGCGCGAGATCGAGGCGGTTCATGCGGCGGGGCGGTCCGTCGGTGGCGGAGCGGAAAATCACCGGGACATGACCTTCGACGCGGACGTCGGTCTTTGCCTCGTAGTTGCCGCGGGCGAGGACGACCGTGTCCCGGGGCTTCTCGATTTGGTCCATGATCATGATCTTGGTGATCGCGGATTGGGCGGCGTCGCGGGCGCGGACGGCCGCGATGTGACGTTCGAGCAAGGTCACGTAGGCGGGGTCGGGCGCGGTGTCGCGGAAATAGGGGAGCGCTTCAAGGAGGCCGTTGAGATCGCGGCGACCGGGCGCGACTTTGGCGTGGGTGGCGAAGAGGTTGCCCGGGAATTTGAGGGCCTCCGGGGATTCGGAGAGAAGTTTGCCCTCGGGGCGTGGAAATTTCTTCAGTTCGTAGGCGTCGATTTCGCCGGTGACGGCGAGGATTTTGTCGGCGGCGGCCGAGACGGCCTGCCGCTCGGCTTCGGTGGTCAGATCGAGCGTGGGCGCGTTTTTGCCCCCGCCGCCGTTGTTGCCGGTCTCGGACATCTGGTTGAAGATGTCGTAGAGAGCGAAGTAGTCGGTCTGCTTGAGCGGGTCGAATTTGTGGTCGTGGCAACGGGTGCAGTTGAACGTGAGGCCGAGCCAGACGGTCGCCGTGGTCTCGACGCGGTCGAAGATGTTTTCGACGCGGGTTTCTTCGGGGATGCGGCCGCCCTCGCCGTTGAACATATTGTTGCGGTTGAAAGCGCTCGCAATTTTCTGCGCCTGGGTCGCGTCGGGGATGAGATCGCCGGCGAGTTGTTCGATCGTGAACCGGTCGTAGGGCATGTTCACGTTGAGGGCGTTGACCACCCAGTCGCGCCACGGCCACATGGTGCGCTCGGGGTCGCCTTGGAAGCCGCTGGTGTCGGCGTAGCGGGCGAGATCGAGCCATTCCCACGCCCAGCGTTCGCCGTAGCGCGGGGAGGCGAGGAGACGATCCACGAGATTTGCGAATGCAGATTCTCGATTTTCGATTGAGGCGGCGACGAAGGCATCGACTTCGGCCGGGGTGGGCGGGACGCCGGTAAGGTCGAGGCTCACGCGGCGGATCAAGGCGGCGGGCGGGGCTTCGGGGGAGGGCGCGAGGGGAGTTTTCTCGCGGGCGAGACGCGCGAGGATAAAGGCGTCGATGGGATTGGTCGGAAGGTGAGAGTTGAAAGCTGAGAGCTGAGAGTTCGGAGCGAGAATTTTCGGAATTTCGGGTCGGGTGGGTTTGACGAAGGCCCAGTGCTCGCCCCACTTGGCACCCTCGGCGACCCAGCGTTTCAACAGGTCTTTTTGGGCGGCGGTGAGTTTGCGGTTTGAATCGTGCGAGGGCATGACCTCGTCGGGATCGGTGGAGAAAATGCGGGCGATCAATTCACTCTCGTCGGGCTTGCCGGGGATGATGGAAGCGTAACCGGAGCCGGCGGGAGCGAGGGCGGCGTCGCGGACATCGAGGCGGAGCTTGCTCTTGCGCGCGGGCGCGTCGGGGCCGTGGCAGTGGTAGCAGTTCTCCGCGAGGATGGGCTGGATGTCGCGGCTGAAGTCGATCTCGGCGGAAAAGAGCGGCAAGACCACGAGGAGCGCAAAGGAGGCAAGGTGTCGTTTGAGTCGCAGCGGTGCGAGGCGCATGGGAAGAGGCGTGGCTAGATGGGGGTGGCCGGGTGACGCACCGGGGAACTAAGTGCCGGCGTTGATTAAAGCAACTTGAAGAGACGCGGCAGCCACAGGGTGAGCGCGGGGATGAAGGTCACGAGCAAGAGGACAAAGATCATCATCGCGAAGAAGGGCAGGAGCGGACGGATCACGGCACCAATACTGGTCTTGGCCACGCCGCAGCCGATGAAGAGCACGGTGCCGACGGGCGGAGTGCAAAGACCCATGCACAGGTTGAAAATCATCAACAGCCCGAAGTGCACGGGATCGACGCCGAACTGGGCCACCACGGGCAAAAAGATCGGCGTGAAGATCAGCACGGCGGGCGTCATGTCCATAAACGTGCCGACCACGAGGAGGATCAGGTTGATGACGAGCAGCAGCACGATCTTGTCCGAGGTGAGCGCGAGGAGCGCGGCGGAGATTTTTTGTGGAATATCGGCGGAGGACATGACCCAGGACATCGCCATCGAGGCGCCGATGAGCACGAGGACAACGGCGGTGGTCGCGGCGGCGTCGGTGAAGACTTTGGGCAGTTCGGCCCATTTGATTTCCCGGTAGATCACGACGGACAAAAGAAACGTGTAGAGCACGGCGATCGCGCTGGCCTCGGTGGGTGTAAAAAGGCCGCCGATGATACCGCCCATGATCACGACGATGAGGGCGAGACTCGGCAGGGCGGCCCAAAAGATCCGGCCGGCGGCGGCCAAGGGGATTTTCTCGCCGACGGGATAGCGGTTTTTTTTTGCGATGATGCCGCCGACGAGCATGAGGCCGAGACCGAGCATCAGGCCGGGAATGTAACCGGCGACGAACAGCGCGGCGATGGAGACGCCGCCGCTGGCGAGCGAGTAAACGACCATGACGTTGCTCGGCGGGATGAGCAGGCCGGTGGTGGCGGACGAGATGTTGACGGCGGCGGAGAAGTTTTTGTCGTAGCCCTCCTTCTTCATGAGCGGGGCCATGAAACCGCCGTTGGCGGCGGCGGCGGCGGCGGCGGAGCCGGAGATCGCGCCGAAGAGCATGTTCGCGAGGATATTCACATAGGCGAGGCCGCCGGGGAGCCGGCCGACGACGACTTTGGCGAGGGCGATGAGCCGGTGGGCGATGCCGCCGCGGTTCATCAAATTGCCCGCCAGGATGAAAAACGGAATCGCGAGCAGGGCAAAGCTGTCGAGACCCGTGGCGAGGCGCTGGGCGATCACGGTGGCGGCGGCGGCCGGATCGAGGCTGACGACGAGGGCGCAAAGCGAGGCGAGCCCGATGGTGAAGACGATCGGGACGCCGGCCAGCAACAGGACGACGAAGACGAGGGCGAGGACGAGAGCTTCGTTCATATCAGTTGAGGGCGCCGGATTGGGTGGCCGAGGCGGATTGGCCGGAGCGGGCTTCGAGCAGCCAGCCGACGGCGTAGAAGACGACGCAGACGCCGGAAACCGGCACGACGAGGTAAACGTAGCCGAGCGGAATTTGCAGGGCGCCGGAGGTCTGGCCGAGGGCAAACGAGATCCAGACGAGGCGGATGCCGCCGCCCAACAGGACGGCGAGCGCGAAGACCAGCACGGTGAGGGCGATGAAGATCGCGACGATTCTTTGGCGGGCTCCGGTGAGGCGGGTCGAAATGAGGTCGAGGGCG
>CALSBN010000319.1:0-4295 GCA_943373185.1 Opitutus sp. GAS368 | reverse complement strand
AAGAAGAGCTCCGGCGGCAGCTGGGAAGCCGCTCTCGCCGGCAAAAACTTGTTTCCACTCCGCGTCGTCAACACCGCCGCAAAAGGGAAATCCGCATTCCGCATGGAGGTGACCTCCGTCGAAAAAACCTCCCTGCCCGACTCGCTGTTCAGCGCACCGTCGGGTTGGCAGAAGTTCGACATGGGCGGCATGATGCGCGGCCTGATGCCCGGCGGACGCTAACTCCCCGCCTTGGGGCGGAAACTCAGCTGTCCTTGCGGAAAAAATTCCGGGGACCCTTCGACCGCGACTTTTCCTCGCGGTCTTTTTTTTCCTCGGCCGACTCCGGTCGCCGAAAGACGCTCTCGTCGAGCTTCGGGTTCGCCTCCATCGACTCGATCATCGTCTTCTGCACCAGGCGCCCGTCGAGCGACACTTCGATGAGGTGAGGCAAGAGCACGCCGTTCACCGGACGAAACCGGTCGTAACGGGTCACCACGTCCGCCTCCCGCCCCGATGCCTGGCGACGCGGATCAATCCGCAACACGATGAAATACGTCTCCACATCGACCATCAAAAAGAACGGTGCGCCCCCGTTCCGCGTCACCAAAATCTTCGCCACGCGCCGATCATCGACCGTCGTTTCCCCCGCCAGATCGAGCTGATAGCCGCGCGCTTCGCTGTCGATCAACGGGTCGTCGAATTCCGCATCCGCTGTAAACAGGCTGGCCGACCCATCCCGCATCAAGCGGTGGGTCGGCGGCCACGCCGCCGTATCGATTTCCCAAGGCGGATTCGTTCCATCGTAAGCTTGAATCAACGACCGGCCGCCGCCCTCCGTCTCAAGGCGCACCCGGTTCGGCCGCGCCGCCACCATCCGAAAACGCACCGTCTGCCCGCCCGTCGTCACCGTGCCGATCGCCCTCAACGCCCGGAGCGCCTCGATCCGCCTCGGCCCACCGATGGCTTCGGCATGGATCCGCGCCATATCATCCGCCGGCCCGGCGACCAACGCCGCCGCCAGCACGCTGCCCAAACCGAGAAGCACAAAAATCCGCATTCCCGCACCTTTGCACACCCGCCGCGCCCGCCACAAGCCCGCTGCGCCCAAAAACGTTGCCCCGATTCCGCGTCCCGTTTTTCTCCACGCCAATCGTGCCCGGCCTCATCCGCATCTTTTCCGACCTCCACTACGGCGACCGCTCCAGCCGGCTCCGCCGGCTCGATCAACTGGGTCCGCTCCTCGACGGCGTGAGCCGGTTGATCCTCAACGGCGACACCCTCGACACCCGCCCCGGCCCCCACCCTCAAATCACCGCACGCTCTCGCGCCGAGGTCGGGAGTTTTTTCGGTGCCTGCGCCCCCGAGGTCACCCTCATCACCGGGAATCACGACCCCGATATCTCCGACCTCGACACACTCGACCTCTTTGACGGCCAAGTTTTCGTGACGCACGGCGACATTATTTTCGATAACATCGTCCCTTGGGGACGCGACGCCGCCACGCTCGAGGGCCACATCGCCCGCGGGCTGACCGCTCTGCCGGTCGAACACCGCACCCAACTCGCCCATCGCCTCGCGGTCTTTCGCGCGGCCTGCGCCGCGCTCCCCCAACGCCACCAATCCGAGCCCAACCCGCTCAAATACGCCGTCAAGTTCGCGGCCGACACCGTTTGGCCGCCTCTGCGCAGCTTTGATATCATCCGCGCTTGGCGCGAGACCCCCAACCGCGCCGCCGTCATTGCCGCCGCCCATCGCCCCGCCGCCCGCTTCATGCTTATCGGCCACACGCACCGCCCTTTCGTTTGGACCGCCCCTTCCGGTCTCACCGTGATCAACACCGGCGCGCTCTGCCGTCCGTTCGGCGCCCAAGCCGTGGATCTCACCCCCGGCCGTCTCACCATTCGCCAGATCGAATCCCGTTCCGGCTCATTTTACCCGGGCCGTGTCGTCGCGGAGTTTGCTCTCGCGGATGTCCCCGCTTCTTCGAACATCCCCTCATGAGCGTTACTTTCGGCTGGTGGCACCGCGATCCCGTCGAGGGAAAATTCCAAATTCACGTCGATGTCCACGGCGGCAACATCGAGTGGACCCGCCATCAGGGACATAACACCTCCTGGCTCCCGCATCACCCCACCGACGAAGACCGCGAGCGTCTGATTTTCGAAGCCGAGAAGCGCGTCCCCCGCCGCCTCATCTCACAAAAGCAATTCGAGGAAATCAAACGCCTCAGCGAATACGACGGCCCCGGCCGCGTCTCCGGCAAGCGCATCACCGGCCTCGGACCTTCGTTCGATTAACCGCCCGCCTCGGCGCCGATCTGTTCCCATATCAATCGAAACGCCGGCGTAAACTCGGCCGGGCTTTCCCGCATCCGTGCGGTCAACTCCGCGGGCACCACCCACTCCCCGCGCTCGATTTCTTCCGAGTGGAGCACAAACGGGCCTCCGTGCTTCAGCCGGTAAACCCAAAGAAATTCCCAGCCCGTGCGCGCACACGCCTCCACCCGCCGCCACCGCACCAGATCGCCAGGCTCCGCCCGCACCCCGATCTCCTCGCCCAGTTCTCGCGCCGCCGCCGCGTCATAGTCCTCGCCGCTGTCCAGATGGCCCGAACACGCCGCGTCCCAACATCCCGGCGACATGTCCTTCGTCATCGACCGTTTTTGCAAAAACGTCCGCCCCGCCGCGTCAAACACGAGCACATGCACCGCCCGGTGCCAGAGCCCCCGCGCGTGGACCTCCCGCCGCGCCGCGCGTCCGATCACGACGTCTTTCGCATCCACCACATCAAAAAATTCTTCACTCATGGGCGTTCGTTTATTGCCGCACCCGACCGTGAACTTGCAATCCCGATGACGCCCGCCCCGCCTGCCCTTTACTTTCCTCCGCGTTCGTATGCAGTCCTGCCTTCGCCCCTTTCCTTATGCCGAAAATCGAAGTCAACGTGGTCGCCGAGATTCTCAAAAAGAACCAACTCGACCCCAAACTCCTCCGCCAAGTCATCGAGGAAATGAACCTCGCCGCCCAACCCGACCCCGGCGACGAAGAGAAGCCGCCGGCAGTCAAGAAGCAGTTCGTCGTGCTCGCCAGCGACCCCGAAAACCGCCTGCCGAAACACGATTTTGTCGCCTGGATTCTTCAAATTCCCGAGGAAGACAGCGTCGCCACCACCCAAGAGCGCATCTTTCGCGGCGCCTACGATTTCAACGCCTCCAAAAAAGGCCGTCTTCATCCCGCGAAAACCGTCGGCGAAGCCCTTGAGCACGTCCCGGCGAAGTTCTTCAAGGAAGCCGAGGTCTGGGTGAAAAACAAAGTCCCCGTTCTCGTCCTTCGCACCGACAACGAAATTCCGAAAGCGCCCAAATAGCGCCCGCGGCGTTTCGGACCGTGTAGGGGCGTCCCTTGCGGACGCCCGTTCTTCTCCTACTGACGCTTACGGTTCCATTCCGTAATTTTTCGGGTCAAATCCCCGCGCCGTCAAAGCCGCGCTCAAAGCCTTCATCTCCAGCCGGGCGCCCGGCTTCACCCCGTTCGCCTTGAACCAACCTTGGTTCGTCTCGACGACGAACTGCAATCGCTGGCTCCGCGAGGCCACCGGCTTCTCGTCGAACGGATACGCCGGATAGTATTCAAGCAGCACGCCTTCCGGACTAAAGTAAGCGATATCGAGCGGCGTCGGCGTGTTTCGCATCCAAAAGCTCATCCCCTGCGGCCGCCCGAAAACGAACACCATCGCGTCATCGGTGCCCAAATCGCGACGTTCCATCAGCCCTCGCTCCAGCTCTTTGGGCCGCACCGCCAATTGCATGCGCAGGGTCTTGTCGCCGACTTTGATCGAAAACCAGTCCGTGGCGCTTTTCACCGCCGCGCCTTGCGCCACGCCCGCCGACGAGCTTTTTGTTCCGGGCGACTCGGCCTTGCCGCACCCGGCCACAATCAATGCGGACGCTGCCGTCGCCACCCTCAACGCCTTGGAAACCGGATTTGCCTTCTTCATTCGCTCTGTGGCTAATCGGCACCCTCCTCCAACTCAACTCCTCTCTCTCCGTGTCACTTTCATCATCCGCGTCCACGCCACCGCCTCTCCTTTACGCCGACACCGAACGCAGCGCCGACGCCCTCTACTTCGGCCGCGTTGGCGTGCCCGATCCGTTCATCGCGTTCGCCGCTCACGGCAAGAAATACGCCGTCGTCGGCGCCCTTGAATTCGGCCGGGTAAAACGCCGCTCCGCCTTCGACCGCGTTCTCGCCCTGGAGCCCTATCTGGCCAAAGCCCGCGAGGTCTGGCCGCAGCGCAAGCCCGGCGCCGCCGAG
>CALSBN010000318.1:0-4337 GCA_943373185.1 Opitutus sp. GAS368 | reverse complement strand
CCTCCGCGCCCGCCTTGATTTCATCGCCCGGCACGCCGAGGTCTGGACGCTCGACCTCGCCGACGCCCCCGTGAAAATCCTCTTCCTCCCCCGCACCGATCCGTTGCCCGAGGAGCCGTCCATGGGTATCGACCGCTACATCGAAGCCCAAGGTCTCGCCGCCGAGATCGTCGCCACCGTCGTCCCCGACCGCCGCAGCGCAGGCTACGGACTCTCCCGTTTTCAAGATCACCCGCGCCTCGACTTCACCCGCATCGCCCAAACCCCGGGCGTGCACTTCGCCCATGCGCGCGGTTTCGTGGCGAAAACCTCGCTCACCGCTCCCGCCGAACTCCGCGCGCTGCTCCTGCTTGCCGCCAACTCGGGCTCGCCCCGCGCCTGAAATCACCCCTTATTTTTCAACCATGACCGACCTCCCCGACTGCCAATACTGCCGCAAAGACCAACGCCTCGATGACCTCATGATCGAGATCGCTCCGATGCAGGTCTCCACGCTCTACCTGTTCAAAGAGCAGACCTACCGCGGCCGTTGCGTCGTCGCCTACCGTCATCACGTCAACGAGCTCTTCGAGCTGTCCGACTCGGAGCGTGATCTCTTCATGCAAGACGTCGCCCGTGCCGCCAAAGCCATGCAGGCCGCATTCACCCCCGCCAAAATCAACTACGGCGCCTACTCCGACAAGCTCCCGCACCTCCACTTCCATCTCGTGCCCAAGTATCGCGACGGCCCGAGCTGGGGCGCGCCCTTCACGATGATGCCCGAGCCCAAGCAACTCCTCGGCTCCGCCGACTACGCCGGACTGATCGCGGCGATCAAAGCCAAGCTCGGGTAAGAATCTTCCCGCGCGTCTTGGGGCGTCGCGGCTCGGCTCCGTCGTGGCATGGGCGTCTCGCCCATGTTCCGAACCCACGGGCGGGACGCCCGTGCCACTTTCACGATCGGCCGCTGATCCATCTTACCCCGCAGCCCCGAACCTTCCGAGCGACGCCGCTCAGCTCTTGCCGCCACCCTCGACCGGCCGCTCCGTTTCCGCTACCGCCTTCGGCGCCGGCGGCACGATCTTGTCCGCAATGTAGATCATGTAGCTGGTGCTCTTGGCCGTCGCGTGCTTCCGCACCGGCAACGCCTGCACCTTAAACCCGCTGTTCGATAGCCGGCTTTCAAACATCTTGTCCGCGCCCGACGACCAGATCACGACGCGCCCGCCCGGCTTGAGCGCCTGCGCGATACGCTGGATGCCGCGCAAATCATAGACCTTGGCGTTGCCCGTCTGCACCATCGCGGACGGCCCGTTGTCGATATCGAGCGCGATCGCATCGTAGGGCTGGGCCGCGGAACGGGCGACCACCGAGCGCACATCCTCGTTCAAAATTTTCACGCGCGAATCCGTGAGCAACGCCCCGTTCAGGCCCGCGAGCAACGTGCGGTTCCACTCCAGCACCGCCGGGATCAGCTCCGTCACGTGGACCGTCGCGCCCTTGCCCACTTTCGAAAGCACCCCCTGCAACGTATAGCCAAACCCCAAGCCGCCGATCAGCACGCGCGGCGCTGCCGAAATCGCCGCGCCCGCGACCGCGAACTCGCCCAAGGCCAGCTCCGAGGCCGTCGCCGCCGAGTTCATGAGTTCCTTGCCGTTGACCCGGATACTGAAGCGTCCGTCGTGGGAAAAAAGAGAGAGCTTGGCCCCTTCCGGGGTCATGGTTTCGGCGAGCAGCAGTTGCGGTTTCATGCGAGGATCGGCAGTCATGGCAGCTTCCCGGACGGAAGCCACGCCGAACCTTTGACAATTTTTCCGTGCGCCGGAGCCCGCCCCTCGTCTACGTCTCTCCCTTTCCCGATGCCCGAATTCATCAATCTCGCCGGCTACCGCTTCGCCCCCCTCGGTGAACTCCCGGAATTGCGCGATCGTCTGCTCCGCCAGAGCAAGCTGCTCGGCCTGCGCGGCACGATTTTGCTCAGCACCGAGGGGATCAACCTCGTGATCGCCGGCACGCGCGCCGCCACGACGGAGATTCTCGCGGCCCTCCGCGCCATCCCCGGCCTCGCCGACCTGACGCCAAAAGAGAGCACCAGCGCCGAGCAGCCGTTCAACCGCATGCTCGTGAAAATCAAAAAGGAGATCATCGCCTTCGGGGTGGACGGCATCAACCCGGGCCTGCGCCCCACCGCCAAACTCTCCGCCGCCACCCTCAAACAATGGCTCGACGAAGGTCGCCCCGTGACGCTGCTCGACACGCGCAACGACTACGAAATCCGCATGGGCACCTTTCGCGGCGCGCTGCCCGCCGGGATCAACCAGTTCCGCGATTTCCCCGCCGCCGTCGCTAAATTGCCTGCGACCCTGAAAACCCAGCCCGTCGTCATGTTTTGCACCGGCGGCATCCGCTGCGAAAAAGCCGGCCCGTTCATGGAGCGCGAGGGCTTTACCGACGTCCACCAACTCGACGGCGGTATCCTAAAATATTTCGAGGAATGCGGCGGCGCGCACTACGATGGCGAGTGCTTTGTCTTCGACCGCCGCGTCGGCGTGGACCCCCAACTCCGCGAGACCGGCTCCGTGATCTGCTTCAACTGCCAGATGCCCCTCACCATCGCCGAGCAAGAAGACCCCCGCTTCGTCCCCGACAAAAGCTGCCCCCACTGCATCAACGGCAAGCCGTCGAAGGCGCCGTCGGAACAGGTAGGGACGGCTCTCCGCAGCCGTCCGCACGCGCCGCCCAATTTCGAGCCGGAGGCAACCGGTGAAACTGCGGACGCCTCGGAGAGGCGTCCCTACCCTTCGGAGCCATTTTAGAGGCCGTTCGCGTCACCGCACCCGACGGCCCGCCATCGGTCGCTGGGACCACGGGAAAAACTCTCTCGGCTCCTCCGCGACAAACGGCGCGGGCGCCATCGGCCGCGCCGCCGGTGCGGGCCTTTCCAATTTTTGGCCGGCCGCTTCCCGCAGCTTGTCCTTCTTGCTCTTCCGTTTCCCCTTCACCCCACCCGTCCCCGAGACCAACGGCGGGGGCGGCGCGAGTTCCTCCGGCTCAAACCCCGCGATCTGCTCCCGCTCCAATCGGAGCGCATGTCGCTTCTCGATCAGCTCAAAGTGCGCGTGAGTCTCGGCGCTGATAAAGCTCACCGCCACGCCGCTCGCGCCGGCCCGGCCCGTCCGGCCGATACGGTGCACGTAGTCCACCGCCGAACGCGGCAGGTCGTAGTTTACCACCGCCGCCAAGTCGTCGATGTCCAAGCCCCGGGCCGCGAGGTCCGTGGCTACCAACACCCTCAGCCGACCCGCCTTGAAATGGGCGAGCGCCTCGGTCCGACCGCCCTGACTCAATTCACCGTGCAACGCACCGGCGTCGATCCCCGCCCGGCGAAGCTTCTCCGCCACGTGCTCGGTCGCGTATTTGGTCGCGACGAAAACGAGGGTGCGGCTCCAGCCGTTTTCCTGCACCAAGTGCCGCAGAAGTTGAGTCCGCCGCAAGGCATCCACCTCGATCGCCCGCTCGACGATCGTCGACGGCTGCAACACCGGTGGAGCTACTTCGACGATCTTCGGCACGCGCAACAGTGTATCGGCCAAAGCCGCGACCGCCGGCGGAAATGTCGCCGAAAAGAACAGACTCTGCCGTTGTGCCGGCAACAATGCGACGATCCGCCCCAGCTCCTCGGCAAACCCGAGCGCGAGCAGCCGGTCCGCTTCATCCAAGACGAAAATCGTAACGTGCGAGAGCGACACCGCGTTGTGCCCGATCAAGTCCAACAACCGCCCCGGCGTCGCCACGAGCACATCCACGCCCCCACCCAACGCCATCATCTGAGGATTGATCGAGACGCCGCCGTAGACGACCAGCGTCTTGATCGGCTCCGGCAAGAAACGCCCGTAGCGCCTCACCCGTTCCCCGACCTGCGTGGCCAACTCCCGCGTGGGCACCAGCACGAGCGCCCGGCAGAATCGACCCGACTCGCGCCGCTGTTTAGAAAGTTGCTCCAAGATCGGGAGGACAAACGCCGCCGTCTTGCCCGAGCCGGTCTGAGCCGAAACCCGCAAATCACCACCACCCAGCACCGCCGGAACGGCGGCCAACTGCACAGGCGTCGGCGTCGAGTAATTTTCCTCCGCTACCGCACGGTGCAGGGGCGTGGATAGACCTAGTGAAGTGAACGACATCGCATGGGGATGAGGCCACACCACGCGCTTGGAAACGTTAATTCCGCCTCACTCAGGCCACCGCCTCGACCGCGAGCCGCTTGCACTCCTTGAGATCAAGTTTCCCCGTGCCGAGCACCGGGATCTTTTCGACCCGATGGATCACGCGCGGCACCCAGAGCGCCGCGACTCCGGCGC
>CALSBN010000317.1:0-4354 GCA_943373185.1 Opitutus sp. GAS368 | reverse complement strand
ACACCGTCCAAGTCAGCGGCGCCGACGGCGGCACCGGCATCGCCATCGTCGAAGTCTATGAACTCCCCTGATCCGAAAGTAGGGCAGGGTCTCCGACCCGCCCTCCGCGCCGCTAACTGCCGACATCGAGCGCCCCCGTCAGAGCGAATAAACCTCCACGAGCGCAACACCGGTTCCCTCAGCCGCACCCGACACCTGGATCGAGTAACCGCCCTCGGGCAGCGTCACAATCAACGCCGCATCCGCGCTCCCCGCCACGAGCGGAAACGCCCCGTTCGCGGTCGAAGCCGCGACCAGCGCCTGCGTCGCCGCCGCACTGCCGGCGCTCCAGTTATTGTTCTCCGCGACCACTTGTTGTGCCGCGTTCAAAATCTTCACCACCGGATCGGGTAAGAACCCTGGCACACCCAAGTCGCCCAATCGCGGCCCTACCGCCCGAACCAGCAGCCGCTTCGGGCCGCCCTGCACCGTGATACCCTGAATCAGAATCGCCCCACCCGTGCCCACCATCGCCCGTGTCGAAAGGTTCACCAAGGTGTTTTCGCTGCTTACCCCTTCCGTATCGTAAACCTCCATCAACGCCACGCCGGTCGTATCGCCGGCCCCCCGCACATGGATCGAATAGCCTCCAGGCCTCAATGTCATCAGGAGCGCTGCGTCTTTGTCCCCCGCCTTAAACGGAAACGCTCCCACCGATTGGAACGCCGCGGCCAGTTCCGCCGTCGCGCCCTCACTGCCGCTCGACCAGTCGTCATTGGTCGCGATTTGTTTTCCGTCGCCATCATAAACGATCATCACCGGATCGGCCAACGCACCGCTCACGCCAAACTCCGCCAGCCGCGGCCCCGCTGCCCGAATCAAAACCCGCCGGTTGGCCGTGCCCCGAAGTGACAAGCCGCAGATCAATAAATTGCCCCCCGTTTCCACGCCCACGCGCGACGACAAGCTCAGCAAACGCGCACCGACTTCGACCAACACCGTTTCGCTGGTCAGGGTCCCCAGCGGATTCCCTACCGTGACCGAATATCGCCCGGCCATTGCCGGCTGAAACGCACCCAACTCCAAGGCGGCATTGGTCGCGCCCACGATGGGAACTCCGTCTTTGCTCCATTGATAGACCAAAAAATCCCCGCTCGCGCCGATCGAAAGTGTCGCCGTTTCCCCGGCAAACCGCGCGATCCCGGCGGGCTGGCCCGTGATCGCCGGTCGCACGGTAGCGATCCGCAATTCCGCCACTGCGCTGATCGAGGTGCCCAACGCATTGCTCACCGTCACCGCATAACGACCGGTCTGCGCCGGCTGCACGTTGGTAATTGTTAGACTCGCACCTGTCGCCCCCGCCACCGCCACCCCGTCCTTGGTCCATTGATAGGCCAGTGCGTCACCCGTAGCTGTCACCGACATCGTCGCCGTTCCGCCGGCCAACACCGTCTGTGTCGCCGGTTGGGCCGTGATCGCCACGCCCGTAGAAGCCACCCGTAACACCGCCGCCGCACTCGTCACGCTGCCCAGCGCGTTTGTGACCCTCACGGAGTAACTCCCCGCCTGCGCCACTTGCACGTTGTTCAACACCAGACTCAACCCCGTCGCTCCCGCCACCGAAGTCCCATCCTTGAGCCACTGGTAGGAAAGCAAGTCACCCGAAGCGACAACCGAGAGGGTCGCTTGCGTCCCAACCGCCGCCGCAACCGCAACCGGCTGCTGAGTGATCGCCACGGGGGCGAGCTCAGTGATCTGAAAATCGATATACGCAGAAAGCTCGGAAACCAAAATCTTCGAGAGTTCAGGCGGACCGATGGCTGCCGTGTCATTGACGTAAATTGCAAAACGCCAAACTCCGGGCTCGAGCGCGCCCACATATTCTTCGCCTTCTCCAGGCGTCTTCAGCGGAAGTTTGCTCGCGGTGAGCTCCGTCGCCATTGAAACCATTTCTCGGGGCGGATAGCCCCGGCTTTCAACTGGAACGCCCAAGCCAATCTGGATGCCGCTCAAAGGCGAACGGTGGGTCGCCACCGGCAGCGAACCGGGCGGCTGCGTCGGGGCCACCGACTCACCTTGGCGAATCGCCAATCGATACTTGCTCAACTTGCTCACTCGAAAATCAGCCATCAGACTCGAGCTCGCCGCTCGGACAAACACCGCCGAGCCGAAAGAAGTCGTCGAACCACCTAGCATACCCGTGATCCGCGTATCCGTGATCGTTGTGTCTTGGGCTGCAACTAGCACGAAACTCGTAGAGCTTCCCCCTAGAGTCTTGTCGTAGAGTCCTGTCATCGGGGCCGTTGAATCGTTCAGACTCGAAAGCCCCGATCCATTCGGGAGCCTCGACGACACAAACAAATACCGCATCGACCCCACCAATTCCGACTGGCCATTCAGTCCGGAAGTTAGTCCGAGCAGGCCCAAACCCAGTGCTACAAACCTGACAGCGAAGGACTTCATAAATTTACGAACATTCAAACATTCCAAAAATATTCAACGTTAGGGATTTCAAAATAAACAAATGCAGACTCAGTTTGACCCGGAATTACCGCACCTAATCGCCCATCTCGCCCAATGCCCCGAGCACTGCTCCATCTCTTTGTCGGTCTCGCGGTGCTCCCGCTTTCCCTCCCCGCTTTCAACGTCGGCCCGCAACGTTGGCCCGCCAGCCCCATCGTAATGCACCTTCAACTCGGCCCGCTCAATGGCCCGCTCATCGACGGTAACACCTCTTGGGGCGCCGTCGCCGAGGACGCCCTCGCCACTTGGAACAACGGCCTCACCAACATGAAATTCTCCGTGGTGCGCGATTCGACCGTCGCGCAAGCCCGCGGCAATCGTCTGAACAACGTCAATTTCTCCCCCACGATTTACGGCAGCGCGTGGGACAGCCGCACCCTCGCGATCACCCTGAGCACCTTCAGCGGTATCACCCAGACATTTTTCGAAACCGACGTGCTGTTCAACACCGGCATCGCCTGGAACTCCTATCGCGGCCCGCTGCGCCGCAGCGGCAGCGTCACCACCCACGACTTCCGCCGCGTCGCGATGCATGAATTCGGCCACGCCCTCGGCCTCGATCACCCCGACGACATCGGGCAAGTCGTCACTGCTCAGATGAACTCCATCGTCGGCGACCTCGATACCCTCACCATCGACGACATCAACGGGGCGAAATCGATCTACGACGGAGGCGCCACCGTCACCTCCCCTGCAATCACGAGCCAGCCTACCAGCCGCACCGTCACAATCGGCGCGAGCACCACCTTCACCGTCGTCGCGCTCGGCACCGCCCCGCTCGCCTATCAATGGTTCCGCAACGGCACCACCGCCATCGCCGGGGCCAACGCCGCCAGCCTCACATTGAACAACGTGCAGTTGAGCGACGCCGCCAACTACACCGTTCTCATCACCAACCCGGCCGGCACAGTCACCAGCAGCGCCGCCACGCTCACCGTCAACCCCGCCGCCGTCGCTCCGACCATCTCCGCTCAACCCGTTTCTCAAACCGTCACTGTCGGGTCCCCCGCTTCCTTCTCCGTCACCGCCACCGGCACCGCCCCGCTCTCGTTTCACTGGCGCAAAAACGGCACCGCCATTCCCGGCGCCGCCAACTCGCAAACCTTGACCCTACCCGCCACGGGCGCCGCCGACGCCGGCACTTTCTCCGTCTCGGTCAGCAACTCCGCCGGTTCGATCCTCAGCGCCCCTGCCACGCTCACCGTCAATCCCGCCGGCCCCGCCAGCCGCCTCAGCGGACTCTCGGTGCGCACCACGCTGGCCGCCCGCCAAACCGTGACAGTCGGATTCACGATGACCGGCACTCAAGCCAAGCCCGTCCTCGTGCGCGCGGTCGGCCCCAGCCTCGCGCCGTTCAACATCGCGGACCGCATGGCCGATCCCAGCCTCGTCCTCTTCAACGCCGCCAACCCGCCCGTGCGCATCGCGGAAAACGACGACTGGTTCGGATCATCCACCATCGCCAACACCGCCGCCGCCCTCGGATCATTCGCCCTTGCATCGCCGGCCAGCCTCGACGCCGCCCTCATCCGCGACATTTCCGACGGCCACACCGTCGAGGTCTCCGGCTCTCCCCTCGCCGCCAACTCCGCCGCCACCGCCGGCACCGTCATTGTCGAAGTTTACGACGCCGGCTCCGGCAACACCCCGCGCCTCACCAGCCTCTCCGCCCTCAACCGCGTCGGCACCGGCGGCAACATCCTGATCGCCGGCTTCACCCTTTCCGGCAGCGGCGATAAACGTGTCCTCATCCGCGGCG
Organism: Opitutus sp. GAS368; assembly: GCA_943373185.1. Taxonomy (GTDB): domain Bacteria; phylum Verrucomicrobiota; class Verrucomicrobiia; order Opitutales; family Opitutaceae; genus Tous-C4FEB. The sequence goes on along the minus strand of CALSBN010000317.1, from coordinate 93 downwards.
TCGGCCCCAGCCTCGCCGCGCCGCCGTTCAATCTCACCGGCGTCCTCGCCGACCCGAAACTCGAACTCTTCACCGCCGCCGCCGTCCCGGAGC
>CALSBN010000316.1:0-4383 GCA_943373185.1 Opitutus sp. GAS368 | reverse complement strand
CGCCGAGTTCAATCGCCGCGCCGAAGTGCTCGCCCAAGTGGCCCGCGATCAAATCCGGCTGCACGCCGAACTGGTTCGCGGCATTCGGGCCTACCTCGAAAACTCGCGGGAAGTCGACGCGGCCGAGTTTGACTCATACTGCGCCTCCTTGGCCGCCCGCCTCCCGGCCTCCACCGTTTTCCAGTGGATTCCGAGAGTTACGGCGGCAGAACGTAGCGCCTTCGAAGCCGCCGCCGCCACCCGCCTGCCCGGATACCGGTTCTGGGAACGCGAGGTCTCGGGCAAAGCGTCCACCCCCGCCATCCCGGCCCGCGCCCGTGACGAGCACTGGCCGATTTATCACCTTTCGCCCATGGACGGCCACGCGACCGCCTTGGGCTACGATGTTGCGGCCAGCGTCGTCACCCGGCCGATGCTCGACGCCGCCCGTCGGCTTCACGCCCTTCAACTCAGCCCTCAAGTCCCTCTCATCCACGACCCAGCGAAGCCCCGGGGCGACGGGGTTATCTTTATCGAACCGGTATTCCGCCCGGCCTCACCCAACGCCGCCCCCGATGGCTTCATCGGTTTTGTCCAGGCGATCTTTCGCATCGAAATCCTGCTCGGCGAAGCGCTCTCCGCCAACGCCGACCCCGCGCTCGACTTTGCCTTCATCGACGACAGCGCATTCAACGACCGGCTCAGCCTGCTCTATGGTTGGCGCGACGGACGGCCCTACGTCCGCGAGGAATATCCCAACGCCGCGGGTCCCGACCAACGCGCCGCACTTCCCGTAACGTTTCAGAATCCCGCGCGCGGTTCCCTTGTTCAAAATTTTGCGATCGGCGGTCGCCAGTGGCGCATTGTCGTCACCCAGAATCCAAGCTGGCGCGCCGATCAGGCCACCCTCACCCCCTCGCTCGCCTTGGCCTCATGGCTCGGTCTGACCCTGCTCGCGGCGTTCGCCGCCCATAGCCTCCTCGCCCGGACTGCGCGCATCGAAGAAGTCGTCGGCAAACGCACCGCGGAACTCTTGGAAAGCCGCCAGGAGCTCGACGGCTTTCTCCAGGCGCTTCCCGGCATGGCCTACCGCGGCATCTATGCGGAAAATTTTGAGATCACCTACGCCAGCGACGGCGCCCTCGCCCTCACCGGCTACACCGCCGCAGATTTTGTCGAGCGGCGCATTCATATGCGCGACCTCGTCCATCCCGACGACTTGCCCGACGCCCGCCGCTCCACCCGCAACGCCGCCGCCAACGGCCAACAGATCGAATTCGCGTATCGGATTTGCACCCGGGCCGGCACCGAGAAATGGATTCTCACCCGCGGACGTGCGCGCGGCAAAGACTCCCGGGGCTTCTCCATCTTCGAAGGCCTCGCCATCGACATCACCGCCCAAAAAGACGCCGAGGCTAGCCGGCTCGCGCTCGAACGGAAACTGCTGGAGACTCAGAAATTGGAATCCTTGGGCCTGCTCGCCGGCGGCATCGCCCACGATTTCAACAACCTGCTGACGGCCATTCTCGGCCAAGCCAACCTCACCCGGCTCTCCCTGCCCGACGATCCCGCCCTCGCCGAGACCTCGCTCAAGGAAATCGAGGCCGCCAGCGTGCGCGCCGCCGAACTCTGCGCCCAACTGCTCGCCTACGCCGGAAAAGGCCGCTTCACCGTCGAGCCCACCGATCTCAACTTTCTCATCAACGGCCTCCGGTCACTACTCAGAGTTTCCGTCGGACAACACGCCGCCTTGCGCTTCGAGCTCGCTGACACCGTGCCGGCCGTGATGGCCGACGCCACCCAGCTGCGCCAGATCATGATGAACCTCGTCATCAACGCGGCCGAAGCCATCGGCGAACGTGGGGGCGAGATTCTGGTCACCACCGGCGCCTGCTCGGTCGATGGCGCCACCTTGGCCGGCGCCATCACCGGTCCCGATCAGGCTCCCGGCGACTACGTCTTCCTCGAAGTCCGCGACAACGGACCGGGGATGACGGCGGCCGTGCTCGCAAAAATTTTCGACCCGTTTTTCACCACGAAGTTCACCGGCCGCGGCCTCGGACTTGCCGCGGTGCTGGGCATCGTCCGAGGCCACAAAGGGGCACTGCAGGTCGAGAGCACACCCGGCGTGGGCACGATGTTCCGGCTGCTGCTGCCTCCCGTTGCGGGAGTGGCGGTGCGTGCCGCCGCGACGATACCCGCTTTGCCGCTCAACGAGGCCGCACGCGTGCTCGTCGTCGACGACGACGATACGGTGCGCCCGCTCGTCGCCGCGATGCTACGCTCCTGCGGCTGCAATTCCGACGAAGCCGCCGATGGCTACGCGGCCCTGACCGCATTTCGCGCCACGCCGGATCGCTACGATCTCGTCGTGCTCGATATGCTGATGCCCGGGCTGAGCGGCGAGGAAACCCTCGTGGAGCTCCGCCGCGTGCGGGCCGATGTTCGCGTGCTCATCATCAGCGGTTACAACGAAGGCGGGATCCTCACGCGCCATGCTGGCGGCGGCCCGCTGGCTTACCTCGCGAAGCCCTTCACGCGCGACGATCTCGGTGCCGCGGTTCGCGCCATTTTGAACTGACCGCGCCCATGCGCCTTGCCGCACTTCGCACCTTTGCCCTCAGTCTGCCCCACACCACTTTCGTCAAACAGTGGGGCGAGTGCCTCGTTTTCAAAGTAGCCGGGAAAATGTTTCTCATCGTCGCCCTCGACGCCGACCTCGCCGACTCCGTCGTCTTCAAATGCGATCCGGCCGATTTCGACACGCTCACCGAAATCGACGGCGTGACCCAAGCGCCCTATTGCGCGAAACGGATGTGGGTAAGAGTCGGTGGCCTCGCCGCCCTTCCCGCCACCGAACTCGAGCAACACATCCGCCGCAGCTACGATTTGGTCGTCGCGGGCCTGCCGAAGAAGACCCGGCTTGCTCTCGCGTTCCCGATTTAGGCTTACCAAAAACCGCGACGGGCGGGCGCCCCGGGAACTTCCCCTTGCGCCCCGCCTTTGGCCCGCAATTCTTCCCGCTTCGTTTCCCTCGCTCCTACGTGTCTCAAGCGCCTGCCAGTCAATCTGCCACCACCGCCGCCCCCAAACGCGCGCTCTCGCTCGGCGTTATCTTTCTCACGCTCTACATCGATCTGATCGGCTTCTCGATCATCTTCCCTCTCGGCCCCGATCTGCTCGGCCACTATTTGTCGACCGACGGCCGCACCGGCGCTCTCGGTTGGCTCCTCGCCCAGACCGACGCCTTGGCCGCGAGCCTCGGTCGCGACAACGCTTTCGCCGCCGTGCTTTTCGGCGGAGTGCTCAGCTCGTTTTTCTCGATTCTTCAATTCATCTTCGCCCCGTTTTGGGGCGCCATCTCGGACAAACGGGGTCGCCGGCCCGTGCTCTTGCTCACGGTCGCCGGCACCGCGCTCGGCTATTTGCTCTGGTTCATCAGCGGTTCGTTCTGGGTGTTTCTGATCTCACGCGTCGTGAGCGGTGCGTTTAGCGGCAACCTGTCCGTCGCCACCGCCGCCGTCGCCGACGTGACCACCCGGCAGGAGCGCGCCAAAGCCATGGGCATCGTCGGCGCGGCGTTCGGTCTGGGTCTGGTGACCGGCCCCATGCTCGGTGCCCTGACCTCCCAGCTCAACCTGCTCACCGCCCACCCCGAGCTCGCGCGCTTCGGCATCAATCCGTTTTCGGTCCCCGCCCTGTTCGCCTTCGTGCTGTGCTTGGTGAACCTCGTCTGGATTCATCGCCGTTTCACCGAAACCCTCACGCCCGCAGTGCGCGCCGAAGCCCGCGATCCGCGCATCCGCAATCCCGTCGCCGCCATCTTCGGCCTCGCCGATCCCGGCATCCGCCGCGTCAACCTCGTGGCCTTCGTCTACGCCCTCGCCTTCGTCGCGATGGAGGCCTCGCTCACGTTTCTCGCCGCCGAACGCTTCGGCTACACCGCGAGGGAAAACGGCTACCTGCTCGGTTTCCTCGGCGTCTGCTCCATCGTCACGCAGGGTTTTATCGTCCGCAAACTGCTCGCACGCGTCGAAGAAACCCGCGTCCTGAGCGCCGGGCTTGTCTGTTCGGCCGTGGGGCTGCTCGCCGTCGGCTTTGCGATGCAGCCTTGGTTGCTCTACGCCGGACTCGCGCTCCTCGCCGCCGGCTCCGGGCTCGTAAATCCCGCCAGCACCGGACTCATCTCGCTCTACTGCGGTCCGCACGAGCAAGGCCGCGTGCTCGGCATCTTCCGCTCGCTCGGTTCTCTGGCCCGCGCGATCACGCCCGTCGTGGCCGGCGCTGCATTTTGGCTTTACGGCTCACGCAGCGTTTTTCTTGCGGCCGCCGTGTTCGCCATCGGAGCGTTCGTCCTGAGCCTCGCCTTGCCCAAGCCCGCGAAATGAACCGACGCCGTCTCAT
>CALSBN010000315.1:0-4402 GCA_943373185.1 Opitutus sp. GAS368 | reverse complement strand
CCCTGCTTGAACGCTTGGGCCAGACTCCGGCGGTGGCTTTGTTGGGGTCGCGACAAGTAGGTAAGACGACTTTGGCGAGGGACTTGGACCTCGGGAAACCGAAGCATTATCTTGATCTGGAGCGACCCTCGGATTTGGCCAAGTTGGCGGACCCGGAGCTCTATCTCTCTGGCTTTGCGGGCCAACTGGTGATCCTCGACGAGGTCCAGCGGTTGCCGGATTTGTTTCCCGTGCTGCGGAGCCTCATCGATGAGCGCCGCCGTGACGGCGAAAAGTCGGCTCAATTCCTATTGCTTGGCTCGGCCTCGCCGGAGCTTCTACGGCAGAGTTCCGAAACTTTGGCCGGTCGGATCAGCTACCTCGAGCTGAGCCCGCTCCAACTCTCCGAACTGACGCCGACAGATCGGGCTCTGCCGTTGCACTGGGAGCGTGGCGGCTACCCGAACAGTTTCCTCGCCGCCGACGGGAACTCCTCGATGCAGTGGCGGGAGGATTTCATCACCAACTACGTCGAACGCACCTTGCCGCAGCAGGGCATCACGGCGACGCCCATGCAGCTCCGCCGTTTTTGCAGCATGTTGGCCCACCAACAGGGCGCTTTGGTCAATCTGAGCACGCTGGCAGGATCGCTTGGCATCGATGGCAAGACCGCCCGGCGCTATCTCGACTTGTTGGAAGGCCTTTACCTCGTCCGTTCCCTCCCGCCGTGGACCCGCAACGCGGGCAAAAGATTGGTGAAATCGGCCAAGGTCTATTGGCGCGACAGCGGCATCCTCCACGCGCTGGTCGGCCTGCCGACATTGGAGCACGTGCTCGGGCATCCGTTATGCGGCGCCTCGTGGGAGGGATATTGCATTGAGCAAATCCTGAACCGTCTTCCAAAAGGCGCGAAGGCGAGCCATTACCGCACTCATGCCGGAGCCGAGGTCGATCTGGTGATCGAACGGGCCGACGGTCAGATTACGAGCGTGGAGATAAAGCGCACGCTTTCACCCAAGGTGACTCCGGGAATGGTCGAAAGCATGGAAACGCTCGGATCAAGCCGGGGATTCATCATCATTCCCGAGGGAGAAACCTACCCGCTTTCCAAATCCGTAACGGCAACAAGCCTGCGTGAATTTCTGGAAATTCCGCATTAAGAACACGGCCGGAAAGTGACGCGAGAGGGTCAGGCGAAAGCAAAGGAGCCATCCTTTGACGATCCCGCATGGCTAGTCTGCGTCTCGCGCCGCCGGACGACTAAATGCGGAAGGCGCGCCGACGAGCGGCGGCCCTACGGCGGCGAGCGAGAGGGGTGCGGTTGGCTCACCCGAAGAAAACTCACGGGCAAGGTGGCCGTGCCACTGCAGAGATCCGGACGCGAAGGGGCGGGTCGGAGACCCTCCCCTGCTTTTTTACCAGCGGACTTTTTCGGGGAAGAACTCGCGGATGAGTTCTTCGTAATACGGCTTCAACTTCGCGACGTCGGGGGCTTCGTGGCTCTTGGTGTAGAGGTCGTAGGTGTTGAATTTCAGCACCCACGGCATGAGCGCGCGGTCGGCGGGCGTGCAGAATTGGTCATACGCGCCTTCGCGGTGCCACGGGTAAAAGCTGTGGTAGCGGAGCATCGCGAGGCCTTCCGGCGGGAGATAGTCTTTCGCGACGTGGTAGATGTATTCGTCGTGGCCCCAGGAGAGGACGACTTTATCCAGGCCGCAGCCGGGCTCGTAGATGCCGTTGGGCGTCTGGAAGCGGGCGACTTGGCTGTCGGGGTTGGCGGCGAAGAATTGCGGGAAGACGTTTTTGTCCGAGAACGCGCAGCCGGTGGCGAAGGTGTCGCCGACGACGGCCCATTGGGGTTCGCCCCAGAGGCAGAGGATTTTGCCGAGGTCATGGATGAGGCCGGTGAGGATCATCCAGCGCGGTTGGCCGTCGCGGCGCATGGCCTCGGCGGTCTGGAGGAGGTGCTGGAGTTGGGAGAGATCGGTGTCGGGATCGGAGTCGTCGACGAGCTGGTTCAAATATTCCATGGCTTCCCAGATGCCCATGGTGAGGCGGGTGCGGCCGAGGAATTCTTGGCGTTTGGCGAGGGCGAACTCGTGGGTCTGGAAGGTGTGGTTGAGCCGGTAGAATTCGCGGACGGAGGGGCGGGCGTCGGCTTCGTAGACGCGGAAGTCTTCCTTCTTTTTATCGGGATCGGTGCCGACGCTGGGCGTGCCGCGGGCGGGGGCCGGAGCGGGCGCGGGGTATTTGTCCTTCAGGAAATCCTCCCATTCGTCGAGGCTGGCGAGAGGTTGGTCGCTGGCGGGGGAGGAAGTGGTGATCATGGGGATTTTGAATTTCCGATTTTCGATTGCGGAAGACGGATTGGCGAGGACGGGATCAAAGCTTGGGCCGGGGGCGCAGGTGGGCGAGGCCGCCGTCGATCGAGTAAGTCTGGCCGGTGACCCAATCGGCGTCGGGCGAGAGCAGCCAGGCGATGAGACTGGCGACCTGGTCGGGCCGGCCGACGCGACCGAGGGGGTGCATCTTTTCGGAGAAGGCGCGGGCGGCTTCGCTGGCGAGGAGCGGAGCGGCGAGCGGCGTGTCGACGAGGCCGGGTGCGACGGAGTCCACCCGGATATTGCGCGGGGCGTAACTGGCGGCGGCGGAGCGCACGAGGCCGTCGACCCCGGCCTTGGCGGCGGCGATGGCTTCATGGGCGGGCAGACCGGCTTGAGCGGCGACGGAGCTGATGAAGATGATGCTGCCGGCGCTCTGCGTCTGCATCGGCCCGAGGGCGGCGCGGAGGCCGTAGAAGGCGGAGTTGAGGTTGAGGTCGAGCACGCGCAGCCATTCCTCGGGGCGGGTTTGGTGGGCGGGCTTGATCAGAATCGAACCGACGGCGTGGACGTAGCCGTCGAGCCGACCGAAGTGGGCGACGGTGGCGGCGACGGCGGCTTCGAGCTCGGCGGGTTGGGTGGCGTCGGCGGTGAGTGTGAGCAACCCGGGGAGCTCGGCGTGCAGGGCGGCGAGTTTATCGGCGTTGCGGGCGTAGCCGGCGACGTGCGCACCGGCGGCGGTGAGGCGGCGGGCGAGGGCGGAGCCGATGCCGCCGGTGACGCCGGCGATGAGGACGACGGGCGGAGCGGAGGGAGAGGGGGAGGGCGTTTCGTGGGAAGACAGGGGGAGCATCGTGTGGTGTTTTTGGTGAAACGCCAAATGCGTGGCCGAACATTTCGGGGTGGGGAGCGCGGGGGGAGTGGAGACGGTCTCGGAGGTAGGGTAGGAAAATTTTATGGGCAGGAAAATTTCTCGATCTCAGAAGCACGCGGAAGCTGCCGAGAACAGCGGGATCGAAATCCGGCGAACGGGGTGCGCGGTCAGGTCAAGCCCACGGGCAAGATGCCCGTGCCCCAGCTTGGCCCCAACACCGGAAGAGAAATCAGTTCCGCAGGCGGATGACTTGGCTCGCTTCGTTGAACGTGAGGGTCAGCGCGCCGGGCACGATCTTGGAAATGGTGATCGCGCTCTTGGGGTCGCGCTTATCCATCAAAATCGTGTCCCCCTCTTTGTAGAGCAGCTGGTTGATGATAAAGTTGAGTTTGCCGTCGACCGTCACGGCACCGCTGATGCGGAGCGTCGCGGCAAACGCGGCCAGCATCTCGGCGTGGCTGCCGGGCTCGAGCACCTCGGCGACGGGGGCGGCGGGCGCATTGGGCTGGGCGGGCCCGAGGTCGTCCTCGGTGAGGGCGGCGAGGTTGACGGGTAGGGTGAAGGGATTGGGCAGCGTGGTGGGCAACGGCTCGGGGTTGATGCGGTTCTTGAGCAGTTGGTCGATGCGGTTGCGGGTGCGCTCGAAAGGATCGACCGGCTTTTTTTCCCCGGTCTTGGGCGCAGGTTCGGCGGCGAAGGAGGATGCGGGCATCCCGCCGAAGACGGCGGTGGCGAACACGAGGAGAAGGCGGAAGCGCGGGCTCATTTGTTGCCGAGAACCTCGACGGTCATGATCACGGAAAGCAGGCTCGCGCGGGCGTCGTTGCGAGTGAAGGAATACTCCCGGATCCGGGCCAGGCGCGGGCCGGTCTCGACGGCGCGGATGAAGGCGATGAGTTGGGCGTAGGACCCGATGACTTCGATTTCGAACGGCACGCCTTTGAAGGGGTTGCCCTGCACGACTTGGGCGGTGAGCTGAGAAAACTGGGCGATCCGGGCGCGACTGGCGGTTTCCAGTTTGAAGAAGTAGAGGTTATTGTCGGAGAGGTCGGTTTCGACGATGAGGTTGCGCTCGATGAGCTCGACCGCTTCCTGCGTGGTCGCAACTTGGGCGGAAAGCCGGGTGGAGCTGGCGAGGGCGGGTCGCATGGCTTCGCCGTAGCGGCGGGCGTCGTCGTGCTGTTTGGCCAGAGCATCGCGCTGGTTCCAAAGAAAAAGATTGGCCACC
>CALSBN010000314.1:0-4482 GCA_943373185.1 Opitutus sp. GAS368 | reverse complement strand
AGGACGTGGTAATCGTGGGCGGTGGGTTGGCGGGATTAACCTGCGCGCGGCGATTACAGGTGGACGGCGTGGACTGCACGTTGCTCGAGGCGAGCGACGGCGTGGGCGGTAGGGTGCGCACGGACGAGGTGGAGGGATTTCGACTGGATCGCGGATTTCAGGTGCTGCTCACGGCGTATCCGGCGGCGAAGCGGTGGCTGGATTACGGGCGGCTGGAGCTGAAGCCGTTTTCAGCGGGGGCGCGGGTGTGGTGCGACGGGCGGATGCACCGGGTAAGTGATCCATGGCGGGAGCCGGGGGCGTTGTGGGATACGTTGCGGGCGCCGGTGGGTTCGCTGGCGGACAAGTTGAGAATCGCGAATCTGCGGGCGGCAGCGCGGCGAGGGACGATGGCCGACCTGTTCGCCCGGCCGGAGACGACGGCGCTGAGCGCGTTGCGGGCGCATGGTTTCAGCGAGCGGATGATCGAGCGCTTTTTGCGGCCGTGGCTCGGGGGCGTTTTCTTGGATGCAAAACTGGAGACCTCGAGCCGGATGCTGGAGTTTGTTTTCAGGATGTTTGCCGAGGGCGACACGGCGGTGCCGGCGGGGGGAATGCAGGCGATTCCCGAGCAACTGGCGGCGGGGTTGACCCCGGGCACGGTGCGGCTGAACGCGCGGGTGGCGGCGTTGGAAACGGGCGCGGTGCGGCTGGTGAACGGCGAGCGGATCGATGGTCGGCAAATCGTGGTTGCGGCGGAGGGATCGGGCGCGGCGGAGCTGTTACCCGAGATCGGTGCGCCGGCGTGGCGGGAGGTGACGGCGGTGTATTTCGCGGCGAAGAAGAGTCCGTTGGGCGAACCGACGTTGATGCTGAATGGAACGGGCCGGGGGCGGGTGAACAACGTTGCGGTGCTGAGCGACGTCGCACCGGGCTATGCGCCGGCGGGCGAGGCGCTGGTATCGGTGTCGGTGTTGGGCGATCAGGCGATGGACGAGGCGCCATTGGTGGCGGAGATAAGGAGGGAGTTAGCCGCGTGGTTCGGAGTGGAGGTGAACGATTGGAGGCATTTGCGCAGTTATCGGGTGAAGCGGGCGTTGCCGGTGCGGTGGCCGTTGGAACGGCGGAGTGCCGTGGCGGTGAGGCCGGGGGTGTGGGTGGCGGGGGATTTTTTGAATTCGGCGTCGATCCAAGGAGCGATGGAAAGCGGAGAAAACGTCGCGGAGGCGATTTTGCGCGAGACGGGGCGTCTGTCGGGGCGGGTTTAAAAACAGGCTTCCCATCGGGAGGGGGCCGCGATTTGTTGGAGGTTTATGGATAAAACCTTCGTCATTTGTAAGCCCGACTGCATGGACCAAAAGCATGTCGGAAATGTGGTCGACCGCTTTGAGCGCGCCGGCTTCGAGATCATCGGGTGCAAGATGACCCGACTCGATCCGACGGTGTTGCGCGAGCATTACGCGCATGTCGCGACCAAGCCGTTCTATCCCGAGATCGAGGCCTTCATGAGCTCGAAACCGGTGATCATGCTCGCGCTCAAAGGACCGGGCATCGTCGCAAAAGTGCGCGATTTGCTGGGGCCGACCGATTCGCGCAAGGCGGCGAAAGGGACGATCCGGGGCGACTATGGCACCGAGATGATGAAGAACGTCTGCCACGCTTCCGACACCGACGAGAACGCGGCGATCGAACTCGCCCGGTTCTTCAAGGCGAACGAGCTGTTTGGCTAAGCGGGACTTAGCCCGAATCTTTGAAAACAAAAACCCGCGCCATCGAAGGCGCGGGTTTTTTTCGGTCTGAAAATGGTGCCCCCACGGAGAGTCGAACTCCGCTTTGGTGGATGAGAACCACCCGTCCTAGCCGATAGACGATGGGGGCGATGAAGGAGGCGAAAAGCTCTGGATTTTGCGCGACGCGTCAAGCGCGAGTTTTTTGGTTTCCCGGCGGGAAGGCGGGCCTGATCCGGCCTCAATAGAAGACCGCGCGGTCGAGGCTGCGGTATTGAATGACCTCGAGCAGGTGCGGTGACTCGATGTGCTCGAAAGCGGCGAGGTCGGCGATAGTGCGGGCGACCTTCAAAATGCGGTCATAGGCGCGGGCGGAGAGAGAAAGTTGCTCCATCGCCCCCCTACAATCAGAACAGAGTTGTAATCAAAGCGTAGATGGTCGTGCGGGCGAGCAGACGTATCACTGTCACCTCGTCAATTCGGGTCTGCCGATCATCACCGAGGGGCGCATTGGCTTGCGGCACATGTTCACGCGCTCCGCGCGTTACGCCAATTTCCGGGTCAGCGGGCCGTGAGGCCCGATGCAAACAAAGGCGGGCCATCGTCCTCCGTCCGCACATAAACGTTGGGCATGTCTCGGGCCACAGGGTTGCAGAGGATGCGTGCATCATGGGGCAGGAAAGTTCGGCATTTTTCAAACTGTCTGATGCGCCACCGACTAGACGTCTTCCACGTCCTGTGCCTCTGTTGCGGTGGTCGTAACCACGGCATGCTTCCACCCCGCACCCCGCCCGGCACTTTGATCGGGCGTCCATCAATTCTACGTGACCGATCCCCAGCACTATGAAAACCGTTATCCTGAGAAAAACAAACCCCCAAGCCGCAGGATCTCTGCTGCTTCTATTGTCGCTTCTCTGCGCCCTTCCGATTCTCCGGGCTCAGGAGGTGGCGCCCACTCCCCCGGAGAAGGCCAAGAAGGACATCGTAGTTCTGTCCCCGTTCGAAGTTTCGGGAAGCAGCAATATCGGTTATCTGGCAAATAACTCACTGGCGGGCACCCGCATCAACACCCAACTGAAGGACATTGCCAATTCCGTTCAGGTCGTGACAAAGGAGTTCCTCGAAGACACCGGGGCCACCAATCTTGAAGAGCTGCTCATCTACACCACCTCCACCGAGGTGGCAGGCATGTCCGGCAATGCCAGCCTGCAACAACTGGACTCGAAGACCCAACGGGATGAATTCGTTCGCTTTGAACCACAATTCGCCACCCGGGTGCGCGGTCTGGCCAAGGTGGACCTGACTCGTGATTACTTCCTAGTCGATATGGATGTTGATACTTACATCACTTCGGAAGTCAGCATCAATCGCGGGCCCAATGCCTCGCTTTTCGGACTGGGCAGTCCCGGTGGCATTTCCAATTCAGCCATCGACCGGGCGGACACCGGCCGAACCTTCGGTGAGATAAATCTACGAGTGGACGACTATGGTTCGTTTCGGTCGTCTCTAAACTACAACCAGATGCTGCTTAAGGGTAAGCTCGCGGTCCGGGTGGCTGCCCTCAACAACGAGCAAAGGTTCGAGCAGAAGCAGGCGGAGTATCAGGACCGCCGCTATTTTGTTACCGCCACTTGGCGTCCGCTGAGGAATTTTGCGCTCCGGGCGAATTACGAAAAAGGCGATGGCTACGGGAACCGGCCGACCAACCGGCTGCCCACCGACCGGATCAGCCCCTGGTTTGCCAACGGGAAACCAAGCTACAATCCGCTGACGCAGCAGTGGTTCATCAATGGGGCGCAAGTCACCAACGCCACTCATATCGCCCAACTGAACGCCGCAACACAGCAGTTTGCGACGTTCGTCTCCAATGGCAACCCTTCGATCATCTTCGATGACCCGAACAGCCCGATACCCGGCAATAACGGTTATGACGTGATCCAGGCCGGCTTGAATGCCGATGCCGCGGGGAGAACCAGCACCACCCTTCCGGTGAGCGGACTTACCTTCATGAGGCAGTTCAACGGCTGGTCCGATCTGATCCTGCGGAATCCTACTTACATCGTGGGCGGGCGCCCGGAAATTTCCAGCGCGGCGGCAGCCTATTACAACGATCTCCAATTGACCGATACCAGCGTCTTCAACGGCCGCGAAAACAGCCTGTCCGGGCCTTCCGCCTGGCAAGCCCAGGAGTTCGAAGTCTTCAGCGTCCGCGCGGAAAAGACCTGGCTGGACAATGCGCTGGGGCTGGAGGTGGCTTACCAGCATCAGGATTATAAAGCCGATCATTCTGAGCCCCAGACAGCCTCGAGCGGTTCCAATCTCGCCGTGGATATCAATCTGGTGCTGCTCGATGGCTCTCCCAATCCGAATTACGGGCGCCCCTTCGTCGGGGGTCGTGGGTTTAACTTTCCCAGAATCCGCGAGCGCGAGTCCACTCAGGCCGTCGGCTTTGCCAAATATGATTTCGCCAAAAAACACGACGGTTGGCTGAAGCATCTCGGTAACCACGCCCTGACGGCTGTTTTTCAAGAGCAGGATTTTGATGAAAATCGTCCGAATGGTACGAACGCAAGGGCCAGTAATTCCTACAATCCGAGCTTGGCCAGAGGAGGACCGGGGTTGAGCCAGGCTAATGCCGCCGCCACCAGTACGTTGGTGAACAACAACACGCGTGCAAACTTGGTGCAATATCTGGGGCCTTCCTTAGCCAACGCCAATTCCATCCGTGATGCGAAAATCCAGGGGGTGACGGTTCCCCAACTTTTCCAGAATACCA
>CALSBN010000313.1:0-4547 GCA_943373185.1 Opitutus sp. GAS368 | reverse complement strand
GTGGCCGGTAAATCCGAAACCGGCGCTCCCGCCCACCTTCCCGCCCCCACCGGGGCCGAGCTCACCAAATCAAAAGCCGAAACGCCCGAGGTTTTGCCCAAGGTCGAGGTGCGCCGCTCCCGCGCGACCGAAATCGAGCTCGAGGTCTTCAAACAGGAAAGGGAGATCGAGCGCGAGAAAGCGAAGATCAAGTCCACCGACACCGACCGGGCCCTGAACCAGTCTTCAAGCAAGGCCTTTTCAATTTTTGGCGGTCAAACGACCACTCAGCGCGAGTCCGTTGCGAAGGAGCGTGTGAGCCTCATGGAATCGGAGCGCGACCTGATGGAGGCCATCGCCTACGCCAAAACCAAGGAAGAGAAGGAGGCGCTCCGCAAAGAGCTGAACGAGATCAAAGCTTTACGCCGCGATCTCGAAACCGCTCTCCGTTGACGGAGTTCCGGTCGCCCTACGGATGATCGGTGCGCTCTTGGGGTTCGATCTGCGCCAACGCCTCCGCCAGCGTCGCTGAAAAGCGAGCCGGAGGAAGTTGTTTCAAGGCGTAACCCACCGCGCCCAACTCACTGACCTTTTGAATCGTTTCGGTCGACTGATCGGAGGTCACAACGATTACGGCGGCATAGGGATCCAAGTTCAGGAGTTGCCGCAAAACCTCCGTTCCACGCATGAATGGCAGATGAATGTCCAACAAGACCACGTCCGGCCGATGCATGGCAAAGAGTTCAAGCGCAGCCTCTCCGGTGCCGGCCTCCCAAGTGGTCTTGATCCCCAACCTTTTCAAAACCTCACCCAGATAAACCCGGATGTGGGGCTCGTCGTCCACGACCAGCACCCGCAGTTCAGAAACACTGCCGGCTTCACCTTGAGAAACAGCCCCGATCGCCGAGATCACATTCATGCCGAATTATCGGCACTACCGCCCGGCTCCTTTAATTTTTGTCCGCCGTTTTAGAGAAGTTATTCGCTGTCAGACAATGAGTCGATGGCCTCGCTGAGATTGCTCAACAACTGCGCCCGCGGGCTCTGCTTCAGCACGTATCCGATCGCACCCAGTTTTTGGCAGGCCAACACGGTCGACGCGCTGTTTTGGGACGTAACGATGATAACCGGAGTCAGCGGGTGACTTTCGCGGAGCCGACGCAGCGCGCCCATCCCGTCCAGACGCGGCAGATTCAAGTCGAGCAGCACGAGATCGGGCCGTTGCAAAGCCACGATATCCAAAGCGGTTTCACCGTCCGCTGCTTCCCAAAACTCTTCGATCCCCAGCTCGCCGAGCACCAATTTGAGATACACGCGCACATGCGACTCGTCGTCGATGATGAGAGCGTTTTTCGGTCGGGCCATGGCGTCAGCATCTCACTCCACCCGCACCACGTAGCCGCGCAAGTATTCGCTTTCCGGCATCGTCAACAGCACCGGATGGTCGGTCGGCTGGTGGCAAAACTCCAACACCTGCACCCGTCGACGCGCATCCGCCGCCGCCTCGGCCAGCACGCCGCGCAGCTCCGAATCCTGCATGTGATGGGAACACGTATACGTCGCCAACACCCCGCCGGGCGCGAGCGCCTTCAGGGCCCGCAGGTTGAGCTCCTTGTAACCGCGCAACGCTCCGTCGAGTGCGCTCTTCGACTTCGCAAAGGGCGGCGGATCCAGCACGATCACGTCCCACGCCGCCTCGGTCGCACGCGCGTCGTCGTTAAACCAGTCGAAGACGTTGGCCCCCTGAAACACCGCGCGCACCGCGTTGCGCTCCGCGTTGCGTCGCGCCGCCGAGATCGCTTCGGCGGAGCTGTCCAGCCCGAGCACTTCGCTCGCTCCCGCCCGCGCGGCGTGCAAGGCAAACGGCCCTTGGTTGCAAAAGGCATCGAGCACCCGTTTGCCCGCGCAATACTTCGCCACCAGCGGATGCTGGGCGCGTTGGTCGAGGTAGAATCCGGTCTTCTGGCCACCCTCCAGATCCAACCAATAATCCATCCCTTCGATGTTCACCCAACGCGGCAGCCAGGGTTGCCCCGACCGCGTGTGGGTCTCCAACGGCAACCCTTCAAGTCGCCGGATGTTTGCGTCGTTGCGGAAAATGATCTCCGCCGGCTCCAAGAGCTCGGCCAACAGATCGCCGATCACCGACGTCATCCGATCCAGCGCCAAGGTCTGGATCTGCACCACGAGGGCGTCGCCAAATTGATCCACGACGAGGCCCGGCAATTCGTCCGATTCCGACCACACCAACCGCCGTGCCGTCCCCGGCGCCCGGCGTCCGATCGCCCGAACCAACGCCGCCCGAATCCACGCCGCGTCCAGCGTGATGCGATTCCGGCTCAACCGCCGCCAGACGATCTGCGACTTGCTGTTGTAGATTCCCGTGCCGATGAACCGCCCGGTGCGATCACGACATTCGACCGCCGTGCCATCGTGAATCGCCGGTATGAGCGCCTCGATTTCATTCACAAAAACCCAAGGGTGCCCCTGGACCACGCGCGGCTTGATGTTGGCTTTTAGCTTGAGAAAGGGTGCGGCCGCCGGGGCAGGAACCGGAACGGAAGCGGGAATGACGGGCGCAGGGACGGACTCGGGCGTGATCATGGGATCACCACCGTCTGGGCTTCCGCCGCCGAGGCAACGGCAACCGTCGTCGCCTTCGACTTCGGCTCCCCCACCAAAACGCTCAACTGCGCCTGCACACTGACGAAAAACTCGGGCGTCAATTCACCCTTGGGCACCGCATACAGCACCTTGGTCTTCGCGTGTTCGTATACATCTTTTGTCCCGTCGGCGCTGCGCCCTTTCGGCCGGAGCAGCTTTTTCCGCTCCAACATAAATGCCAGAAACTGCACGAGGCGGGTGTTTTCCGGACTCGGCTCCGTCGCCGGATCGGCGAGCGCCAAAAACAGCGTCTCGGCATTCAGCTTCAGCGTGCGCTCGGAGTTCTCGCCCGCCTTTCGCATCTTGTAGGGATGCACCCAACTGCAGGCGACAAACCCCGCCGGGGCAAACGCCGCCGCTTGGGTCGCCAGCACGTCGTGCCGGACAATCTCCAGATTTGCCGTGCGCACGAGATAGCTCGCCACGGCCTCGCCCTCGGCAAAGGCCTGGCCCGAAACAAAGCACGCGGTCGCCAGCGGCTGCAGATTCATTTCCATGGCCTTTAGTGTTTACTCCCGCGAAGGGCGGACGCTAGCACTTTCCCAACGCATGAACGGACGCCTCATCGCCATCGGCGACATCCACGGCTGCCACGAAGAATTCTCCGAATTGCTCGGTCTCCTCGACCTCCAGACCGATGACCGCCTGGTCCTCTTGGGCGATCTGGTGAACCGCGGTCCCAACACCCCCCGGGTCCTCGAACTGGCCCGCGCCCACCGGGCGATTTCACTCCTCGGCAACCACGAGCTGAGGCTGCTGAACTACCGCCGCACCCGTGACCTAAAGTTCGTCAAAGAGAACGACCTCGAGACCTTCGACCAGCTCTCTCCCGAGGACTGGACCTATCTGGAAAACATGCTCCTCACCTACGAGGAGCCGGAACTAAATCTCGTCTGCGTCCACGGCGGATTCTTGCCGGACAAACCTTGGACCAAACAACCGGCCGAAATCATCACCCGCATCCAGGTCATCGACGCCGCGGGCCAGCCCTGTAAACGCGCCGATGCCCCCGAAGCCCCGTCGTGGGCCGATCTTTGGAACGGCCCTCCGTTTGTCGTCTACGGCCACACTCCCCGCTTCGAGGTCTACAAACTCAAATGGTCCGTGGGCATCGACACGGCCTGCGCCATGGGCGGACACCTCACCGCCTTCATTTTGCCGGAAAAGCGTTTCGTGCAAGTGAAGGCCCGTCGCCCCTACTTCTCGTGAATCCGACTCCGCCTGATCCGACCTCCGCCAGCATCGCCGTCCTCTGCATCGACGTGCAGCCGGTCTTCCTCCGCGCCGTGACCGACGGGGATCGTCTCTTGCGGCGTTGCCAGTTTGTGGCGGCCGCCGCCCAAGGCCTCGGCCTGCGCGTGGTCTTCACCGAACAGGTTCCGGCCAAGCTCGGAGGCACCGTGCCCGAGCTTCTCTCGGCCGCGCCAGGTGCACCGGCCTTCGGTAAAGCTACGTTTTCGGCGCTCGCCGACGACGCCATCCACCAAGCCCTCGCGCCGGCCGAACACCTTTTGCTATGCGGCCTTGAGACGCCGATCTGCGTTTATCAAACCGCACTCGATGCACTTCACGCGGGCCTTCAGGTGACCCTCCTCAGCGATGCCGTTGGCGCCCGACGTCCCGACGACGCAACGGCCTGCCTCGCCGCGCTCGCCCGCGCCGGCGCCCATGTGTTGCCGAGTGAAACGGTCTTCTACGCGCTGCTCGGCCACGTGCGCCATCCTTTCTTCAAGACCTACACCCAACTCGTAAAATCCCATGGCTGACGACCCTCTCCCTTTCTCATCTGTCCGCGAGCTCAAGGGTCTCGACGCCGGCGGCAAAGCCCCGTTCGCGGCGATGCTCGTGATCAAGAAGCTCGCCGTGAAAACCGCCTCCAACGGCAATCCTTTCCTGAGCCTCGA
>CALSBN010000312.1:0-4570 GCA_943373185.1 Opitutus sp. GAS368 | reverse complement strand
GGCGGGGGAGCGACCGAAACCGGCGCAGCGGCGGCGGTCGGTGTGCCTGCGACGGCGGGGGCTGCAGGTGCGACTGCGACCACCGGTTGAGCGACCACCGGCGGCGCGACCACGGTCGGAGTCGGCACAAAAATCGCGGGTGGCGAGGTCGGTGCAACCACCGCAGGAGCCGCAGCGATCGGCGCGGGCGGAGGCTGAGTTGCCACGGCCGGCTCAGCAGGGCTGGGCGCGGAAATTAAGGGCAGGGAGGGATCGGCTGGCGCAGCTACTTTGGCGCGGGCTGACGACTTTTTTCTTTGCATAACGGAATACGAATTGGGAAATCGCGCCGGTGCTTGACGCTTAAAACTCTGGGCAGAATAAGAAGCGCGCATTTACTGCAACGCGTCCTTAAACCCTAAAATCGAACACTATCGTGAGCGACCAGACGATTACCTCAGTTTCCCGGGAACACCGGTCATTCAGGCCCTCGGCCGAGTTCAAAGCCCAAGCAAATCTTGGGAGCGAAGCCGCTTACAAGAAGCTTTATGCGGAGTCTGTCAACTCCCCAGAAAAATTCTGGGGCCGACAGGCCAACGAGCAGTTGGTCTGGCGCAAGCCGTTTAAAAAGGTCCTCGATTGGAAGCCCCCGCACGCGAAGTGGTTTGTCGGCGGCAAACTGAATGTTTCCGAAAATTGCATCGACCGCCACCTCGGCACCGCGCGGGAAAACAAGGCCGCGCTCATCTTTGAGGGCGAGCCCGGCGATGTCCGCACGATCACCTATAAACAGCTGCATTTCCACGTGTGCCGGCTCGCGCACATTTTTGAAAACATGGGCATCGGGGCCGGCGATCGCGTCGCGCTTTATCTCCCGATGATCCCGGAGGCGGTGATCGCGATGCTCGCCTGTGCGCGGGTCGGCGCGATCCATACGGTCATCTTTGGCGGTTTTAGCTCCGAAGCGATCAAGGACCGCATCAACGATTGCCGGGCCAAGCTCGTCATCACCGCCGACGGCGGCTGGCGGCGTGGCAAGGTCATCGAGCTCAAGGCCAACGTCGACAAGGCCGTCGAGGGCACGCCCACCGTGCAATCGGTGATCGTGGTCAAACGTTGCAACAACGCCGTCACGATGAAGGAGGGCCGCGATATCTGGTGGAAAGACGCCTGGGATGGCGCGCCGAATTCGCACAAAGCCAAAGCGTTCGACTCCGAGCACCCGCTCTTCATCCTCTATACCAGCGGCTCGACCGGGAAACCGAAGGGCGTGCTGCACACGAGCGCCGGCTACCTGCTCGGGGCCAAGCTCACCTCGCACTACGTTTTCGATCTCAAGGAAACCGACCGCTACTTCTGCTCCGCCGACATCGGCTGGATCACCGGCCACAGCTATGTCGTCTACGGGCTCCTCGCCAACGGCTCGACCGTCTTCCTTTATGAAGGCGCGCCGAACCAGCCGGAGCCGGATCGGTTCTGGCAGATGATCGACCGCCACGGCATCACGATTCTTTACACCGCGCCGACCGCCATCCGCGCCTTCATGCGCTGGGGCGACAATTACGTCCTCCGCCACCGCCTCGATTCGCTCCGCCTGCTCGGTTCCGTTGGCGAGCCGATCAACCCGGAGGCTTGGATGTGGTATCACAAGATGATCGGCAAAAAGAAGTGCCCCATTGTCGACACCTGGTGGCAGACCGAGACCGGCGCCATTATGATCGCGCCGTTGCCCGGCGTCACCGCTTGCACGCCCGGCTCGGCGACCAAACCGTTCTTCGGCATCGTGGCCAAGGTCGTGGACGAGCAGGGCAAGGAGGTCCCCCGTAACTCCGGCGGCAAGCTCGCGATCATGAAGCCCTGGCCCTCGATGCTACGCACGCTCTGGGGCGACGATGAGCGCTACAAGAAAGCGTATTGGAGCGAATTCCACGGCCAGCCCGGCGTGTATTTCACCGGCGACGGCGCTCGTCAGGACAAGGATGGCAACTTCTGGATCGTCGGCCGCATTGACGACGTGCTCAACGTCTCCGGCCACCGCATCGGCACCGCCGAGATCGAGAGCGCGCTCGTCTCGCACCCTGCCGTCGCCGAAGCCGCCGCGGTCGGCAAGCCCGACGAACTCAAGGGCCAGTCCCTCGTCGTTTTCGTGACGCTCAAGGCCGGCCAAGTCGCCAACGACGCCCTGAAGGATGCCCTGCGCGGTCATGTCGGCAAAGAGATCGGTTCTCTCGCCAAGCCCGACACGATCCGTTTTGCCGCGAGCCTGCCCAAGACCCGCAGCGGAAAAATCATGCGCCGCATCCTCAAGGAAATCGCCAACGGCGGCGAAGTGAAGGGCGACACCACCACCTTGGAAGATTTCAGCGTATTGGCCGCCTTGCAAAACGAGGATTGATCGGCCCGCCTGGAGACGCGACGCCCCCATCGCGTTCTACGCGAGTGTCTCAGCCGGCCCTCTCCCGGGCCGGCTTTTTCGTGCCAAACCACCGCTCCGCCACTTTCCGTTTGCCGCGCCGCCGCGTTCTTCCTTCATCGCTTTTACCCATGTTGCCCGTTCGTCGATTCCGCTGCGCGTCCGCCTTTACGCTCATCGAGCTGCTGACCGTGATCGCGATCATCGCGGTGCTTTCGAGTCTCACGTTTGGCCTCGTGCGCGGTTCGAAACAACGGGCGTCGCTCGCCCGGGCCAAGGCCGAACTCTCGGCTCTCTCGCAGGCGCTCGAAGCTTACAAGCGTCACTACGGCGACTATCCCCAAACCGGGGCCTTGGGCCAAGCCACCGCAGTCATCGCGGGGGATATCGGAGCAACCCAGGCTCAGTCCGCTCTCTTTAACGCTTTGACCGGAGTTTTCTCTCCCCGCCAATTCACGGCCGCCACCCGGCTCAACGGCCCGATCTTCGTCGATCTCCAGAAATTCGCCCTCGAATCGACGGTGAACTATCGGAACAACGTCAACCTCATCGCCCAACCCACCGGCTCGCCGCCACTGAAGCCCGTCATCGCGACCAGTTTTCTTGATCCGTGGGGAAACCGTTATCTCTACTATTACAAAATCCCGATACCCATGGGGCTGCCGATTCCGAGTCCCTGGCGCGCACCCGCCTTCGTGCTTTATTCGGCCGGCCCGGATGGTTTGCATACTCCACCGCCCATCGCCACCGGGATTTATGCGGGCACGAACCAAACTGCCGGCACCAACGCCGATAATCTCTACGCCACTTCTCTCCCATGATTTTTTCGCGCCGCTTCACGTCCCGACCGACGCCGGTCGTTTCACCCCGCCGCCGTCTGGGCGCATTCACGTTGATCGAGCTTTTGACCGTGGTGGCAATTATCGGCATTCTTGCGGCGATCATCATCCCGACGGCCGGCGGTGCGCGTAAGTCCGCCAACAAAGCCAAGGTCCGCGCACAGTTCGGCGCCTGGACGTCCGCCTTCGAAGCGTTCCGCCAAGAATATGGCGCTTACCCGCAGCTTTCCGCCACCGGTGCCCAGAAGCTCGTCAATCCGCTCGGCACTTCCACCAACGCCCAGCAGGTCCACCTCTTCCACGACATTCTCACCGGCCGCCGCCGCGATCCCGCCGCCGTCTGGCCGACCACGACAGCGGGCACTCCGCCGCCGCCCCAGGTCCAAAACAGCCGCCGCATCCAATTTGTTAACTTCGTTGAGAACGACTTCGTTTCCCAGGCCGATGTGACCGCCGGTCGGGCCGCTGCCAATCAGCTCAACTTCGTCCGCGACGCGTTCTACAACACCTCCATCGCCTGTGTCACCGACAGCAATCTCAACAGCGTGATCAACGGCAGCGACACCGCCGGTGGCTTTCCGCCGGTGACCGTTGCCGGTGGCACCACGGTGATCCGCGTCAGCGCCGCGACTTTGCCGATCGGCACCACCGGCGGAGTGCACGCGGGCGTCATCTTTTACTCCGCTCCTCCCGGCGCGACGACGGAGGCCGACCTCATTCTCAGTTGGAAATGAGGCTGCGCCCGCCAGCTTTTGCTTTGGCCCGCCGTGCGTCCGCGTCGGCGCGCACCCGGGCGTTTACCCTCCTCGAGCTTTTGATCGTCGTCGGACTCATCGGCGTGCTCGTCGGCGGCATCAGCCTCGCCCTCGGCGATAGCAGCGGACGTTCGCTTGCCACCGCGCAACAGCAACTCGCCTCGCTGGTCGGGCAGGCGCGGGCCAACGCCGCGATCGGGCAAACCGAGACGCGCCTGCTCTTTTACGGCAACCCGCCGCCCGTGGGCGACGCCACCCGCTTCCTCCGGCAAGTTCAGCTCGTGCGCGCCGTCACCCCCGGCTCCGCCGCGACGACGTGGGAACCCATCGGCCCGGCGCTGACGTTGCCCCGGGGAATTTATTTGGTTCCGCCCACGACGACGGGATTCATCGCGGCGGGCGTCGTCTGGCCGACCAACCCGGCGCCGCGCTCGACCCTAAATGCGCGGATCAATTACACCCTCGTTTCCGGCAACGCCCCGCTGATCCCAATTTTCGGTTCGTCCTATTGGATCGAATTTTTACCCAACGGTTCGCTTCGCTCGGATGCCGCGCTGCTTGCCGGCCAACCCTACCCAAAACTA
>CALSBN010000311.1:0-4591 GCA_943373185.1 Opitutus sp. GAS368 | reverse complement strand
TTCAGACATCGCCACCGCCTCCGGCGAGCAGTCGCAGGGCATCGACCAAGTCAATACGGCCATCGGCCAAATCGACCGCGTCACCCAGTCCAACGCCGCCGCCGCCGAGGAATCCGCGAGCGCCGCCGAGGAAATGAACGCTCAGGCCGCCGAATTGAATTCACTCGTGACCGGTCTGCTGGAGATGGTCGGCGGCGGGCGCAGCGGCGACCACGAGGGTAAGTCCGGTGCCGTTCGGCCCGACGGCCAGCGCAAAGGCGATCGCTACGCTCCTTTGCCTCCCATCGCCCACGCACCCCAGTCCTCCGCCGCCGCCAACGCGTTCGCTCCTTCCACCGGCCCTGTCGCCAAAGCTCGTCCCCAATCGTCTTCGGCCGACGCCGACGCGAACTTCTTCAAATAGGACCCGCGCGCCCGCATCTCACCGCGACTCCGGTCGACCCTCATCGATCACGCGCTTGAGCGCCGCAAAAAATTCCGCGATCAGGAACGGCTTGGCCAAGCGCGTAAAACTCACGCCGCTCCCTGCGGCGTGGCGGATGCGGGAGTGATCGCCGCTCATCAGCAAGACGGGCAAATCCGCGCGGATCGCCCGCAAATCCCCGATCAATTCGATGCCGGTGCGACCGGGCATCGAGAGATCGAGCAAGGCCACGGTATACGAGCTCGGCGCCGCCGAAAACTGCCGCACCGCACTCAACCCGTCCGCGCAAGTGTCCACGGTGAAGCCCGCGCGCTTCAAGGCGAACTCCGCGAGCCGTCGCACCGACTCCTCATCGTCAACCAACAACACCTTCATGCCGGCCCCGGCCAACACCTGGGCGGCGGTCGCCGCTACCAACATGCTCTCACTCGCCTCGGGCACCACGGGCAGCAGGATTTCAAAGGTCGCACCCTCGCCCGGCGCGCTGCGCACGCGGATGGCGCCGCCGTGGTCGGCGACGATGCCATGCACGATGGCCAGCCCCAGGCCCGTGCCTTCACCCAGCGCCTTCGTGGTGAAAAACGGATCGAAAATCCGGGCTCGCGTCGCCGCATCCATGCCCGGTCCGTTGTCTGTGACCTCGAGACACAAATAGGCACCCGACGGTAACTCCCACTCGTAGCCCCCAACCAACTCGACGCCGCGCACTCCGATCGAGATTTTCCCGTGCTCCGGGCCGATCGCCTGAGAGGCATTCACCACCAGATTCATCACCACCTGCTGCAACTGTCCGCTGTCGGCCAACACGCACCCCGCCACATGGGCCAATTGCGTCGTGATTTGGATTGAGGCTGGCAACAGCGCCGAAAGCAGCGGGAGCGTGTCCACCACGAGCGCCTCCAATCGGATTGCCCCCCGCGCAGATTCTGGCGCCTTGCGGGCGAACAGCAGCAGCCGCTTCACCAGGTCGCGAGCCCGCAGCCCGCCGTCGCGCACATGCCCGAGAAAGCCCACCACTTCGTGCCCGGGTGGCAGCGACTGCTGCGATAGCTCGACAAAGCCAAGCATGCCGGTGAGCAGATTGTTGAAATCGTGGGCGATCCCGCCCGCCAGCGTGCCCAGCGTTTCCAGCTTCTGGGATTGAAAGAGTCGGGCTTCGAGCTGGCGCTGCTTCGCCTCGGCGTTTTTTTGCTCCGTCACGTCCCGGTCCAAGCCCAGCACCCGCACCGGCACTCCGCCCGTGTCTCGCACCACGTAGCTGTGCGCCTCAATGAACCGCTCGGCCCCGTCGCTCCGGCGGAGAATGCGAAATTGCCGGAGCGCCGCGTTCTCACGGGGCCCACCCTTTAAATCCAAGGCTCTTAGGTGCTCGCGATCTTCCGGGTTCACGAGCCCGTAGAACTGCTCCACCGACCCTTCATGCTCGCTCCTTTCCAAGCCGTAGATGCTTAACAGCGCGTCATCCCACTGCACCTTTTGTGTCCGAAGATCCACCTCCCACACGCCGAGGTGCGACGCCCGCAGCGCCAGTTGCAGCCGGTCGTTAAGTTCACTGAGCGCGATATTTTTCTCCTGCTCGTCCGTGATGTCTTCGTTGATCCCGGTGGCCCACTCCGCCCGGCCTGCCGCATCGAACCCCAGCGTGCCCACGCAACGGATGTGCCGGATTCTATGATCGTTCCGGTTTAGGCGAAACCGATATTCGAAATTCGGATGCTCGGCATCCAACCCCGCCCAAGCTGCCTCGATTGCCCCGCGATCCGCCGGTTCCACCATCGCGAGGAACGCCTCCATCGTCGGTGCCCCTTGATCGGGTGCCAGTCCGAACAACTCGCACTCCCGCTTGTCCCAATCGGCTTCACCGGTTTGTAGATTGTAAACCCAGACACCCATGGCCGACGCGTCCAAGGCAATCCGGAGTCGCTCCGCATTCGTTTGGGCGAGCACTTTGGCCTTATACTGTTCATGCACGTCCTGCGTCGTTCCGAGCATGACGAGCGGCGCACCATCGGCCGAGCGTTCGGTCACCCGGCCGAGGTTGCGCACCCAGCGCCAAGAGCCGTCGGCCGCGAGCAACCGATGCTCGCATTGCCAATTGTCCAACCGGCCGGCCAGAGCCTCTTGGAGCATCCTCGCAACCTCGGGCCGGTCTTCGGGGTGGGTCTTTTCGAGCCACGCCTGACCGGTGGTGTAACCCGCCATTTGCAGGTTCGAATAGCCCAAAATGCAGGCCGGCCCGTAGGACTTCACGGAAAAGTCGCCCGCCACGATCTGCCATTCCCACCACACCATTTGCGCCGCCGCCACCGCCACATGCAACCGGGCCTCCGCCCGGCGTTGGGCGGTCTCGGCCAAGCGCTGCGCCGTGATATCCACGAAACTCGTAATCACCTGCAGCACTCCCCTTGTCGCTTCGCGCACCGGCTCGGCATTGACCGACAACCAGACCAGCGACCCGTCGCCGCGGTGCACCCCCATCACGAAATTCCGCACCGAGTGTCCGATGCGGGCCGCCACCATCGCGGGATGATCCGTCGCGGCCAAGGGTTGGCCCCGGTCGTCCACGGTCCGCCACTTCGGATCAATCGGGTCCAACCCGAGCAACTGCCGCCGGGTAAGTCCCAAAATTCGCTCCGCCGCCGGGTTGCAATCGAGCACCGCGTCGTTGGCGATCTGCAAGGTCAGCCCCTCGGCCAACGCATTGAATATGGTGTCGTAGCGTTGCAGGAAGGCGAGGCGGTCCCGCTCGTTCGCGCGAATCGCGGTGACGTCCTCATACACTCCGAAAACCGCAACGGCCCGGCCATCCTCGTCTGTTTGCACGGTTTTGCGCCGCACAATCGTGCGCGTTCCCCCACCCGGCAGCCGGATGCGAAACTCCAATCGGGAAGAGGCCCACTTCCGGTCAAGCGCGGCCTCCCAGGTCTGCCCGACGCTCGCGCGGTCTTCGGGCACCACCGCCGCGAGGATCTCTGCTTGCGACGGTCCCTCCGATTGCGGCTTTAGTCCAAAAATCTCGAAAGCCCGCTGATTCCAGACCGCTCTCCCCGTAATCAAATCGCGATGAAATGTGCCGAACTCGCCCGCCTGGATCGCCAAGTCGAGCCGCTGCGTCAGCGCCCGCTGCTCCTCCTCGCGTCGTTTTAGCACGCTGAGATCGACCAGCTTGATCACCTGTCCGCCCGCGTCGGGCCCGTCGAATTCCGCGCACGAGGCCAGCACCCACTTGCTCGAACCGTCTTTGCAACCGACCTTCATTTCCAACGGCACAAACGCATTCCCCGTAAGTTCCGCCCGTTCCGCCACTGCCACCCACCGTTGCTTTACCCGCGAGCGATCGTCTGCCGTCGGGTAGGCTCGCAGCCACCACGCTTCAAGCGTCGGGATGTCTTCCGCCGTGTAACCGTAAGCTTCGGTGAACGCGTCGTTGAGGAAAGTGATCCGCCCTTGGGCGTCATTGATCGCCGTAGGCACGGGCGAAGCCGCGAGGATGCCGCGAAGCCTGCGTTTCTCCCGGGCTTCGGCCGCCTGCGCCCTCCGGCGCTCCGTGATGTCCCGATTAAACGATAAGATGCAGGGGCGACCATCAAACTCGACCACGCTCGCGGTGACCTCCACCGGGAATTCCGAACCGTCCTTTCGCCGGTGGATGACTTCAAAGAGAATCTTTTCACCCCCCAACAACCGGGCGATCCGCTCGGGGACCCGCTCGGCGCAACCCGGCGAATCCAGCTCGCCGATCTTCATCTGCAGCAACTCGGCCCGCGTGTAGCCATGCACCGTGGCCGCCAGATCGTTCGCATCCAAAATCCGTCCGCCAGCGGCCGGATCGGCCGAGATCAAGAACAGCGAATCCGGCGCCGATTCAAAAACACCGCGGTAACGATGCTCGCTCGCCCTCAACTCCGCCTCGGTCTTGCGCAGACTTTCAATTTGGGCGAGCAGCGTCCGCCGCAACTCCGCCGCCTCCTCCAACTGTCGGGCGAGTTCCGCGTTCGCCACGATTTGCGCCCCATCCGCCCGACACTCTTGGGGCAGCACCGCCCCCGGAGATTTGGTCGCTGCCGCACCAAGGCCGGAGTCAGGCGAACTCATCTTTGATTCGGGACGAGATGCAGCCATCGGAGCAACGATTGCGGCCACCGCCGGCCGACCGTGGCGGACGGC
>CALSBN010000310.1:0-4625 GCA_943373185.1 Opitutus sp. GAS368 | reverse complement strand
GCGGGCCAAGTCCGCCTCTCGCCAACCGCCGTCGGGCCGGGCACCTATCAGGTCGCCGCCAACTTTGGCCGGCCCGTCACCCTCCCGGACGGCACGGTGACATCGCTCAACGACCCGCTTTACGACGGATCGATGGCCTCGATGTCTGTCACGGTCGGGGCTGCGCTCGTCTTCAGCGACGTCAACGCTTTCGTGACTTATGACGACTTGACGGCACCGGGGGCAACCCCGGGGAATGCCGGCGTCTCCCAAGCCGGAATTCGTCGGGGCACGTTATCTCTGATCGGCAGCGATTTTGATCCGAATTCGCTGCTTTCCTCCGGAAACGCCACGACCATGACGGCCATGGTCCGGGCGACGCTTTCGGGAAAGACGCTCGTCAACGGTCCGGTGGTTCTGCGGGTGTATAGCAATGACAACAAGCATTGGCGTGGCACTGCGGTAATCAACGGTGCCACCGTCGATCTCAGCGTTGACTGGGACAGCGGACTGAACGGCTCGGCCCGATGCGCGGCCTTGATCACTCCGGCCCGCGGCAGCGGTCCGCTTTACAACGTGATCCCGGCTCTGCTGCATTTCGAGCTCACTTTGGGTGTCGGCGTCGGCGAAAATCCGGCGGGCGGGGCGACCGTCATCGGCGGCGCGGTCAATCCTTGGATCCGGCAGACTGGCGGCTCGCGCGTCCGATAAGTGGGTTCCGAAAGACCCCGATGGGCCCCATCAACGGGTGCGAGTCGCGCACCCGTTGTCAGGATATGATTGATTTGCTTTCAGAGACTTGAACTCATCGGACACTACCCGTCATGACCCTTTTTGAAAAGGCCCTCGTATTGCATCTGATCGGAGACTTTCTGCTGCAGAATGATTGGATGGCGCGCTTCAAGGTCGATCTTCGGCACCCGGCGGCCTGGGTGCATTCTGGGATTCACGCGTTGCTGCTGGGACCCGTGCTCGGCTGGGGCGGGGCTTTGGCCCTCGGCTTGATCCACATGGTCGTCGACACCCGTGTTCCCCAGCGGTGGTGGAGCCGCGTTTTCCGGCAGACGCAGGAGGGCGAGGTCGCGCTTCATACCACCATTTGGGGCGATCAAGTCATTCACATTTCCACGATCGCACTGTGGTTGCTGCTGGCCCCTGATTTGGTCCGTTAATCGGGACCCTCGTCGGGGCTTTGGTCCACGGGCAAGATCAGCCGCGGCACCCGCGGCGCGCCTGCCTGCGAGGCATGGGTCGGTGGCGCCGATCGGGCGTTGTTGGAGGAGCCCGGAGAGATGCGGTCGCACAACCTACACCTATTTGACCCTCGCGCCCGGTTCCTGTTGGACGTAGTCAGGGTTCCGCAGCACGGGTGAAGGCACCCACAGCCGCATAAGTCGCTCACGAATTCGCTCCCGATCTCCTTTCTTGTCGATCACCGCAATTCCTCCATGGAGAAAAGGGGGCGATGGCTTTGTTGACGGCTTGATGCGTCTGTAATCCGGACAGTTCCAGGATTTCGGTGCCGAAAAATTCTCTCTCGTCTTCACCAAGGGCGAACAGCACCCGCTTCTGACTGCGCTGCCTTCGTGGCGGCCTTGCCGGATGTGCCGCCGATTCCGGGCGATGAACGGTAAAGGCCGGGCGAGGAGACGGAGGGCGGCGGATAACCGCGGATTGTGAGATTCGGATTGCGAGAGGCTATTTGTTGGCGGGAGCTTTGGTTCTCCTGGGTGGCGGTTCGGTGTCGGCGGTGGGGCCCGACATGGGCGGGGTCTCGAAGAATTTGCCGTCGTCGATGAGGCGCGGGTCGCCGGTGCGCGTGAGCTCGTCCATCAGGCGTTTTTCGAGGGCGGCGCGGGTGGCGGCGAACGCGGGTTCGGCGGCGACGTTTTTGGTCTGCTGCGGGTCGGACTTGAGATCGTAGAGTTCTTCGCGCGGGCGTTTGCCGTAGGCCCACTCAAAGTGGCGTTTCCACTGCGGGTCGTCGCGGTGGGTGACGAGCCAGGCTTTGGTCGGGCCGGCGTCCTCGTCAGGCAACGTGACGCGCGTCTCCTCGGTGAGTTCTTCGACGGTGGGTGGGTTATCGCCGTCGAGCCGGTAGGGATCGCCGATGGGCCAGCGGTCGGGGCGGAAGTTGACGATGTAGAGAAAGTCGTGGGTGCGGATCGCGCGTTGCGGATACGGCATGAAGTCGGCGCGGGCGTTTTCGACGTGGCGCTCGCGGCCGATAAAGACGGAATCGCGGGCGGGCTCGACTTGGCCGGACTTGGGCGAGCGCAGGAGACTCACAAGGCTGCGGCCGGTCATGACGGCGGGCGGTTTCAGGCCGCCGACTTCGAGGAAGGTGGGGGCGAGATCGGGCAACGTGATGAGGTCGTCGACGACGCGGCCGCCGGTGACGCCGGGGCCGCGGATGGCAAGGGAGACGGCCGAGCCGAAGTCGTAGAGGTTGCACTTGCCGTGGGGGAAACCGGGCGCGCCGTGGTCGCCGCTGACGACGATGAGCGTGTTGTCCAATTCGCCGATTTCCGTGAGGCGTGCGACGAGCAGGCCGAGGGCGGTATCGAGAGCCTGGGCCTCGCCGAGGTAGTCGGCGAAGTCTTCGCGGACTTCGGGGACGTCGGGGAGAAACGCGGGCATTTTGCCTTTGAGCGAGTCGGGTTGGATGCCCCAGAGACTCTTGCCCGAGCCTTTCATCCACTTGCGGTGAACGTTGGTCGGGCCGAACCAGTAGCAGAACGGTTGGCCGGGTTTTCGGTCGGCGAGGAAGGCGTCGAAGTTGGCGCGGACCTCGGCGTAGATTTCGTTTTTCGCGGCGGCGAGCGGCTGGCCTTTGGCGACCAAGTTTGTGACGTGGGTGGAGAACTTGTTGAAGCGATTGCCGGCCTTTTCGTAGGCGTGTTTGCCGGCGCCGTAAGGGGCGTCGTTGGGCGTGCCGGGGCCCCAGACCTTGTAGGTTTCGCCGAGGTGGTAGCCGGATTCGCCGAGGAGGAGGGCGTAGGAAGGATTGGTGTAGTCCCAGACGGCGCCGCGCAGAATTGCGCCGCGGCCGGTGCGCCAGAAATGTTGGCCGGAGAGCAGGGCGCTGCGGCACGGCGTGCAGCTGGGAGCGGAGACGAAGGCCTTGCGGAAGAGCACGCCCTCGCGGGCGATGCGGTCGAAGTTCGGCGTCTGCACGGCATCGCTGAGCGTGCCGGGACCGTCGAGCTTGGCGTAGGCGCTGGCGTAGCGGCCCCAGTCGTCGGCGAAGACGAAGAGGATGTTGGGGCGTTTGGCGGAGGCCGGGGCGGCGGTGGCGGCCGAGGCGGAGAGGGAGAGAAGGAGGGAGAGAGAGAGAGGGAGAAGGCGGGAGAGCATGGGGAAGGGAGGGAGGACGGGACGGGGGACTGGACGCATCCGGAGGGGGGAAGGTTGCGCTGCGCGATGATGGAACGCGAGGGGGACGCAGACGACGAATCAGGGGAAACGATTCTCGCTGCCGGCGACGGCGGGCGAGACGGTGCCGTCGGCGGCGATCAGAGGGCGGGATTGCGGGACGCGGCCGGGGGGGCGGCAACCGGGGCCGACGCCCTCGAGGCCGAGGTCGCCCTTCGTCGATTCAGCGAGGGCGGTAAGGCGAGCGACGACTTCCGGGTGAGTGGCGGCAAGGTCGTTGGCCTCGCCGATGTCGGCGACAAGGTCGTAGAGCTCGGATTTCGCGAGATGAAGTTTCCATGGACCGGAGCGCACGGCTTCGAGGCGCAGGCCGCGGAAGTAAAGAAACGTGTCGCGCGGCGGAACAGCGGGCGCACCGGAAAGGACAGGCCAGACATCCACGCCGTCGATTTTGCGGCCGACGGGAAGCGGAGCGCGGGCGAGGCGGGCGAAGGTGGGCAAGACGTCCATCATGGTGGTGATGGCGCTTGTCGATGAAGCGGCGGGGATCTGCCCGGGCCACCAGACGAGCGCCGGAACGCGGACGCCGCCCTCGAGAGTGGAGTCTTTGCCGCCGCGAAGGGGAAGGTTGTCCGCGCCCTGACGAACCGGGCCGCCGTTGTCGGAAACGAAGAGGACGAGGGTGGATCGGTCGAGGGAGAGGGAGCGCAGGGTATCGAGGATCTCGCCGACGCTCGCATCGACTTCCCGGACCCAGTCACCGAGCAAGTTCTGGCCGGAGGGGCTGCGGAAATTCTCCGCCGGGTAGAGGGGGAAATGAACGGCGTTGTGGGCGAGATAAACGAGGAACGGGCGACGGCGGTTCTCTTGGATGAAGGCGATCGATTTATCGGTGTAGCGCCGGAGCAACCCGAGTTGCTCGGTGGCGCGCACCCGGCCGATGACGGTATTGTTTTCCATGAGCGCAAGAGGGGGCTGGCCGCTGCGCAGGCCGGTTTCGGGTGTGGCGGCGGGTGGGACCTGGCGGGCCGGGTTGGAGCGGGGGAGGGGGCGGCCGAAGTCGCTCTTGGCGCCGTCGGCGGCGGGACCCATGTCGTTGGAGTAGGGCAGCCCGAAGAAATAATCGAAGCCTTGCTGTCTGGGTAGGAACTCGGGCTGGTCGCCAAGATGCCATTTGCCGATGCAGGCGGTGGCGTAGCCGGCTTCTTGCAGGACTTCGGCGACGGTTTTCTCGTCGGGACTCAAGCCGATGGCCGAGTCGGGAAAGAGCA
>CALSBN010000309.1:0-4640 GCA_943373185.1 Opitutus sp. GAS368 | reverse complement strand
ACGCCACGCTGCGGAGTGCATCGCTGATACGCAGACGAGCTTCGCCCAATGCGACCGCAACTCGGGGCTGAGCAGATGTCCGTCTCGCTGCAAGTAGCCCTGCCGCCCCGTCCGCGTGAGATTGACGTCGCCCTTTGCGACCACGTTCCCGATCGGCTGAAGCGCCCAGACTTGCTGGGCGCGCACCACATAGGCCTTCCACCGAAAGAAAGCCGCGATCGCGGTCAGCACGGCGAATACCGCCACCGCGATCACGATTCATTTTCCGCGCGAGAGCTTGATCACTCAAATTTCCAACGCGGCCTGCCGCTTTTTGCGTCGCTCGATCACCAACAGCACGCCCACGAAACCGATCATGATCGCCCAAGTCGCCGGCTCCGGCGCTCCGACCAACTGCGCAATGTTGGCTCGCCCGATATCGACCGCAAAAACCACATCGGTGAAATCTTTGGTGCCGCCGCCATACATATCTTCGAACGCGAGCACCAAGTAGGGACTGTCGAGAGAAGCGAACGCGACCACGTGACTCAAGCTATCCGGATTACCCTTGGACGTTGCAAATTCGGACGTTCCGCCATTCACCCCGTTCGAGATGAGGAAGAAATCCAGCGTCGTTCCGGCCGTAAATTTCCCGAGATCGACAAAGTCACCCGGCAAGAGGGGCGCATTGGCCGTTCGCTTCATTATCGAGCTTAGATCGAAGGATTTGACCTCACTGGACGCATTTGGAAAAATCAGCTGCGAGGTCGACGTCACGTCTTTGGTCGAGCCCTCCAGTCCGGACACCAGCGTGTTAAAACCCAGTGTATTCCAGTAGCCCCCACCATCCCCGACGAAGTAAACTCGCGCCGTCGATTCGGTCGTGAGCGTCAACTTGGTGGGATCAGTCGCATACGTTTCCTGCCCGTTGAGCGCAGCTTTCTCGGCGAGACCTTGATTGAGCAACGTCGTCAACTCAGGGAGAACCGTCTTTTGGAACAGCGCCGACTGCTCGTCCGAACCCGCCAAGCTTACCGTGTTCACAATGGGTAAACCAAGACGGTCTATGACCATATCGGACGCTTGAATCGGGGATTCGATTTGGGCCAGAGCCGGCGAAGCAAGGCCCAGGAGGGCGCTGCTGATCATCATCCAACATTTGGGAGTAGTAGGGAATATCTTCATGGTGCGCTCAGCGCTCACCACGCTGTGTGCCAACAAGACCTTGCGTTTTATAACGTGTTTTCATACATTGTTTTCAATTAACCTATAAAATTTAAGTCTCGCGAAAGAAAACAACAGAATTGCATTTGCAATGCATTTAATACCCTCTGCATTGCAATGCTGGACATCGTCATTTTACAAGCCCCTTTCGGCGGCGATGCTCATTTCAGCATCCCCCTCCTGCCGCACGAAATTATTTCGAGCCCAATCGCCAAGATCGAGCCGCTCGATCCATCGCTATCCCAGCAGGTCATTCTTGTCCCCATCGAAACGACCGTAACATCAGGCTGGCCAGCTACCCGCACGGCTTTCGCCCGTGCTCATCGCAGCTTCATCGTTTTCGGGGAAAAGCTGACCACGGAAGGAATCGTGCGGGCCTGCCGTGATGGGGCCATCGACGCGCTGGATGTAAGCGAGGAGAAATCTCGCTGGTCCAATGCCATCGAGCACGCGGCTGCGGCGCAGTTGCAATGGCTCGATCTCTACGGCGGAAAGAGCAGCGCCGGAGCATCACCGCTGGTCGGCGTCTCCCCTGCGATCCAATTGCTCCGACGCACCATTTCCCGGATCGGACCGACCAAAGCCGCCGTGCTGGTGCTGGGCGAATCCGGAGTCGGCAAAGAACGCGTCGCGGCCGCTCTCCATGCCGCCGGCAGCGCCGGCCCCTTCGTTGCGATTAACTGCGCCGCCCTGCCGGCAGACCTGATCGAGTCGGAACTCTTCGGCGTCGCCAAGGGCGCGTTTACCGACGCGCAATCCGACCGCGCTGGGTTGGTCGAGCAAGCGGCCGGAGGCACGTTGTTCCTCGACGAAATCGGCGAGTTGGAACTTCAACTCCAGTCCAAGTTGCTGCGCTTTCTTGAGACCAAACAAGCCCGCCGCCTCGGCTCCAACCGCGAATACCACGTTGACGTGCGGGTCGTGTCCGCGACCAACCGGGATCTCCAGCACGAGATCGACGCCGGCCGGTTTCGCACCGATCTCTACTATCGCCTCGCCGAGGTCACCCTCCAGGTGCCACCGCTGCGAGAGCGCCCGATGGACGTGCCCAATCTGGCTCGCCTCTTTCTTGGCACCGCATGCGAGCGATTCGGGAAATATTTTGACGAAATCGAGCCCGCCCTTCTCGCCCGTTGGCAACAACACCGGTGGACCGGCAACGTCCGCGAACTCAAGAGCACCGTCGAACAACTCGCCCTGCTACACGACGGCCCCGTCATGCGTTCCGACTGGTGGGAACCTCCTGCCCCCCGAAGAATTCCCCGTGAATCCCGACCGACAACGGCCGCCATACCTGCATCGGGCGCCCACCCTGCAACCCTCGCCATTCCCGGCAAAAAAGACCGGCTCGCACTGGCACGACGCCTGATCGCAGAAGACGGTCATGATCTCACTTGGGTTGCCGCCCAGGTCGGCGTGCATCCGACGACACTCTTCCGCTGGAGAAAATCCGGCCGGCTGGACTGAACCGATACAAGGGGGTTGCCCGCGCCGAATCCGGCCCAATACTGACGGCAAATTCTCCGTGCGCATTCTCGTTATTTATCCCTACGTGCCCTTCCCGGTGAATCGGGGCACCTACCACCGGGTGTTCAATCTCGCGCGCGAACTTGGCCGCCATCATCAGGTCGATCTTTTCTGTCTGGACGAAGACGGAGCTTCTTTGAAACGAGGCGACGACAAGGTCTTCGCGGCGTTTTGCCATCGCGTCCACTTCCACCCGTTTCGTCACCCCGCTTGGCCAAGGTTGTTTCCTGACCGGATTTTGGACCCGTTGCCCACCACGATCACGCATTGGCGCCAACCGGACATCTCGCCGGCGCTCGCCAAGTTCACCACCGGTCATGACTACGATCTCGTTCACTTCTGCGATTTGGTCTTGTGGCCCTATGCCGCGGCTCTCGCGACGCCGGCGCCGCGCGTGATGGACCGGAGCCGGGTGGATCTGCTCTTCCAACAGGAGGAGCTCATGCACCTTTCACTCGGCCTCAAGGATCGCTTTCTGCGCCGTGAGAATATTTGGAAATTGCGACGGATCGAACGGGATGCAGCCGAGCGCTTGGCCGCGACGGTCGTTTGCGGCCCCGATGACGAAACGTTCCTCCGTCGGGAGGTCAGCCGCACCTCGCATATTCTGGTCCTCCCCAATGGCGCCGATGTGAGCTACTTTGACGGCGCCCAGTTTCCGCCCACGCCCGACGCCGCTCCCACCGTGCTCTTTTGTGGAGCGATGGACTACACGCCGAATATCGATGCGCTCGACTGGTATTTTGATCAGTGCGACGCCGCGGTGAAGGCAGCCGTGCCGGACCGCCGCATCCTTATCGTCGGCAAAAATCCGGTCGCAGCGGTCCGCGCCCACGGCCAAATCGCCGGCGTGACCGTCACCGGTGAAGTGCCGGATGTTCGCCCCTACTACCAGCGCGCTTGGGTGCAGATGGTTCCTCTCCGCATCGGCGGCGGAACCCGGCTCAAGATCGTCGAATCACTCGCCATGGGTTGTCCCGTAGTCTCCACCACCATCGGCGCGCAAGGTCTCGATCTCCGCGACGGCGAACATCTGCGGCTCGGCGATGCGCCGGCTGATTTTGCGCGGGCCTTGATGGAGGTGCTGGCCTCATCGTCCGGTCGCGAGAACTTGCGCACGGCGGGCCGCGAGCAAGTATTGGCCCACTACACGTGGCCCCGCCTCGGGGCGCGACTCTCCCATTTTTATGAGCAACTCATCCGCGAGTCCGACGGCCCCGCTTCCTGAGCCCAAGTCGGTCGTCATCCTCGGCGTGCCGTTCCACGACGTCACGATGGTCGAGACGTTGGCGCACATTGACCAATTGGTCGCGGCCCGGCGTCCGCGTTACATCGCGACTGCCAACCTGGATTTCGCCGCCCAAGCCAGCCAAGACGTGGAGTTACAGCGCATCCTGCTCGAAGCCCACCTGGTTTTATGCGACGGCACTCCGTTAGTCTGGGCCTCGAAATGGCTGGATGCTCCGTTGCGCGAACGGGTCGCCGGCTCTGATTTGCTCCCGGTTTTGGCGGCACACTGCGCCAAGGTCGGCCATCGGATTTTTCTGCTGGGCGCGGATGACGAGACCTTGGCCCTGGCCAAGAGTCGCCTTGAGGGCGACCATCCCGGGCTGGTGATTTGCGGCGCCTTCGCTCCGCCGATCGCCAAACTCCTCGATTTCGACAACTCCACGATCATCGACCGCCTGCGCCTTTCTCGCCCCGATATCCTTCTCGTCGCCTTCGGCTGCCCGAAGCAGGAAAAATGGATTTACATGAATCTGCACCAGCTTCCGGCTGCGGTTTCGATCGGCGTGGGCGCGAGTCTCGATTTCGTCGCAGGGAAGTTTCGCCGGGCACCCCGATGGATGCGGGTCACCGGACTCGAATGGACCTTCCGCTTGGCCCAGGAACCCCGAAGGCTTTTTAAC
>CALSBN010000308.1:0-4649 GCA_943373185.1 Opitutus sp. GAS368 | reverse complement strand
TCGATGATGCGGCCCTTGGGCAAGCCGCCCACGCCGAGGGCGAGGTCCACGGCGAGGGATCCGGTGGAGAGGGTCTCGACCTTCATCTTGGCGTT
This sequence comes from Opitutus sp. GAS368, assembly GCA_943373185.1. Taxonomy (GTDB): domain Bacteria; phylum Verrucomicrobiota; class Verrucomicrobiia; order Opitutales; family Opitutaceae; genus Tous-C4FEB. Next base: position 4,554 of record CALSBN010000308.1, on the reverse strand, counting down.
GGAGCCGAGACGCATGATGGAGCCGTCGCCGAACTGTTTGGTGATGGAGGAGAGGGCGAGCTCGATGTTTTTCTCGCGGGCGTGGGCAACGGGAGCCACGGCGGTGGTGGCGGTTTTGGCGGGAGCGGCTTTGGACATGGGAGGCGGTGGTGAGGACGAGGAGTTAGCGGGTTTCGAAATTGACGATAGGTAGGACATGATATGTCTTAGGCATCAACGTCAAGTTTTTATTTTGCCCGAACCGCGTGTCGCAGCGTCCGTGCGCCTTGGTCGCGGCCCGAAAATGCTCCCTGCCCCCACCCGGGAATGCCGAAGCGCCAGCGCTCACGCCGGCGGGGTTCGCGATTGAAAAAACGACAATACCACCGCCCGAAGTGCGGGCGGAAAAGACCAACCACAGCCCGACCATCCCCGCGACGCCAAACCCCTCGAGCCGAGCGGCTAGTGATCTCGCCTCGCCCGGCTCTCCCCTTCCCTACGGCGCGATTTTCGCCGCTTCGGCGGCGACGGAGAAGTCCACCCAACGCGCCATCTCGCCAAGCTTGGCCTTGGGCTGGCTCGACAAATAGGCTCCGGCGTTGCGCAGCCACGTCTCCGGCGTCGTCACACCCAGCTGCGGACTCTCGGCGGTGAGCAACGACCCGATCGCGGTGAGCGAGCGGGTCTGATACTCCAGCGCGAGTTTCGGCTCGTGCTGGGCCACGACAAACTTTGCCGTGCCCGGCACATCGGCCATCGCCGCCCGCCAGCCCCGGTTGCTCGCCGCGATGAACCGCACCAGCGCCGCCCGATGTTTCCGCAGGGTCGTCTCAGAGACAAAATACACCTGCGAATACGCCGCGTAGCCGTTGGCTCCGAAAGGCAGCGCCACCATGTCGTGGCCTTCGACTTGGAGCTGGATGAGCTCGTCTACCAAGTAACCTTGCTTGGCGTCGTATTTGCCGGCGAGCAACGGGGCGTTGCCATACTCGGCTTCGGTCACGGTGAGCTGGGTGCGATTGAGCCCGGCCCGTTGCAAGACGGCGTCGAGCGCCTCGTGACCGTCGCCGTGCACCGCCACTTTCTTGCCGACGAGATCCTGCGGCGTGCGGATGCCCGTGGCCCGCCGGCTCATGAGCCCGAGCGGCGTCTCCTGAAACATCGCGCCCAACGCCACGATGGGCAATCCCGACGCCCGCCCCGCGAGGAACAGCCCGCTCTCAACCGAGCCGACCATCCCTTCCGTCGCGGCCACGGTCGCCGTGATATTGGCGTAGTCCGAAGCCCCTTTGCCCAGCCGCCGCACTTCCACGTCGAGCCCGGCCGCACGGTAAAATCCTTCGCGCTCCGCCACGAGCAGCCCGGCGAACTGCACGTTCTTCACGCCAAGGTCCATTTGGAAGACGAGTTTCGTCGGCGGTTCCGCCGCGACCGCCCCGCCGGCCCAAGCGAGACTCACCAAACTCATCATTACCCTGCGCCAGTTGCGTTGAATTTCCATGGGCGGAAACAGCAATCACCGTGCCGCGAAGCCGCAAGTCACCCGGCAATATTGTCGGAGGGGTCACCCGGAGGCGTCACCGGATTTTCACCTCCCGACGCGTGCCTTTTGCGTTCCCACCGCTACCGTCGCTCCCGATGCACTTCGCCCGCTGCTCCGCCTTCGCCCTCCTCGCCGCCACCGCCTTCGCCCACGATTCCGCCTCCCACGCCTGGAAGCCCACGCCCTACGCGGAGAAACTCGCCCACGCCGCCACGCCGTTGCCCGACCGCGTCGTGCTCACCTGGTCCGGCGATCCCGCGACCACCCAAGCCGTCACTTGGCGCACCGCCACGAGCGTCGAGCGCGGTCTCGCCCAACTCGCCCTCGCGGCAGACAACTCCAAACTCAAGGCCACCGACCACCCGGCGCGCACCGCCGATTTCACCTCCGATCTCGGTGAAGCCCACCTCCACTCCGTCGAGTTTACCGGCCTTACTCCCGATACGCTTTACGCTTACCGGGTCGGCGACGGCGCCAACTGGTCGGAGTGGTTTCACTTCCGCACCGCCAAACGCGAGGCCGCGCCCTTCACCTTCGTCTACTTCGGCGACGCCCAAAACGACGTCAAAACCCACTGGTCGCGCGTCTTCCGCGAGGCGTTTCGCGATGCCCCGCGCGCGGCCTTTACGCTCCACGCCGGCGATCTGATCAACCGCGCCAACCGCGACGCCGAGTGGGGCGAGTGGTTCGGCGCCCCCGCTTGGGTCAACGCCACCATTCCCGTCTTCCCTTCTCCCGGCAACCACGAGCACTTCAACGAAGGCGCCAGCCCTGCCTCAGACCGCCGCTGGACGAAACGCGACGGCACCGCGATCGACGTAAAGATTTCTCTCACCGAGGACAAAGCCTCCGGCACCACCCGCGTCGTCGCCACCGCGCCGGGCGGCAAGACGACCCTGATCATGCTCGACGACAAGGAGCTCATCGCCTCCGTGGACGCCGCGTTTACGGAGATCACCGGCTGGACTCCCGCCGAAGTGGTCGCGCGCCAAGCCGACAAAAAACCCCTTGAAGACCGCCCGCAAAACCCCGGCGTGCGCACGCTCTCCGGCCATTGGCGCCCGCAGTTTACGCTCCCCGTAGATCAAGGCGCACCGGCCGGCCTTGAGGAAACCTGTTTCTACACCGACTACCAGGGCGCCCGCATCATCTCCCTCGATTCCAACCGTCTGCAGGCCGAGCAAGTCCCGTGGTTGCGCGGCGTGCTCGCAAAGAACCCGAACCGCTGGACCATCGTTACCTTTCACCACCCGATTTTTTCGCCCGCGCGCAACCGCGACAACCCCGCCCTGCGCGCCGCGTGGAAGCCGGTGCTCGATGAATTCAAAGTCGATCTCGTGCTCACCGGCCACGACCACACCTACGCCCGCAGCGGCGATGTCTCCGGCAAACCCGCCGTCGTTGGCACCGCCAATATGCCCGCCGGCTATAACCAAGCCTACGATCCTGCCATCGGCACGGTTTACGTCGTGAGCGTGAGCGGCCCGAAGATGTATGACATCTCCAACGACCGTTTCGCCGTGCGCGCCGGCGAAGACCTCCAGCTTTATCAAATCATCACCGTGGACGGCGACGAGTTGCACTACACCGCCCGCACCGCGACCGGCCGGCCCTATGATGCGTTCACTTTGAAGAAACGCGCCGGCCAAGCCAACCAGCTCGTCGAATCCCTCCCGCCCGAGCAGCGCCGGAAGTGATCGAAGTGCCGGGCGGGTTCGCCGAACCCCGCCGCAGGCCTGAAAGCCACCGAGCGCCACTCTGAAATCCGGCTGTGGCACCGACCGATGGTCGGTTCCCGGGGAAGAGGAAGCCGTCGGAAAAAATCAAAAAGTGAATCTCGCGCGTCTGTTTTGCCGCTCACCTCAAAACCACCGACCACCGGTCGGTGCTACAGCGACCCGCTGATGCCCGGCAGCCTCGCTCCTCACTTCACCAATTCCAGCGGCGCGCCCGGACCCATCGGCAGGCCGAGCGCGATCCAGGCCACCAGCAGCAGCATCCACACGAGCGTAAACGCGATCGAGTAGGGCAACATCGTCGCGATCAAGGTGCCGATGCCCGCGCGCGGATCGTATTTGTGCGCGAATGTGAGAATCAGCGGAAAGTAACTCATCAGCGGCGTGATGACGTTCGTGACGCTGTCACCCACGCGAAACGCCCCTTGCACCAGCGCCGGCGTATAGCCGAGCAACATAAACATCGGCACGAACACCGGAGCGAGCAGCGCCCATTTCGCCGAGGCACTCGAGATCAGCAGGTTCACCGTCGCGGCAAACAGCACCAGCGCGATCATCAGCAAAATCGGCAGGTCCTGCAGCCCGAGATGCGAGATCAGTTCCGCTCCGCTCACGGCGGTGATGATGCCCAGATTTGTCCACGTGAAATACGCGATGAACTGCGCCGCGAAGAACGAGAGCACGATAAACGACGCCATCGACTTCATCGTCGCGTTCATGCCCGCCATCACGTCGTGGTCGCTCTTGATCGTCCCGGCCGCCACGCCGTAGGCGATGCCCGGCAGCAAGCCGTAGAGAAAAATAAACGTCACCAGCCCCACCATAAACGCCGACGCGGCGAAGTCCGGATTCTTGGGGTTCACCAAAAAACCTTTCTCCGGCAACACGCCCCAGAGCACGACCACCGTGAGCAGCACCGCCGCGCCGGCCGCCGCCCACAGCCCGCGCCGCTCGGCGGCGGCGATCGGCTTCAGCTCCTCGCGCGGCGCGGAGCCGGTGTAAACGCCGAGCCGCGGGGCCACGATGCGCTCCGTCACCCACGTGCCGACCGCCGTCACGACGAAGGTCGAGACCGCCATGAAATAATAGTTGGCCATCGCGTTGACGGTGTAGGCGGGGTCCACGATCCGCGCCGCCGCCTCGGAAAGTCCCGCGAGCAACACATCGACCGAGCCCACGAGCAGATTGGCACTGTAACCGCCCGAGACGCCGGCAAACGCCGCCGCCAACCCGAGGAACGGGTGCCGCCCCAGCGCGTGATAGAGCGCCGCGGCGAGCGGGATGAGCAGCACGTAG
>CALSBN010000307.1:0-4713 GCA_943373185.1 Opitutus sp. GAS368 | reverse complement strand
AACGAGCCGTTGCCCCACTTGACGTCGATGACGAGGCCTTCAGAGCCTTCAGCCAGTTTCTTCGACAATACGCTCCCCGTGATAAGCGGGAGACTTGGAATCGTTCCTGTTTCCTTTCGCAACTCGTAGAGCTTGGCATCGGCCGGAGCCAGATCCTCGGTTTGGGCGATGATCGCCCCGCCGATCTTCGCCAACTGCGAAGCGAACTGATCATTCGAAAAATGCGTTTTGAAGCCCGGCACCGCCGATAGCTTCTCCAACGTGTTGATCACATAGTCATGCTCAACCCCGCACATCATCGGAACAACGACCCCGGCCGCCATCGCCAAAGGCACCAATACGAGCGATGTTTTGTCGCCCACGCCGCCGGTAGAATACTTGTCGATCTTAGGTTTGGCGATATGGGAGAGGTCGATGACCTCACCCGAAAGCATCATTTCTTCGGTCAAGTCCGCGGTCTCTTGAGCCGACATTCCGGAAAAGTAGATCGCCATGGCCAACGCAGCCAATTGGTGTTGCGGCATTTCACCATCAAGCGTGCTATCAATGATATAGCGGATCTCCTCTTGATTGAACTCGCCGCCGTCTCGTTTCTTTTCAATCAGAAACTCAAACGTTGGCTTAATGAAGCGCCGTGTCGGAATATTGCGTTTGCTGCTCATGTAAGGGTGAAATCGAGAATGAAGAACGACCGGTGACCGGAGAGAATTTTCCAGCAAACGGGATTGAGAGCTAAAGTCGAGGCGGAACTGAGGCGATTTGCCGGTGCTACCCAGCGGTGTTAACGGTTCAATTTGGACCTAGTCTGGAGCAAACGCTGGTTGAGGTTTGTCACTCTCAACGGGGCGCCCGCCGCAATGAAGCGAAACAATCCTAGCAGTGGCGATGCACCCACCTCGTATGCGCTTGGGTGCAGCTGCGCGAACAAAGCACAATCCCGAAAGTCTCTGACCTGCTGTCTGTTCCCGAAACACGCCGGTTGAGTCCGGCCCCGCGCTGACTCGCGCCCAAATGTCGGCGCTTACTTCGGCCCCAGCAAAGCATCTCCAACTTCGGCGGCGGCGAACATCCGTGCCGCGTCGTGATCGATGCCCGGCGCTTCGACTTTACGCCACCCAAAGGTCCAGCCTCGCTCCTTCGCCATCGCCTCGGAGAGCGCGTAGCAGGCGAGGTTGCGCGCATAGCGATGAGGCCCTTGCTTCATCCCCGCCGCGCTTGCATCAAAGCGACGGCGCGGGGTCGTGTCTGCTGTGCCCAGATAAAGCGTCAAAGGCGCCGCAAAATACCGACGTAGCATCGTTTCATCGCATAGCTCGGCCGGCAGTCCGCCCAGCCCGTAGCCGAACCCGTGGTCCGTGCTCGGAAACAAAAGCGAGCCCGCGTTTCCTGCCACGATCCGCCTCGCCTCACCCGGTTGAAACGCGGCCAATCGCACCAAAAACTGCGCACCGGCCGAATGCCCGATCAGGTAATACGGCAGCGCCGGCCGATTTTCCCGTGTGCGCACATCCGCAACGATCGCGTCCACGACATTGAACATCCATCGCTCTTTCGGATTCGCTTCGCCTCCCGCCGCAAGCACACCGCCACGTCGATACCATTCTTCGTCGGGAAACGTGCCCTCATCCAACCGCGGCGCTACCAAAATCATCCCAAATCGGTCGGCCATCGGGATCGCGAATCCGAGATATTGATCCGCGTTGCGCATCACCCCGTGAAAAACAACCAGCAGCGGTCCGTCGCTATAGCCGACCGGCTTGTAGGTGTAGAGCGTGACCGGCGCGCCGCCATAACCGACCTCGGTTTGCCCACGTCCCGTCGGCAACGGCGCCGCAACGACCTTCGTTGCCATCAGCCCGAGCAATATCACGAGTCCAGCCCATCTTCTCATGGGGCGCAGCATACGTTCCATTATTGTCGGCGCAACCGTTGATCATCAGTCGACGGAACGCGGCTCGCGCGGAAGTTTGGCCGAAGCGATCACAGCGCGAAAGGCCGCCCTCTCCCATCAACCGGGCGGCGCCACCGGAAAAACCCGGCGCCGTCTAGATAAAGTAGGCACGCCGGCCGAGGAAGGATCCTGCGAATTCGGCCGGGGCGGGCACCGTTCACCGCGAAGTGCGTTCTCGGCGGCGCGGCGGATCTGGAAGTCCTGCATGCGGTGAAACAGATCGATGAGTTGCGTCGGTTGGGAATACACGTCGAGTCCCGCGCGATCCAAGGCGCTGAGCAGCTCGTGCGTCGCTTCGAGAGTCGAAAGGCACCCCGGCTCCGGTTGGCGTTTGATGACATACCGGCTCGGAGCGGCGTTGGTAAACATGATGCGCGGCAGCCGTTGCAGGCTGAGGCTCGTGCGAAACATGGGGCGCACCAATCGCCACGTCGCATCGAGCAAGAATACCACCAACCGCCGTCCCGCCAGATCGGCGACGGGCAACTCGCCCTTTGAAAGATCCCGCGAATCACGTCCAGGGTAGAGCAGCACCGGGAAATTCTGCGGATCATCGATCAGCGCCTGCACCGCCTCGTGCTCGTCGAAGCCGATGCCGAGGTGCAGCTCGCTGTCGGCGAGACACAGATGCGTGAGCCGGCCGGTGTTCGCCTTCACCCGCTTGTGTTCATACGGGTGCATGAGGATCACAAATTTCGTGCGCGTCGGCATGGGCGTGATCGACCCGCACCAACAATGCGGTTGCGGCCAATTGCAGCGGTAGCACATCACCCGGCTCATGGTGCTGCGTCGCCGTCTCCGCTTGCCTCGACCGGCCACTCGAGCGCACGAGCGCTCACGAAGCTGCGGGCCTCGCCGCTGATCGGATCTGCGAAGGCAATGCTCTGGGCGAGGAGCTGCAGCGGCCGCCCGAAATCGTCGCTGTTTTCCGGCAGATGCACCGGGTAGATTTGGTCGTGGCGAATGGGGATGCCCAGGGCCGCACAGTGCGCGCGCAACTGGTGCTTGCGGCCGGTAATCGGGTTGAGGCGATAGCGCGCCCACTTGCCGCTGGCTTCCAACAGCTCGATTCGCGTTTCGGCGTTGGGTTCGCCCGCCACTTCGCGCATCTGCATGAACCGTTCCGGATTTTCTTCCAAACGGCTGCGGTGATTCAACGGCAACCCAAGTTCGGGTCGCCACGGCGCGATGGCTTCGTAGCTCTTCCGGATCGATTTTTCCAAAAATAGATTCTGGTAACGGCCGCGCGTCGCGGGTTGCACGGTGAAGACCACGAGCCCAGCCGTCTCTCGGTCGATCCGGTGGATCGGCGAAAGAGAATCGAGACCAAGCCTGCGTTTGAGGCGCACCAGCAGCGTTTCCTGCAAATAGCGTCCCGAAGGAATCACCGGCAAAAAATGCGGCTTATCGGCCACGACGAGCAACTCGTCTTGGAAGAGCACAACCTCGTCAAAGGGTATACGGGCCTCCGCCTCGATTGAACGATAATAGTGGATGCGTTGGCCAACGGCGTAAGGCAGGTCCGCCGGCACGGTGACGCCGCTCTCGTCCAAGACTTCGCCCTTTTCAAACCGAGCCAACCAAGCCGCCTCCGGCACGTCGGGAAATCGCTGAATCAGAAACTCACGCAAGGTCGTCCACGGTCCAACCGGCAAGACCACCGAACTCGGACTCACACCATCGCGGGTGAGACTTGGCGGCAGCGCGATGGCGGAAACGCGAGACTGTTGTTCGTTTGAATTCAAGGGTCGTTGGGCGTTTGGCACCTGCGACTCGGCGGAGGCAACACCCCTCGGAGCGTGCTCGACCGAAGCGGACCAGGCGAACCACCTTTTCTGAAATCTTGCCGGATCTGCTCGCCCGAGCTCGACGCCTTGGCACCGCAACTGCTCAGTTTGGGCGATGACCCTGTTTAACCGCCGCCAATTGATCGCCCGCTGCGCCCTGCTCGCCGCAACCCTGCTCAGCCCATTCACGCCAAACGTGGTCGCCCAGGCCGCCACCACCGCGCCCGCTATCCGCAAGCCGCTGATTGCCGTGCTCAACGCCTATCCCCCTGAAATGGACGCGATGGTGAAGGAGTTTAAGCTGCTCGAAGGCGGCTTCACCGAAAAGCGTGTCAAAGGATTTCGCTACTACATCGGCACCGTTGAGGGGAAAGACATCGTCGTCTTCGAAACCGGCATCAGCATGGTCAATGCGGCCATGGCGTTGCAGCTCGCGCTCGAGCGCCTGCCCATCAGCCACGTGCTGTTCGCCGGGGTCGCGGGCGGCACCGACCCCGCCCTGCGCGTCGGCGATGTCGTCATTCCCGAGAAATGGGCTTACCACAGCGAAGCCGCTTATTTCAACCCGACTCCCGACGGCAAAGACTGGATGAAGGCCGATTATTTCACCAAGCGTTACCCAAACTACGGCATGATTTTTCCGGCGGACATGTTTGCCGTCCGCGCGAGCAAAGAAAAATTTGAGCGCGTCCCCTACTTCCCCGTCGACGCCTCCCTGCTGGAAGTCGCCCGCCGCGCCGTCAAGAAGCTTGGTCCGGTCATCAGCGCCAAGACCGGGCGTGAAATCACCGTGAGCGTCGGCGGCGTCGGCGTGACCGGCACTGTGTTTCTCGACAACCGCGATTACCGCAAATTCGTCCACGACACGTGGGGTGCCCGCTGCGCCGATATGGAGACGACCGCTTACGCCCACGTCTGCTACACCAACGAGATCCCGTTTCTCGCGGTCCGAGCCCTCAGCGATCTTGCAGGCGG
>CALSBN010000306.1:0-4714 GCA_943373185.1 Opitutus sp. GAS368 | reverse complement strand
GAGCGCGCGGGCGTGCGAGGGGTCGAAGCAGACCAGGAGCAGATCGCGGCGCAAGGCGAGCATCACGGCGAGAATCACGGCGGAAAGTGCGCCGGTTTCCCAGAGTTGCGCGGCGGAGATTCCGAGGATGTTGCCAAAGAGGATGTGGTCGAGGTGAAGGTCTGAGGGCGTTTTCGAGAACAGCACGAGGCCGAACGCGAAGAGCCCGGTGAACACGACGCCCATGACGGTATCTTCCTTGATGCGGCTGTTGGCCTTTATCCATCCGGTAGCGACCGCGCAGAAAAGCCCGCTGACAAACGCGCCGATGGCAAGGGGGATGCCGGCGATGTAAGCGAGCACCACGCCGGGCAGGACTGAGTGGGAAATTGCGTCGCCCATCAGCGACCAGCCGCGCAAAACCAGAAAACACGAGAGCACCGCGCCCACCGCGCCGATGATCGCGCCAATGGCCAAGGCTTGCTGCATGAAGCCGAAACGCAGGGGCTCGATGAGGTGCTCGATCATGGGACGGCGGCCTCTTGGGCGCGGGCGCGGCGCAACGTCCGGCGGGAAGCGAAAACGCCGTGTTTGGGCGCAAACAGCAGCGCGGCGACGAAAATCAAGGTTTGCAGCGACACGATGCAGCCGCCGGTGGCGCCGTCTAGAAAGTAGCTGAGGTAGGCGCCGAAAAACGACGTCACCGCACCCAGCGCGGCGCCGATCCGAAGCATGACACGGAAGCGATCGGTGAGCAGATAGGCGGTCGCGCCCGGGGTGACGAGCATGGCAACGACGAGCATGGCACCGACGGCTTGAAGCGCGGCGACGGCCGTGGCGGAAAGCAGGAGCAGCAGCGTGACGTGGAGGGCCCCGACGCGGAGGCCGAGGGCGCGCGCTTGGTTGGGATCGAAGCAGAAGAGCATCAAGTCGCGCCATTTCAGCGCGAGGACGAGCAGGCAGACCGCCGAGACGATGACGACCTGAACGACATCGCCGGTGGCGATACCGAGAATGTTGCCAAAGATGATGCCCTTCAGGTCAACCCGGCTGGGAAACAGCGAGATGAGCAGCAGGCCGAGGGCGAAAAACGCCGTGAACACGATCCCGATCACGGCGTCTTCCCGGACGGGCGTTTTCATTTTGACGAAGGCCATGGCACCCGCGGCGAGCAGTCCGCTGGTAAAGGCCCCGACGGCGAACGGGAGTCCGAGCAGGTAGGCGATGGCGACGCCGGGCACGACGGCGTGAGATAGCGCGTCCCCCATGAGCGACCAGCCCTTGAGCGTCACGAAACCGGAGAGCAGTCCGCAGACGCCGCCGATGAGCGCACTCGTCCACAAGGCGGTGACCATGTAGTCATAGTGGAACGGGGCGAGCAGGGAGGTGAACACGGGCGGGGCGGGGGACGGCGAGGCGGCGAGAGAGCGCGCGCCCCACGTCGAACTTGGGCGTTAGCTTTTCCCTTTCTGTTCCTCTTCGCGGTCGGACATGAGCTTTTCGCGGCCGGTGCGGTCGAGGTATTCGAGGTGGCCGCGCTTGCCGAGCACGAGGGGCCGTTCGTCGTCGGTGAGGACGGTGACGGAGCGGCCGTCGTGGTCGTTGACGGTGGACTGGGCGAGATCGAAGAGCCGCAGGGCGCCGCCGAACGCGCGCGTGAGATTCTCGGCGGTGAACACCTCGGAGGTCGGGCCGTAGGCGAGCACAGTGCGGTTGATGAGCACGACCTGGTCGCAAAATTCTGGCACGGAGCCGAGGTTGTGGGTGGAGACGAGAATGAGCCGGCCCTCGTCGCGGAGTTCGCGGAGCAAGGCGACGATGGCCTCCTCGGTGCCGACATCGACGCCGGTGAAGGGCTCGTCGAGGAGGATGATGCGGCCGGCTTGGGCGAGGGCGCGGGCCACGAAGACGCGTTTCTTTTGCCCGCCGGAAAGCTCGCCGATCTGGCGGTCGCGGTAATCCCACATGCCGACGCGGCGCAGGCTGGTCTCGACGGCGGTCCGGTCGGCCGCGGAGGCGATCCGCAGGAAATTCATGTAACCGTAGCGGCCCATCATGACGACGTCGTGCACGCTGACGGGAAACGTCCAGTCGACTTCCTCGGCCTGCGGCACGTAGGCGACCCAGCTCTGCCTCTGCGCTTCGCGGACCGGACGGCCGTCGATTTCGACGCGGCCGGTGGTCGGGGTGACGAAGCCCATGAGGGCTTTGAACAACGTGGATTTGCCCGAGCCGTTGACGCCGACGAGCGCGCAGATGGTGCCGCCGGCGAGCCGGAAACTCGCGTCCCGGAGAGCGGTCAGCCCGTTGGGATAAGTGACGGCGACATCGATCGCGGCCAATGAGAGCGGGGGAGAAGACGAGGTGGGCACGGGGAGTGGAAACTTAGCGCGGCGGCGGGTTCCCCGCGCCGAGAAACGCCCGCACGATCGTGTCGGCATTGTAGCGGAGCAGGTCGAGGTAGGTCGGAGCCGGACCGGAGGCGTCGGTGAGGGAGTCGACGTAGAGGACGCCGCCGTAGCGCGCCCCGGTTTCCTTCGCCACTTGGCGGGCGGGTTTGTCGCTGATCGTGCTTTCGCTGAAGACGACGGGGATTTTGTGTTCGCGAACGAGGTCGATCACGCGCCGGACCTGTTGGGGCGTGCCTTGGGCATCGGCGTTGATGGGCCAAAGGTAGAGCTGGCGCAGGCCGTAGTCGCGGCAGAGGTAGGAAAACGCGCCCTCGCTGGTGACGAGCCAACGCTGGGCGGCGGGGATGCGTTCGAGCTGCGCGCGGACGGGAGCGTCGAGGGCGCGGATCTTTGCCGAGTAAGCGGCGGCATTGGCGGCATAGGCCGCGGCGTTGGCGGGATCGACGCGGGCGAGGGCGGCGCGGATATTTTCGACGTAGATGAGGGCGTTGGCGGGCGACATCCAGGCGTGGGGATTGGCGCGGCCGGTATACGGTCCCTCGGTGATGCCCATGGGCTCGACGCCCTGGGTCAACACGACCTGCGGGACGCCGCGGACGTTTTCGAAAAACTTCTCGAACCAACGCTCGAGGTTCAGGCCGTTCCACAAGACGAGGGACGCCCGCTGGGTCTTGACGATATCCCGCGGGGTGGGCTCGTAGCCGTGGATTTCGGAGCCGGGTTTGGTGAGGGAATCGACGTCGGCGTGCTCGCCGGCGACGTTGCGGGCCATGTCGGCCAGAATGGTGAACGTGGTGAGGACGCGGGGCCGGGCGGAGTCGGCGCCGAGGGCCGGGAGGCAGAGACCGGCGAGCGCCACGAATAGCAGCGCGACGCCACAGCCTCTGGATTTGGTGAGAATATCAATCTTAGGCATGGCTATACCTTGGTCGGACGCGGAACTTAGGGGCAACTAAAAACGATTGCGGGGTTGAATCGGGACCGAAGTCCCGCACGGTGATCGGCCGTGTCCACCTCCACCCCCCGCACCGGTTCCCGCAAAAAAACGGCCGCATCCGCGTCGCGCACGGCGCGGTCCCGAAAGCCGGCGGGGTTGAAGCCGTCGGCCGCCCGCGAGGATTATCTGGAATGTATTTCGCAGCTGATCGGCAGCAAAGGCTACGCCCGGGCGGTGGACATCGCGGCGACGCTGGAGATCGCCCAGGCCAGCGTGACGAACATGACCCAGCGGCTGGCGATCGAAGGACTGCTCAAATATGAGAAGTATCGGGGCGTCACCCTCACGGCGGAGGGCGAAAAGCTGGCGGCGGACATCATTCTGCGGCACGTTATCCTGACCCGCCTGCTGCGGCATTTTGGGATGGATGAGCACACGATCTACCGCGACGTGGAGGGGATGGAGCATCATGTGAGCCGGCAGGCGTTGCGGGGCTTCAAGGCCCTGACGGAAGCTTTGGATGCGAGTCCCGAGCTGGTAAAACGGGTGCGCGTGGCGATGGGGTGAGGCTGGCGGAGAATTTTTGGAGTTTCGCGCGTGGCTCCCTTGCCAACCGCGCGGGGGGCACTACCAGTAGCGCATGTCAGTGAGCCGGAAACCACGCCTGCTTCACGCCCTGCGCCGCGGCGCCCGGCGGTGGTTCGGCGTCGCATCGCTGGCGACGGGTCTTCTGGCGGGAGCGGCGAGTGCGGCCGACGCGCCGGCGGGGCAGGCCGAGTATTTTGCGGGAGAGTATGCCGAGGCGTTGAAGAAGGCGGCGGCGGCGGTCGAGGACATGCCGGGTGGGGAAGACGGACAACTGTTGCGCATCGAGATTTTGCTCGCGCAAGGCCGCGCGGAAGCGGCGGACGAGGCGTTGACGGAGGCGTTGCGCGTTCTGCCGCAGAGCCTGCGGCTGCTTTGGTTGGGTCGCGACGTGGCGTTTGCCAACGGCCGGCCCGAGGTGGCGGCGCTCCGGCTCGACCAAGTGCGGCAACTCTACGGGAGCCGTCCGAGCGCCTACCGCAACCCGGCGGACTTGGTGGTGTTTGGCCGAGCGGCGTTGCTGCTCGGCGCGGATCCCAAAGATGTGCTGACGAAAGTTTACGCTCCGGCGCAGAAGGCCGCTCCGAATCGGCGCGATGTTTATCTCGCGCGCGGCGAACTCGCCCTGTCGAAAGGCGATTATGCGCTGGCGGCGACCGCGTTTGAGGAGGGCGTCAAGCAAGTGCCGAACGATCCCGATTTGTTGAGCGGTCTCGCGCGGGCCCATGAAGAAGGCGATCGCAAGGAGATGCTGGCCGCGCTTTTGGCGGCGTTGAAACTCAACCCGCGGCATGTGCCGAGT
>CALSBN010000305.1:0-4785 GCA_943373185.1 Opitutus sp. GAS368 | reverse complement strand
ATGCGAAACCTTCAACCGGAGTGCCATCGTCGTCGCCTGGTCTTCCGCCGCCGCCTGCAACTCCGGCCGCGCCCGCAGCCGCGCGCGTTTCTCCACCAGCCGCACCCGGTTGGTCTCGGCCACAAGCGCCGCGCCCAGCTTCGCCGGATCGAAAGTCTCCCACGCGATCGCCCGCCCGCGCGCCCGTGCCGGCAGCGCGAGCGGCGCCAGCACCAGCCATCGGATCCAGCCGCGTCTCGTCATCACCGTGACGGAACCCGTTTCCTCCCGCGGCGCAAAAGCCAAAAGCGCAACGCCCGCAGCATTGCCTCGCGTTCCGCCGTGCCTGAATCTGCCCCCATGCCGACCCTTGCGACGCGAAAGAAACCTTCGTTCCCCATCGGCCCCGATCTGCTCGGCTACCTCCGCCGCTACAAACGCGAACGCGATCTCTCCATCACCTATGAACGCCTCCGCGGCTTTCGCGAGGGCATCGCCCTCACCGACGAAAAGGGGCGGCCCACGCTTTGGGAAACGGTCATCTACGACTCCACCGAGATGCGCGAACTCAACGACGCGCTGAAACAGGTCTACGCCCTCCTGAAAGTCGACGGCGATCTCTCCGTGATGCAGCACCTCTACGTCGACCGCATCGACTTCTGCACCTTCGGCAACTCGACGCCCTTTCGTATCCGGATCGTCAATGCGTTCAACGACAACCAGGACTACTTCTACGTCAAAAAAGCCGACGCCTCCCGCATCTACGGCCTCGAGCTCGAACATCTGCTCTCCCCGAACCGCATCAACTACATCACCCACGGTTCCACGCTCATCGAGGAGCACATCATCGGTCTGCCCGGCGACGCGTTTGTCGAACGCTGGCTGAACCGCCCCGATCTCCGCCCCATCCGCATCGCCAAGGAGCTCGTGAAGTTCAACGAGCGCTGCTTCATCCGCCTGCTCGGCGACATGCGTTCGTATAACTTCGTCGTTTTGCTCACGCCCGATTTCGACGACTGGCAGGTCCGCATCCGCGCCATGGATTTCGACCAACAGAGCTACAACGGCCGCAAGAATTTTTACCTCCCGCAGTTCTTCCCCGAGAACACGCCGCTCGCGCTGTTTTGCACCAAGCACATCCGCCCCGAGACCGCGCACCAATACGTCCGCGAAGAACACACCCTCATCTTGCAACGCGCCGGTCTCGCCGCCGAGCGCCTGAGCTTGCTCCTGCACAACATGGCCCGCGACCCCATCGCCCCGATCGAAAAGGTCCACGCCCTCCGCGCCGGCCTCGCCGAACACTTTGGCCGCGACGCCTACCTGCGCTGCGAATCGATGGGCGCCCTCATCCGCGAAAATCTCGATTCCATCCGCCGCAGCGTCGGCCGCCCCATCGTCGCCGAGCTCGTCCCCGAGTAGGCTCTAACGTGTAGGGCGGGGTCGCCGAACCCCGCCTCCGAATCTTCGCCCTACCACCCCGCCACCACGCCGAGCGCGCGCCAGCGCCAGAGCATCCGCCGGCCCGCGTCACTCCGCACCCAGGCGTTTTCCGCGGCCTTCGGCGTGCTCTTATTTTCGACCAACGTCCGCAACGCCGCCGCCTGCCGCGCCGTCAGCGCGTCTTCGAACCGGACGCCGAGCGTCGCGCTGAAGAAACGCGCCACGCCCGCAGAAACTTTGACCGTGTAGAGCCCGGTCCACTCCAGCCCGCTCGTCTTCATCGCCGCCGCCGGCCGCAGCATGATCCGGTGAAACCCGGCCGGGCGCACCTGATCGAGCCGCTCCGCCAATTCGCCCACGTCCGCGGGAAACAACGGCCGCTCGCGTCCTTCGTCCATCGTCAGCCGCAGCGCCGCCGGCAAGACCGCCGTGCCCGCGATTTCCCAGCCCGCACTGCGCGCCGCCGCCCGCCACCGCGCCAGCGACCAATTGTTGAACCACGCCCCGCACACATCGCTCGCCAGATAGCTCGCCGGCATCGTCGCCAGTTCGCCGAGGTCGTCGTCGTGCAACGCGTCCCAGAGCCGGAGCAACTCGCGCAACCGCCGCTCTTCCTTCATGCCCGTCACCGTGAGTCCGAAGGCCTCCAGCCACGGCCGCAACGCCACCGTGGGATGCCCCGCGCCATTGGCACCGAGGTAAAGCGCTCCGTCCGCCGCGAGGCACGTCGCGAGCACGGCGAGCGCCCGCTCCGGTTTCGGGATGTAACTCAACACCCCGTGACAGGTGATCAGATCAAAGTCCCCGCCGATTTCCTGCCGCAATTTCCCGGCCGTCAGATCTCCGACCAAAAACCGGATCGGTCGTCCAAACTTCCCCGACCGCTCCCATTTCTGCGCCACGGCGATCGACCGCGGACTAAAGTCCACCGCCACGATCTCCGCCTGCGGCAGCGCCAACCGCAGTCGGAACGCCTCGACGCCCGTGCCGCACCCCGCGACCAACACGCGACGCGGCTTCGGTCGCCCCGGCCGCCCGATCCCCAACATCCAACGCAGCGCCGGCATCGAGCCGCCGCGCTGGCTGAGCGCCGCCACGTCGCTCCCCGGATAAGGAAACCGCTCGTAGCCCTGCTTGATGCGTTCGGCCGATGACAAGCCGACAGTGATCACGCGCGCCCCCGGCCGGGTCAAGGAGCGGCGCCGAACGTCACGTCCCCGGCAGGCAAAAACACGACGACGTCAGCGTCACATCGGCCTTGGCCCAGACGCGCTTGAACCGCGCTTCCAGCTCCGCCGCCTCCGCCGGGTTTTTGTTTTGCAGACGCAGCGCCTGCGCGAGGCCGAAGAGCGACCAACCGTTGTCCGGCGTCCGCGCGAGATCCTCGCGATAGACTTCTTCCGCCTCGGCGAGCCGCGCGCGTTGCAGCAACGCCGCCCCGAGCGCATGGCGCACCGGTTGCGCCCACGCGGGCGGCTCGGCGTAGCGCAGCTTGTCCTCGCGCTCGACCGCTTCGCGCAGCGCGGCCAGCGCGGCCTCGATCTTTCCCTCGCGCAAAAGAATCTCCCCGTCGAGCAAGCGCGCCGCGATTTCCAAAACGTCGTTCAGCGGATTTTTCCGATATTCCGCTCTTTCCGGCACCTTCGCCCGGGCCTCGACGAACGCCCGTTCCTCCGCCCGCGCGCCCACCGGGTCGCCCTTGGCGGCCAACGCAATGCCCCGCGCCAAAAACCGCCACACGCGGGCGTGCCGATACTTTTCAATCGGTTCCGGCGCGGCCAAAATTTCGTCCCATTGGCCGAAGCGTTTCATCACGTCGAAGTGCATCGCAAAATACCCGTCGCCCATCGCGCCTTCGCGCGGCCACTCGGCCGGCATCTCCGAAAACAAGTCACGCATCGTCTGCGCCGCCAACTTGCTGCGGCCGCTCATCATCGCGGCGTAGGTGAGCATGTGATAATCGTGACCCATGTAGCCCAAGTAGCCGCTCAACGGCCGGTCGACGATTTCACGGTAGCGCCGGTTCGCCGCGATGGACTTCGTGTTGACGATGATCGCTTCGTCCCATCGGCCCCGGCGCACATCGATGTGCGCGGCCATATGCACCAGATGCCCGAGACCCGGCGCGAGATCCCGCAACCGATCGGCCGCGGCATCGGCCCGGCCCGGCTGCGGCGACGCCTCGTGGGCGTGGACCGCGAGATGGTTGGCCAACGGATGCCGCGGGTTGAGCCGCAACGCCTCATCGAGCGCGGCCAATGCTTCCTCCGTGCCCGGATGCGCCTCCCCGTTCTTTTTCCACAAATCCCAAGGCCGCAACATCATCATGGCATCGGCAAACCACGCCGCGATGTCGGCGTCGCCCGGGTGGGCTTGATAGACCTCAAGCATCGCGACCACGTAGGCTTCGTCGAGCGGCCGTCGCTTGGCTTTTTCGTCGCCTGAAAACCGCGTGAGCATCGCCCGAATCAAAGCCTGCTCCGTCGCGGTCGCCGCCGCGGAAAACTTCTGCGCCTGCGCCAGCGCCTCCCAAGCCAGCTTGGCCCGCGTGGCGGAAACGCCGGTGCCGTTGATGTGCGGGCTGCACGCCAACGCCACGCCCCACCACGCCATGGCGCACTCGGGATCGAGGCGCGTCGCGTGCTGCATCGCACGCAGACCTTCGTCGTGGTTAAACCCGGTGACGAACGCCACGCCTTGGTCGAAATAGCGCTGGGTCTCGGGTTTCGCGCCTGAGATGATCCGCGAATGCGAGCCGATATCGGTGAACAACGGCGGCGCCACGACCGACGGTGTAGAATTCGAGGCGGCCATGACGGGGCTGAGGCCGAGCCCGAAGAGCGAAACGAAAATCCAAAGGAGGGCCAAACGAAGGGGCGTTTTCATCGGAAGATTTGGTCGGGCAGTTGAAATTCTGCCGGAGGTTTAAGGCGCGGACGGCGCCGCCTTCTTTTTGCCGCCGCCCGACCCGGAATTCCCGAACCATCTCGCGGGCACGGCCTCGGGAACCTTCAACTCGGTGCGCAGCCGCGCGAGCTGTTTTTCCAAGTCCGCCGTCGTGGCCGCATAGGCCGGATCGCCCCACCTGCTCTTTACCTCGTTCGGGTCCTTTTCCCGGTCGTAGAGTTCCGTGTAGTCTTCGCCGGTGCCGAAATATCGCACCAGTTTGTAGCGGTCGGTGATCACACCGTAGTGCGGTCGCACCCGGTGCGGCGACGGATATTCAAAATACTGGTAGTAAAACGCCGTGCGCCAATCCGCCGGCGCCTTCCCCGCCAAGATCGGCCGCAGGCTGCGGCCCTGCATCTCCGCCGGCGACGGCAGGCCCGCCGCGTCGAGGAAGGTCTGCGCGAAATCGAGATT
>CALSBN010000304.1:0-4818 GCA_943373185.1 Opitutus sp. GAS368 | reverse complement strand
GCGTCACCACGATCTTCCCAAACTGCCCGCCCCGCTCCATCAGCTCGAACGCCTCCGCCGCGTGCGCCAGCGGAAACACGTCGCTCACCATCGGCACGATTTTGTGCAACGCCACGAAGTCCGTCATCGCCCGCCAGTCCGCCGGTGATCCCATCGTCGTCCCAAGCAGGGAAATGTTTCGCCAGAAAACTTTTCGCATCGGCAAGACCGCCGGATTCCCCCGCGTCGCCCCGAAAAACACGATCCGCCCGCCCGGCGCCGCGAGGTCGATCAGATGCTCGAAGCCCGGACCGCCCGCGCTGTCCACGATCACATCAAAGCCACCGCCGCCCGGCACCTGCGCCGCCACGAGCCCCGTCCAGCCGTCGTGCGTGTAGTCAAAACCGCCCTTCGCCCCCAGCGCCACCGCCCGCGCGATCTTGTCCGCACTGCTCGACGTCACCCACACCTCCGCGCCCTGCGCCACCGCATACTGCAACGCAAACAACGCCACGCCGCCGCCGATCCCGGACAGCAACACCTTCTCCCCCGCCCGCAACTGCGCCCGCGCAAACAGCGCCCGATACGCCGTCAATCCCGCCAACGGCAACGCCGCCGCCTCGACCCACGTCAGATGCGCCGGCTTGGCCGCGAGCTGCACCGCCGGCACCGCGATCTGCTCCGCCAACGTGCCCGCCCGCGGCAGCCCCAAAATCGTAAACGCGCTCCCTTGCGCCGCCTCGCTCGCGCCCCAGTCGAAGCTCGGGTTGATGATCACCTCGCGCCCCAGCCACGCCGCGTCGACTCCTGCGCCGAGCGCCGACACCACGCCCGCTCCGTCCGAACCCGGCTGAGACGGGAACTTTAGCCCCGCATACTGCCCGAGTTTGATCCACACATCGCGGTGATTGAGCGCCGCCGCCTTGAGCGTCACGACCACTTCACCCGCCGCCGGCACGGGCGCGGGAACATCGACGACGCTGAGCTGGTTGATGGCGGTAAGATGGAGGGCTTTCATGTCCACACCCTCAGCAGTCCACGCGCCATCCGCAACCGATACTTCCCATCGACCGCGGACACCCGCCAGTCGTAGGGGCGGCGCTTGACGCCGCCCGCGGGCAGCGACGAGCGACGCCCCTGAAAAACCAAAGACGTCGTCCCCGACCGCGTCCCGACTACGCCCCAACCAACGATTGCGCCCCATCGCTCCGCCCGCCCCAATCGCCCCGTGCTGCTCGCGTTTCACAAACCCTACGGCGTCCTCTCCCAATTCACTCCCGAGCCCGGCTCGAAATGGCGCCCGCTCGCCGACTTCAAACTCCCCGCCGGCGTCTACGCCCTCGGGCGCCTCGACGCCGATAGCGAAGGCCTCCTCCTGTTCAGCGACGAACCCGGTCTCAACTCCCGGCTGCTCGATCCCCGCCACGCCCACCGCCGCGAATACTGGGCGCAGGTTGAAGGCACGCCGTCCGCCGATACCCTCGCCCGCCTCGCCCGCGGCGGCATCGCGATCGACGACTATCGCACGTTGCCCTGTCGCGCGCGCCTCCTCGATCCACCGCCCGCCGTCGCTCCGCGCGATCCGCCGATCCGCGTCCGGAAATCCATCCCCGACACCTGGCTCGCCCTTGAACTCATCGAAGGCAAAAACCGCCAAGTCCGCCGCATGACCGCCGCGGTCGGCCACCCCACGCTCCGCCTCGTCCGCGCCCGCATCGGCAACTTCGCCCTCGGCGATCTCGCGCCCGGCACCTGGCGCGAACTCACCGCCGCCGAGCGCACCGCCGTTTTCGCGTAGAAGGCCTTAAAAAAGGGTGGCGAAAAGGTAGGGACGCCTCTCCGAGGCGTCCGCCATTTACCACGCATCCCGCAACCAAGGCGGACGGCTGCGGAGAGCCGTCCCTACCCTCTTTCGACGCCATCTTGGCCGGGAAAATGCAGAAGACCGCCCGCCAATCACGCCAATCGGCGCGAAATTCAGAGGAAAAACACTCCTTTTGACGCGGGCGCCCATGTCTCACAATTCAGTGAGAGCATCCTGTGCTTTGCTGTCATTCGCGGTGATTCGCGTGGATTCGCGGGTAACTGCATGGTTCCGGCCTAGCTCCGTTCAAAAATTTCTGAGGCCGCTCGGCGAATCGCCGGGAATGCTGAGCCGGCCCCAAATTTTGTCCCGACTGCGCTCGACAGGGCCGGACCACATGCACGATACCGGACTCGCCATGAGCACTCCTTTCAATTTCCAGCCGACCCTCACCGGCACCCTGCTCTCGATGCGGCCGTTTGCCGAGGCCGATTTCGAACTCCTCTATGCGGTCGCCAGCGATCCGGACATCTGGGCATTGCATCCGTTTCGCGAGCGGTATCAGCGCCCGGTCTTTCGGAAATTCATCGACGATGCGGTCGCGGATCGCGGCGGACTGGTCGCGGTCGAACACGCGACCGGGCGAATCGTCGGTTACTCGCGCTATTCGCAGAGCAAGGTCGGGCCCGACGAAATCGAGATCGGTTGGACCTTTCTGGAAAGGCGGCTGTGGGGCGGCACGTGGAACCGGGACATGAAGCGGATCATGTTGGCGCACGCGCTTGCCGATTTCCCGCGCGTCCTCTTCCGGATCGGCGAGGAGAACCTGAGGTCGCGCCGCGCCATGGAGAAGATCGGCGGCGTGACGATCCCTTGGAACGAGGTGGGCGAGGTGTTCGGTCGCCCGGTTCGCCACATCGCCTATACGATCACCCGCGAGGCCTTCGCGCGCTGGGACTGACTGCGCCCGCCCCATCGGCGCAGTTTTCAAACTCCGGATCAGGTTTGAAAGAAACCGGTTCGCACCCGCGCCTCACATCAATGGCTGTTGAGTTTCAGAACGCAGGTTCCGAGGTGGCGCGGGCATCTTGCCCGTGGATTTGAGTCAAAAACTCAACAGATACCGGTATCACACCTTGGAATGAGCCGCCCGATTCTTTTCCCCGTAGGGCCGGACCTTGGTCCGCGCCGCACTCGCCAGTCCGCGCCGCGCCCGCCCGAAGTGGCACGGGCATCTTGCCCGTGATTTCGATTTCAATCTGCCCCGGTGAAGCCCGCCCACCCTTCATTTCCGTCATTGGCGTCCCTTCGCGTCCATTCGCGGTTCCACCCCTCACCCCTGATCGAGCGGCGACCGCACCCCGAGCCCCGGCTTCTGCATCACATGCGTGTAGATCTGCGTCGTCTCCACGCTCTCGTGCCCGAGCAACTCCTGCACCGTCCGGATATCCGTGCCGCTCTCCAGCAAGTGCGTCGCAAACGAATGCCGCAGCACATGCGGCGTCACCCGCTTGTCGATCCGCGCCGCTGCCGCCGCCCGCTTGATCGTATTTTGAAAAGTCGTGTCGATCAGATGATGCCGCCGCCGCACCTGGCTCTGCGGATCGACACTCGTTTCGCGTGACGGGAAAACCCACTGCCACTCCCACGATTCACCCGCCCGCCGGTATTTCCGATCCAGCCCCTCGGGCAGCCACACCCCCGGCAGCCCCGCCGCCCGGTCCTCCGCATACAACTTTCTCAACCGATCCAGATGAACCGCCAGCCGCCCCGCCACCCGCGCCGGCAATACCGTCACCCGGTCCTTGTCGCCTTTGCCTCCCCGCACCATCAGCCGCCCCCGCTCCAAATCGAGATCCTGCACCCGCAGCCGCAGCAGCTCCATCAACCGCAGCCCCGCGCCATACGCCAGCTCCGCCATCATTTGTGCCGTCCCCTCCAACTCCCCAAACAACCGCCCGCACTCCGCCCGGCTCAACACCACCGGCATCCGCTTCTTCGGATACGCCCGCTGAAAATCGATTTCCCCCAATTGCCGATGCAACCCCTCCTGCAAGAAGAAGACCAAAGCATTCAGCGCCTGCTTCTGCGTCGAAGGACTCGACCGCTGCCTCACCGCCAACTCCGTCAGAAATGCCGCGACCTCCACCTCCGTCGCCCGATACGGTGAAACCGGCGCCAGAAACGCCGCAAACCGCGCCGCCCATCCGCGATAAGTCTGCTCCGTGCGCCACAGAAATCCCGCCACGCGCGACGCCTTGATCAAATCCCGCTCCCAGTCCACCCGCCCCAAATCCTCCGCCGCCACCGGCGGCAACGCATTCCGAGGCGGTCCGTGCGCGGCGCGCGCGGCCAAGGTGGACGGTCGAGTCCCGCCACTCTCCCGCCCCTCCGCCGGCTTGCGAGTCACTGTTTCTCCCTCCCCTCCGGTTGGCCCGGCCGACTCGCCGGCTCCGGCCGCCTTCGCCGCCTTGAAAAACCACCTCAGCGCCTCTCGCAGTGCTTCGTCTCGATTCCCCGCTTGCCTCTCGCGCTCGCCGATAAAGTCTTGAGCCACCGTGATCGACGCGCCCGCCCGCCTCGCCTTGCAGAATCGCAGGAACGCAAAAACGCCCTGCCGCAGGTTGTCTTTCGTCGCCTCGCTGCCCGAGGTCGTCGCCAAAGCGCCTTTCCAATTTGGAAACGAAACCGGCGTCGCCCTCTGGTTCGCCGCTCGCTCCGAATCGCCGGATTCCCCAGTAAGGCTTTGCACGGAAATTACATTCCCGCCGAAAGCCTTACCCAGCAAGCCCGTTATTTTAACCCCTTCACCCTCAACTCACGCCGTTTCTTGCTCGGCTATACCCAAAAACTCAGTCCCACGTTCGTGCGTGACTGAGTAAGGGAGAATAACACTGTTCGAGAAGAGCCTAAAGCGGACGGAGCGAACGACGGAGTAGTTCAAAGAGCATGACAACGCGAAGAACTGCGGCGGGAGAAAGAAAGAGGCCGGGAACGGGCGGAGGGTTCGCCGCTTGGCTAAGGTCGCAGGCTCA
>CALSBN010000303.1:0-4839 GCA_943373185.1 Opitutus sp. GAS368 | reverse complement strand
CGCGCGCCGTTCATCGCGGTCCATTGCGCGGTGCTCTCGGAGAATCTGCTGGAGAGCGAGCTTTTCGGGCATGAACGCGGCGCGTTTACCGGCGCGACGGAGCGGCGCATCGGGCGATTTGAAGCGGCGGTCGGCGGCACGCTTTTTCTCGATGAGATCGGGGAAATCTCGCTTTCGACCCAAGTGAAGCTCCTGCGTTTCCTTGAGACAAAGGCGATCGAGCGGGTCGGCGGTTCCAAGCCGATCGATCTCGATGTGCGACTCGTTGCCGCGACCAACCGCCGGCTGGAGGTGCTGGTGCGCGAAGGGAAGTTTCGGGAAGATTTGTTTTTCCGGCTCAACGTCGTCCGGATCGAACTGCCGCCGCTGCGCACGCGGGCCGATGACATTCCGCTGCTGTTGGCGCATTATCTGAAGGTGTTTTCCGAGGAGAACGGCCATCCGCCGCTCTCGCTTGAGCCGGGAGCGATCGCGACTTTGAAAGCGTATGCGTGGCCGGGAAATATCCGCGAACTCCGCAATTTCTGCGAAAATGCCGTGGTGCTGCGGCGCGGGGGCAAACTTTCCGAATACGATCTCGACCCAAAGTTTCGCGGCGTCGCTTCTCCGGCGGACTTCACCCGGATTGTGATCGACCCGACGCCACAGACCCCGGCGGGCGGCGGTGCTTCCGGCCCGATGGCCAACGCCGGGCCTTCGCTTTCGGTGGAGGACAACGAAAAACACCTGCTCCGCGAGGCGTTGATCAAGTCGCGGGGCAACCGCACGCAGGCGGCCGAATTGATGGGCGTCAGTCGCCGCACCCTGCATCGCAAGATTGCGCAATGGCCCGAACTCGACGTCATCGACAAATGAGCCTCGGGTGCCGGGCCGTGTCCCGATGAGCAGGCGTCCGCGGACAATTCAAGAGCTGGTCCATTGGCTGGAACTGGGCGGGGGCGCGCGTTGGGTTCGGCTGGCGGCGGTGCTGGTCGGCACGCTGGTCCTGTCCTTGGTCGTCGCGTGGAAGCAATTTCACGGGCCGGTGACCGAGCGCACGCTGATGCAGGCCGATTTGGGGCGTCAGCTGGCCCGGGGGGAAGGTTTCACGACGCTCGTGAATCATCCGCAGACCGCGGCGTTTTTGCGCGAGCGGGGTCAGCGATTCGACGCGACGCGGGCCTATCCTGATCTGCATCAGGCGCCGCTGTATTCACTGGTCATTGCCGGCGCGCTGCGACTCTGGCCCGAATCGGCGAGGGAGCGTTTGTTTTCCAAGCCGCCCGAGCCGCCCGACGGGTTTGCCGCCGACTACTTTCTGCTGGGGCTCAACCTCGCGCTGCTTTGGCTCGCGGCATGGCTCGCCTTTACCTTGGCCCGGCGACTTTTTGGTGCGCCCGCCGCTTGGCTGGCGGCGCTCGGTTTGCTGCTTTCGGTTTCGGTGTGGCAGCAGACGGTCATGGTCAACGGCACGCCCCTGCTGATGGTTTTGGGGCTGTTGGCGTTCCACGCCTGGTCTTGGGTTGAGGAAGGCGTGGAAGCTCCGCATCCCGGCCGTTCGCGATGGCTGGGCCTCGGACTGCTGGGGCTGCTCTGCGGGTTGCTGTTTCTCGCCGACTATCCGGCCGGCGCTTTGGTGGTGGTGGCGCTGAGCTACGCCGGCTGGAGATTCTCCGGGAGGGAGCGGGTCGCGGCGTGGGCGGTGGTGCTCGGCGGTTTTTTCTTGGTCATCAGTCCATGGTTGCTCCGCAACGGGAGCGTCGCCGGGAGCCCGTTTGCCTTGGCGGGTCAGGAAATCGCCCTGAAGGCGGGTGACACCACGGCGGAGCCTGTGGTGGTGCGCGCGACGCTTTCGGCCGCCGCTCCCGAATTGTCGCTCAACAAACTCAGCAACAAGGTGCTCACCGCGTTGCAGGAGACGGTGAAAAATCGGCTTTGGTCCGGCGGTGCGTTCTGGTTCTCGGCTCTCTTCGTCGTCGGTTGGCTTTACAGTTTTCGGGCGTCCTCGGCCAACCGTCTTCGCTGGATTTTCACCGCATCGCTGGCGCTGCTGTTGTTGGCGCAGGCGACCTTCGATTCGGGCGAAGGTGAGCGGCTGGTCATGACGTGGTGTGCGCCGTTGATCATCGTGTTTGGCGCCGGTTTTTTCTTCGTGCTTCTGGGCGGTAACGCCGTCCTGGCGGCCTGGCCACGGGCGG
Organism: Opitutus sp. GAS368; assembly: GCA_943373185.1. Classification (GTDB taxonomy): domain Bacteria; phylum Verrucomicrobiota; class Verrucomicrobiia; order Opitutales; family Opitutaceae; genus Tous-C4FEB. Next base: position 2,662 of record CALSBN010000303.1, on the reverse strand, counting down.
CAGCGTTGGTGGTGTTGCTCCTGCAGGGCCTCCCGCTGGTTCACGACGCGCTCGAGCCGCGAAAAATTCATTTCCAGTATCCGCCCTATTTCCCGGCGCTGTTCCTAAGCATGAAACAGGAGTTGGCCCGGCGGGATGCTCTCGGCCGGTTCGGAGTCATGGCCGATGTGCCGGCGGGGGTGGCGTGGTATGGCCAAGTTAGAGTCTGGGCGCAGCCGCCGAAGTTGCGCGACTTCTACGAAATCACCCTGCAACAACCCATCGGTGAGCTGCTGTTGACCCCGCGCACGCTTGACCGGCCATTTTTTACGGAGCTGAACGCCCGGCCGGTGTTGCCCGGGATGCTGAGTGCCGTTCCCAACCGTTTCGGTGAGTGGGGTGAGATTTACGCCGGATTGCTCACCGGGCGGCTTCCGGCGGATTTTCCGTTGGGGGCACCGCAGAAACTGGCCGAAAACCTATATGTGCTCCTGAATCCGGCTCTGCCCCCGTTGCGCCGTTGATCGGTCTATCGTGGCCTTGGTGGAGTGGAGTTTTTGAGAGAAAGCGGTTGCCTCGTCTTCCCGGTCGTTTGTAAGTGAATTCTTTTCCATCAAACCTTTCTTGAATCCAGTCATGAAGAATCTGCGTCGTCTTGGGGTGTTTGGGTTTGCTGCCGGAATCTGGATTCAAGTGCACGCGGCGTATGCCCCGATTCCCACGACCGACTCGGGCAAGGATCTCACCGTCAGTGTGTCGGCGGCGATGACGCACGACAGCAATATTTTCGGTTCGGCCACCGATGCGATCGACAGCCTTGTTTACCGGCTTACCCCGAAGGCGCTCTATGCGGTCTCTGTGACCGATCAGACCTTCGTATCCGCTTCGTATGCGCTCTCGATCGATCAGTTCGAAAACCGACCCGGAGACAAAACACTTGTGGGTCACGACGTGATGGCCCGGATCGCCCACGCCTTTTCCACGGTGACCACTTTGAGCCTTACCGACAGTTTTGTGGTAACAAAAAATCCAGAGTCCCTGCTTGCCGGCATCCCGGTCAACACGGACCAATCTTACCAACGCAACCAATTCGACGCGCTTTTTTCCACCGCCCCAACGCAGAAGCTCGGCGTAACGCTCAAGGGACGAAGCATGCTCTACGACTATCGCAGCGGACCCCTCGGCCGGAGCTTGGATCGCTCCGAGAATCTTTTTGGCGTCGCGGGCGATTACGCGGTTTTGCCGGAGGTCAAGGTCGTCGCCGAGTATCGGCACCAGGCCGTTTCTTACCGCAGCCTGAGCGACAACAAAGACAAGCGGTCCGATCTCTTTCTGACCGGCGCCGATTACGCCCCGGGTCCGAAAGTTTCGGCGAGCGGCCGGCTGGGCGTTGAGTTTCGCCGCCGCTCCTCGGAGCGCAGCACGACCGTGCCTTACGCGGAGTTTTCCGGCCGTTATGCTTTCGGCGAGCAATCGTTTGTCAGCGGAGGCTACATTTACACGTTGGAAGAGTCCTCCGATGTCGCCCGGTTCACGGATACCCAAGTGAACCGGTTTTTTGTCAACGCGCAGCGGCCGCTGACCCCGAGGATCGTCGCTTCTGGCTCGGCTACGTTTGAGCCTTCCCAGCTCAAGGGTCGCCGCGGCCAGCGTGACCTCGACGAAGAGACCACCCGTCTCGGTGCTGCGCTCACTTATTTGGCGATGAAAAATTGGTCCGTCGCCGCGACCTACGACTTCGACGATGTCACGTCCGAAGACCGGGCCCGCAAACAAGTCCGGCATCGGGCCGGGGTGAGCGCCACTTACGCGTTCTGAGGTCGCGGACTCTTCCCGGTCGTTGCGCCTGATGTCTTCCGCCCATGCCAGCCAGGAAAGCAGCGCATCGCTGAGCGACTTCATCCGCATCCTGCGGCAGCGCCAAGCGCTCGCGTGGTTGATCTTGGGCGTGGTCCTGATCACCACAATTGTCGTCACGGCTTTTTTGCCGCGTTGGTATCTGGCGACGACGAAAGTTCGCGTCGAGAAGCCCGAAGGGGAGATGAAGCTCTTCTCGGCGCAGGCCAACGGTGCCTTCGACCCGTTCTTCATCCAAGATCAGTTCCGGATCATGCAGTCGGAAAAAATTCTCTACCCGGTGATCTCAAATCTCGGGCTCGGGGCCAAGCTTTCGGCCTCCATTGGAGCCCCCGGCGTGGTGCTGCCGTCGGCGACGGTTTACCGCTACCTCGTCACCAAGATGCTTCGGGTCGAGTCGCAACGCAGCTCGTCGTTGATTGAGATCAATATCTACTCTCAGGATCCGGCGCTGGGCGCCGAGATCGCCAACGAGCTGGCCCGCGTCTACTCGGATGACCGCATCGCTTTGGCCACTTCCGAACAACGCGAAGGCTTCGCCAAACTCAGGCAGGAGCTCGTCATTCAAGAGGCCGCGGTATCCGCCCAGCGCGACCGCGTCGAGAAGTTGCGCAAGGACCTCAATATCTCCGGCGTCGATCTCAACGCACGTTACTCCGATATGGAGATTGAAACGCTCCGGCAAATGCAGAATTCGATGATCGCGCTCAGCGTCGACGCCATCGGCCGCCGCACCCGGTGGGAGCGGTTTCGCAGTATTGCCGTCGAAGACCGCATCGGGCTGGTGAACTCCGAGCTCATCCCCGACCAAAATATCCAAAATCTG
>CALSBN010000302.1:0-4861 GCA_943373185.1 Opitutus sp. GAS368 | reverse complement strand
GCCGTCCCTACCCCGAGCCAAGCAATCAAAGATCGGAGCGCGTGAGCCATCGGAAGGAAACCACCTTGAAGCGGCGGCCGTAGGTTTGGTTGACGGCGTTAAGATCGGCTGGGGCGAGCGTCGCGTCATCGGCGGGGTCGAAATACTCGGGCGTGCGTTGGACGGTCGCTTCGGCCCACGCGCGGCCCTCGGTGGCGCCGGTCGCGGGATTCACCGCCTCGCCGTAGGTGCGAATGACGAAGGTGTCGGAACGCGGGAAAAGCACGGGCGCCAGCGCCGTCATGATGTCGCCCTGCGTGAGAAACTGGGAGGAGAACTCAATCGGATTGCCGGTGCCATCGACGTTGATGGCCGCATCGGCGATGGCTTTTTCCAAGAGACTGATTTGCCCGCCGGCGGCATCGAGGGTCTCCGGTGCCGGAGAGAGAAACTCGGCCAGCGAGCGAAAGGGGCCACTCGCGGCGTGTCGGGCCCGGACGAGCGCGACGATCTGCGCGGCGAGCGCGGTGACTTTGTCGGCGTCGAGCGTGATCATACCTCGACGGAAAAGATGGGTGTTGGGTGGAGAAGTTGCATCGGTGCCCGCGGACATCCCGGGCTCGGCCTTGTAAGTTTCCTGCGCCGACTGGGAAAATCGGAAAAACTGCGCGTCGCCCGACTGCTCCGACGCCGTGGTCTCGCCGGTGTCCGCGGCGGTGCCGGTGGCAGGATCGACATCGAGGTAATTGAAAGCGGCAGCAGGAAAGCGCACAGACCGGAGGACGGCGGCCCACGCGGCGACGTTGGTCGAGTTCACGTTGAACGCGCCGCCTTGGAGCAGGAACTTTGACGAGCGAGCGGTGGGAGCGGTGCGCAGATCCTCGACCGTTGTCGGCGTGCCGGTCACCGACCGCGGGGTGACGCGGAGCAATGGGTTGGGCAGCACGAGAGCGTTGCCCTCGGTCGCGGGGGTCACCGCCGGCGTAAGACCGGAAAAGAAGAACCGATCAAAAAGCTGGGCGGCCGGGGTGCCGTTGATGTCGGCGGTGGCGCCCCAGGAATTGCCGACGGAAAACGGCCGCGCACCGGGAAGAGCGAGGTGCTGCAGCGCGCCCAGCGAAAGCAACGGACCACGCGGCAGTTCGAAGACGGGGGCGTCTTCGTTGAAATCATAGCTCGCTACATCACGATCCAGAAGTCGGTCAGGCGCGGAGATTCGGGTGGTGTTTTCGTAGAGAGACGGATCCGGCCCGTTAACCGAACCGGTCGTGCCGATCACGAAAGCTTCAGCGGGCACCGTCGCCTCGCGTAGATCACGATTCGCGGTCAGCCACGCTCCTGGACCTTGTTCACTCTCCGCGAGACGGAAGACAAAAGTCGGCGAATACGTGAAACTGCCGATTGCGCGCGTCGTCGTTCTAAAGGCGTCGAATTCCGGCGAGGTGAATGAAGCCAAAGTCACGTTTCCAGTAGAGCGAACGGCCACTAAATTAACGGTTAGCTGCGTTTTGAGGGAGGTCTCCAAATGGCCTTGGTCGCTACCGTCGATCACAAGTCCGGTTAGCGCGCGCTGCACACCATCGCCGGAAACAGTGCTGATGTTTTGAGAGTTTAGGCGGGTCGCGTAGCCATCTGGCGTAGGTGAACGGTCGGAAACGTCCTCCTCAACCGTCCAACTGTAGGTCCGACCGGGAAGCCACGAGTGGCGTTCATCTTCCCTTGAAGAACCAGACGGCGTTGCGACGCTCCAAGGCAGATTTAGACGCAGGGCTCCAGATTCCTCAAAGAGTGTCGCGAACGGGATAACGACCGAATCCGACGGAGTCGTCACATTATCTAGCCGCAAAGTCCGAGGCAGCCCGACAATTTCCAATTGCAGATTCTCCGGGACCATTGCGCTGGCGGCCGGATTCCAGAGCGAAACGGCGCCGCGGAAACGAACCTGAACCGGTTGCGGCGTCGCGGAGGGATTGCCCCCGGCCGTAGGAAGCGTGCGGACGTTAAACGAAAGCAGGAAGAAACTGAGCACCGGTGAAATTGCCGGCGGGCCGGGCTGCATCACATAGCGACGCCGGATCGACTCGGGCGTGATCGCCGGGATCGGCGGGAAAGCGCTGGTCGCGGAGGCGTCGGGGCTCTCCATGTAAGTCGTGTAATCAAGCCACGCCTGCGCGCTTGCGCCGAGGAGCGAAGGATCGATCGAAAGGTCGCGGCGCAGGCCGGTGCCGGCGGTGTCGGCGAGGACGTTGAAATTATTGGGCGACCAGGCGGCGTAGTTGGCCTGCAAGGTGGCGAGACCGACTGCGGCTCCGCCGGGTGTCCGAAGGAACGCGAGTTGGTTGGCGGCTTTCAGATTGGGCACGAGCAAGGCGTTGACGGCATCGCGCGGTTCAAAGTTGGCCGGGCCGGCTCCAAGAGAGATTTGCTGGCGGATGCGACTCCGGAGTTCGGGGGAATCATACGGGGCGTAGTCGACGCCGTCCGTTGCGTCGCGCAGGCCAATCGGAGCTTTCACGCCCTGATCACCGATCCACCAGGCGTAGCGGCCGATGGTCGCAGCCGTCGCGCCGGCCTGGCCGGGAACGCCGACGGAGGTCAGAGCGACGAGGGGCGCGAGCACTGAGTTGGCGGTGCCGGTCGTCTGGCGACCGACCAACTCGATGGTGCCGGCTCCGGGCGCGGTGGGTGTGCGGGCCAAAGGGTTGATCTCATTGCCACTCACGAGCCACGAAACCGGGTCAGCGCCGGCGGCAGCGGCATCCCAGACGCCGACGTAGGGGCGTGTATTCGGGCCGCCGCCAAACGAGTCGGCGGTGGCCGTCACGCGGGTGTCGGGGCCGGCGTGTTTCTGGAGTTGGGCGAGAGCAACGTCGAGGGCGAGCTGGGCGTTTTGACGGGCCTGCGCTTGTCTTTGGAAATTCCCGGCGATGGCGGTTTCAATTCGCGTGTAGCTGGCAAGACCGACGAGCAGCAGCACGACAAACGCGAGCAATGTGAGCGTGATGAGCAGCGCGAAACCGCGGGTGCGTTGCGGCCCCGGCGCATGTTGAGAGCTGAGAGTTGGGAGTTGAGAGAGGGGCACGCTCAGAGGGGCTCGGCGCGGAGGACGATCCGGCGGGTAAAGACGCGGGAGTTGGCGCGGGCCAGGTCCCACCAGTAGGCTTGGGGCGTCACGCCCGGCGGAGCGAAGACTGTCTGCGTGATACTCTCGTAGCCGCGAATCAGGTCGGCGCCTTTTTCCGTGAGGATTCGCACCGAGACATCGACCACGTCCGGCATCCGGTTGGCGAAGGAATCGGAGCCGTTGCCGCCCGGGGGCACATTCGCAAGGTAGGTCAGCGGCGTGTTGGCCGGCGCGCCGGCGGTGTTGGCCGGGAACACGAGTCGTAGTCCGCCCGCGGTCGCGGCGTCGCGCACGTAAAGACGCACGCCGAAGTCGATGACGTTGTCGGCGATGACCGAGTCGAGCGTGGGCGCGCGCACGGTGCGCGGGTCGCCGGCGAGGTTGCCGGTGTTGCCGGCGGCGGGAGTCGTGCGCGAGTAAGCCGTGGCGGTGATGTTCTGGCCGGCCTCAAGCGTGCCCAGCGCGGTGCCGTTGAGCGCCGGGCGGACTTGCGCGCGATGAAGGAGGTAACGCCGCGCCGCCGCCGTCGTGGTCGCTGTCGACGCGATGCGCCGCACAATCTGGTAACTCACGGCGACCGGGGCCGAGGCGTTTACGGCAAACGGCGCGGCGCCGGTGTTTTGGTTCGTGCCCCGGGCGGTCGTATAAAAACGCAGCCACGTGCCGGCGACGCCGAAGCGGTTGGCATCGGAGGAAAAGTCCGCCGCGGTCATACTCAGCGAAAGCGCGGCAGGCTTGGCGCGGGCCGGATTTTGGTCGTTGGTAATCCAATTGCTGCCGGCGCCGGGCGCGTTCTGCACCGTCGCGGCGAGCCATGTGTTGCCGTCGTCTTTGAAGTGCGCGGACTGCAGATCGAGCGTGAGCTGATCGAGCACGATCCGGGCTTGGGCCTCGGTCGTGAGCCGGCCGGACGTGCGGGTCCAGAAGCCGGCGACGTCGCCGACGACGACCGCGAGAAATCCCGCCAACAACGCCGTGATCGTCGCCGCCACGAGCAATTCCAGCAGCGTGAAGGCGCGGCGTTTTTCCGGCGTCCGAGGCGCAAAACGACGGGAGCACTGAGTCATCGTTTTCAACGTTTCACGGCTCCGGCGACGAACAACGAAAGCTTCGAACTGTGGTCGAAACGCACGGCCCCGGCCGGGTTGGCGCCGACCTGTTGCGCGCCCGCGCCGGAGAGCGCCACGAAGGCCGGCCAACGAATGCGCGCGGTGTAGGCGATGAACGCGGCGGTGGCGTCGGGATTCACGGGCGGATCGGCGGCGGGATCGGCCGGGGGCGAGAGCGTCTCGTTGCGGATGAGGGCGATTTCGAAAAATTTCTCCCGGTTGGAGTTGGGCGTGCCCCACACCGTCGTGTCGGCAAAGGTGCCGATTTTGGTGCCGTCGCGATTGGCAAAGAGGAGCTGCGGATCGCGGGCGATGTCGTAGTCGGCGCGCGCGTTGTCAGCGGTGAGTTCGTGGCCGCCGGCGGCGGTTGATTTCTTCAACAACGCCGTGATGGCGGCAAACGGTTCTGCGTCCGCCGGAACCACGCGGCGCTGCAGGTCCGCGGCGAGGGCTTGGGCCACCGCTGCGGCGGCTTCGGCTTCGGCGTTGGCGGAAACGGATTTGGCGGCCGGGGCGAAGAGAGCGAGGATCGCCACGATGCCGATCGCAAAGACCCCGACGGCCACCACAACTTCGAGCAAGCTGAAGGCCGAGCCTGCCTGACGACGGCGCGGGGGTCGAACGTTGAGAGCTGAGCGTAAAGAAACGG
>CALSBN010000301.1:0-4898 GCA_943373185.1 Opitutus sp. GAS368 | reverse complement strand
GTTTTTGCCCGGTGAACGATTGAAACGTATGCACGCTCACGGTGCCGGCGACGGCGTTGAGCCCGTAGCGCGGATCGGCGGTGCCTTTGACGACCTCGATGCGTTCGATCTCAAGCGGGAAGATCGGTCCAAGATCGTTGTAACCGCTGTTGTGGTTGGCGGGCACGCCATCGATCAACAGACGGAGGTGCGGGCTGGAGCCCTCGCTGTTGTAGCCTCGCATCGACACATCGGCCGTGATGACGCCCTGATTGAAATCGGTGAGAGTGACGCCGGGGATTTTGCCGAGGAGTTCGAGTGTGTAGTCGGCGCTCTCGTTTTCGAGCTGGTCGGCGCCGACGACCGTGACGGACGTGAGCAAGTTGGCGGTTTGCGCGCCGAACTTCGACGCGGCGACTTCATAGCGGCCGAGCGTGACGTAGGTGCCGTCGGGCGCCGCAGAGGGCGGGAGGGTTTGGGCGCGCGTGAGCGCGGGCAGGGCGAGCAGGCAAAGGGCTAGGGATTTGATTCGGTAGGACATGATAGACGAAACGGAAACATGGATAAACGCCGCGCGTGCTCGGAAATGGCTGCGACGACGCGGCAAACAACGGTCCATCCGCGCAGGGACGGGACCGACAATCACACTGACTTACTCAGACTAAAGGAGGGCCGCAGCCCGGGGGCAGGAGGTAAGCGGGCGCGCTGGGCGCGCAGAAAGCGGACGGGGAAAGGAAGGTGCCGAGGTCGGCGAGACGGGGTGCCGGCAGGACTGCGGGCGCGGTCACGAGCTCCGAGCCGCCTTGGGCAAACAGATTTACAATACAGCCGGAATCATCGTCGCACGAGTCGGGCGCAGGCGCGGTGACCGGGGTGTGGGAGTGATGGGCGTGGCCGTGCGAACAGGTCGCGTGCGGAGCGGAGTCAACGGGTTCCGCGTGGACCCAAGCGTGGAGCGACGGGCTGACGGCGAGAATCGTAAGCACCAGCACCAACGCAGCGCCGAGCGCCGCGGTGAAGCGGGTGGCGAGCGAGAGCGTGCTTGGTGTTGGGCGAGTCATGACGGTGCTGAAGTCCGGGTAAGGAGCGGAGAGTAGCAGAGTCGTCAAGGGGGTGGTGGGCGGGGAGGGGGAGGGCGAACGCTTAACGCTGAACGTTTAACTTTTAACGCTTAATGGAAAACGCTGCGGACTTGGGGTGAGGAATTCCGGAGGGGCCCACGGAAGACACGGAAGAATTCGGAGTCGGAGAATTCGGAGGGGAGTTTTGACCGCGAATGGACGCGAAGGGACGCGAATTAAATCAGAATCACGGGCAAGATGCCCGTGCCACTCAGGAGGGTCCGCTACGTGGCCGGGGGCGCGGGGAGGTTCTTGAGCGGGATCAGGGCGACTTTGTCGACGCGGTGACCGTCGAGGTCGATCACCTCGACCAGATATCCGGCGTGGTGGAACGACTCGCCCTCGCCCGGCATATGGCCGAAGCGCTTTACGACGAAGCCGGCAAAGGTCTGGTAGTCGCGTTCGTGGGCGGGGTGGAGCGGGAAATCGGTCACGGTGCGCTCGAAGTCCCCGGCGTCGAACATGCCGTCCACGAGCCAGGAGCCGTCGTCGCGGCGAACGGCTTTCGGCTGGTGGCGATCGCCTTGGGTGGGCATCTCACCGACGATCGTTTCCATGATGTCGTGCAGGGAGACGAGGCCGGAGATCCCGCCGAATTCGTCGGTGACGAGGGCGACGTGTTTGCCGGATTTCTTGAAGGTTTCGAGCAAGGTCGTGGCGGGCTGGGAACCGGGGACGATCAGGGCCGGGGTGGTGAGGTCGCGGACGTTGACGGCGGTGCCGGCGGCGAGGTTGGCGTAGATGGCCTTGATGGTGACAAACCCGAGGACGTTATCGCGGGTGCCCTCGTAAACCGGGAAGGTGGAATGGGCGCTCACGACGATGCGATGCCAGATGGTTTCGTGGGTATCGGTGACGTTGATCCAAATGATTTTTGCGCGCGGAGTCATCAGATCGCGCACGGGCAGGCGGTCGAAGGACATGACGCCTTCAATCATGGCGGGCTCCTGCGGATGGAGGACGCCGACGCGCATACCCTCGCGGACGAGGAGGCGAACCTCGTCCTCGGTGACTTTGATTTCGGGTTCGGGTTTGATGCGGAAAAGGGCGAGCAGGGCGTCGGTGGAGCGACCCAGCTGGCTGACGAGGGGAGTGCCGATGAGAGAGAGGCGGTGCATCGGGCCGGCGAGGACGCGGGCGACGCCCTCGGGGTTGCCGAGGCCGATGCGTTTGGGCACGAGTTCGCCGATGACGAGGGTGAAGTAGGTGAGCACCAGCACGACGAGCACGAAGGCGGCTTCATCGGCATGGGGCGCGAGCCAGGAAATCTCCCGGATCATCCCGGCGAGCGGCGCGGAGAGCGACGCGCCGCTGAACGTGGCGGCGACGACGCCGACGAGGGTGATGCCGACCTGCACGGTCGCGAGAAAGGTATTGGGCGACTCGGCGAGCTGGAGGGCGAGACGGGCGCGGGTGTCGCCGGCATCGGCAAGTTGGCGGAGTTTGGCTTTGCGTGAGGAGACGATGGCGATCTCCGCCATGGAAAAAATACCGTTGGCGACGAGCAGGGCGAAGATGATGGAGAGTTCGAAAAGGATGGAAGACATGGATGGCGGGCGAGCGCTACCGGCGGTCGAATCGCACGAAAATGGCCGGTGCGAATTGGGTCGCGAGCATTATCCAGAAAGAGACGCGCGGCGGCGCTCCAGCCGCCGCGTCTCGGACGACGCCGGGCTCAGTGCGCGCAGGTGCAGGCGTATTCGGCGTGTTTGCATTCGCCGCAAACGGAGAGGTCGAGGGTGAACTTGGCGGTGACCATCGGGGTGGTGGGGGTGGACTTGATTTGGACGACGGCGGGGAGGTCGTTGCCGGCGGGAAGCGGGGCGGTCGAGATGAGCGCGGTCGCGGTCTTGGCGAAGGTGAGCTTGGTGGGCGCGGCGCGGTCGCCGGTGGTGACGGTCACGACTTGCTCGGCGGGCGCGATGGGTTTGCCGGCGAGGTCGAGGAAGGTGATCTGGATTTTGCGATCGGCGAGGACGAGGAACTCGGCGCGAGGAACGGAGGTGGCGATGATGCGGCCGCCGTTGGGGCCGGCGTCTTTCTTTTCGTGGGTGTGGGGCTTTTTGTCGGCAGGGCCGGCGGTGGCGGTGGTGAAGGCCGCGGGGGCGAGGAGAGCGGAGGCGATGAACAGGAGGGAGCGGACGGATTTGGATTTCATGACGTTTGGATTTTTGGACTGAACAGGTTTTGAGTTTCCAACGGGAAAGAAAGGGGGATTGGCCCAGGGAATATTTGGAAGACGGAGGGGTTCATAGGCAGGGCGTGGAGGACGTGGATAGGAAAATGGGAGGTTTTTTGGAACGGTAATGGGCGCTAATTTTCGGAGGTGGGTAGAGGAGTTGGGGGTTGCAGGCTTCGCCTAATCGGCGAAGTGCGATGGGCAGGGAGGGAAGGAGTTTTAGGGGAAGCGATGAGGGGTGCGCGAAGGGAGCCACGGAGCAGGGAGAGGAGTTTTCACTGCGCGGCGGCGGCGTCGCGGGCGAGGGCTTGGGCGGCGGCTTTTTGAGCGAAGTGGAAGAAGACGAGGGGGCGGATCAGGAACTCGAGGAGCGTGGAGGAGACTAGGCCGCCGACGATGACGACGGCGACCGGGTGGAGGATTTCTTTGCCGGGTTGGTCGCCGGCGAGGACGAGGGGCACGAGCGCGATGCCGGCGGCGAGGGCGGTCATGAGGACGGGGGCCATGCGCTCAAGGGTGCCGCGCTCGACCATCGCGCGCGTGAAGCCTTCGCCCTCGTGGCGCATGAGGTGGAGGTAGTGCGAGAGCATCATGATACCGTTGCGCGCGGCGACGCCGCCGACGGCGATGAAACCGACGAGCGTGGCGATGCTGATGTTGTCGACCTTGAACCACGTGTAGACGAGGCCGCCGACGAGCGAGAGTGGGATGCTGAGCATGACTTGCAGGGCGAGCGACCAGCTCTGGAAGTAGCCGTAGAGAAGAAACAGGATTACCGCGAAGATGACGGTGCTGAGAACGATGATGCGCTGGGTGGCGTCCTGCTGGGCGCGGAATTCGCCTTCGTAGGTCACGAAGTATCCCTCGGGTAGTTTGACCTTGGCGGTGACCTCGGACTGGAGGCGGGCGACGAGGACGCCGACGTCGCGGGCGGTGGGTTTGATGGCGACGGTGAAACGGCGCTGGCTGTTCTCGCGGAAGATAACGTTGGGGCCTTTGGCCTCGCGGACATCGGCGACGAGCGAGAGCGGGATGCGGCGGCCCTCGTCGGTTTCGACGGGGAGTTGGGCGAGTTTCTCGGGGGAGTCGCGCCATGCGAGCGGGAGGCGGATGACGAGATCGACGGCGCGCTGGCCCTCGCGGAGTTCGGCGATGGCTTTGCCGCCGATGAGGTCGCCGAGTTGGTCGTTGAGGGCTCCGGGTGTGATGCCGTAGGCGGAGGCGCGCGTGCGGTCGGCTTCGATGCGGAGCTGCGGGATCGAGGATTGTTGGTCGAGCTTGGCGTCCTCGAAACCGGGGATAGTTTTGGCGACGGTCTGGATCTCGGTGCCGAGGCGGCGGAGCGTATCGAGATCGGGGCCGAAGATTTTCACGGCGACCGGCGCGGAGACGCCGCTGAGCATGTGGCCGATGCGGTCGGCGAGCGGGCCGCCGACGACGGCGAAGACGCCGGGGATGGTTTTGAGGCGGCGGTTGAGGTCGGCGAGAATCTCGGCGCGGCTGCGGGCGGATTTGCCCTCGTGGCCGACGAGTTCGCGGAAATCGACGTCGAACTCGGCGGTGGAAACAGGGACGACGTGGTCGCCGCGTTCGGCGCGGCCGAGGCGGCGGCCGACCTG
>CALSBN010000300.1:0-4958 GCA_943373185.1 Opitutus sp. GAS368 | reverse complement strand
ACCGGAGCGACGTCATCGAGGGTTTCTTGAAAAACGTGGACACCGGCAATTCCGGTGCAGGGGCAGCGGTTGTTCGCTGCGCGGCGAGGGCCACAAATGCGGCGGCGAGGGCAAGAGAGAAGAAAGATTTCATGCGAGAAACAAAGCGGAGGTTCGAACGAAGCAAACGATCCAGACTCAAAAAAAGCGCGCTCTCCATTCGGAGAGCGCGCTTGAAATCAAACGGCTGGGCCGCTCATGAAAGCGGTCAGCTTAGAACTCCTTGCTGACCCGGAGATAGATGAAACGTCCGGTGACAAAATTGCCATAGGTGCCGGGGTCAAACCCGGTGGTCTCGCGGCCGTTTGCCGGCGGCTCACGGTCCATGACGTTCTGAGCACCCACCGTGAAAGTGGTATTCCATAGACCTTTGTAGCTCACCGACGGGCTGATGAGAGTTTGGGCGTTCTCGCCCCAACCCGCAGCAGTATAGCCATCGTTGAAATATTGACCGGTCCGGCTGGCGAATACTGCCGCCGACCAGTCCTTAAGAGTCCAACGCACTGAGGCCGTCATATTGACCCGCGGATTGTTGTAGAGGCCTTGATTACTGAAGCTACCGCCGCCGGTGCCAGCATCCGAAGCGATCTCACGGATGACCGTCGCCCGAATCGTGGTCTCAAACTTTCCGATCTGGGTTTCAGGCGATTTATGGATCAACTCGAAATCGTAGCCTTTATAGCTCTGCGACGCCAAATTCACCGGGATGGCAAACACCGAGCGGATCGGGCCTGGATTCTCCGTTGAATTGTCCCGGGTGATTGCGTTCGGGAATTGCGCACGACCTTGTGCACTCAACAGAAAATTGATCGAGGGCGACGAGATCACGTCGTCGATGCGGTAGTTGAAGAAATCTGCCGAGAAACTCAGTCCCTTGAGCCAAGAATTCTTCACGCTCTTCGGCATTTCAATAATCGTGCCGATGTATTGGATCCGCCCTTCCTCAGGCTGGAGATTTGGATTGCCACCGGTAATCGAGCGAAGCTGGGTCGCCGGATCTTGTGGACGCAGAGGATCGTTCAACACCGTCGAGGAAAATCCGACCGTTTGCGACGCATAGAGGCGACCGAGATCGGGTGCTTTAAATGACTTTGAATAGGAAGCCCGCAAAACGATATCAGCGATCTTGTTTTCCGGAACCCGGAACTTACCACCGAACTTGGGTTTATTAGTCTTACCGAAATCGCTGTAGCTCTCGTGGCGACCGGCGATTTGGAGCTCGACCGACTTCAGCACCGGGAGGGAAACCTCGACGTAGGCCGACTTCACCGAGCGGGAGCCCGTAAGGGGCAAACCGCCGCCCGAGCCGACGTAGGCGGCCGTGTCAGGCCGGGTATCAAGCTTGTCTTTGCGAGCTTCGCCGCCGGCCGCGATGCCAATTTCGCCACCGGGCAGCGAGAATTGCGAGATCGTGCCGCCGACCGTGAGATCGGTGCCATAAGACAGCACCTTGGCGCTGGCATTGGAGATGGTGAAGAGATTGTTGACCAGAGCCGCATTATCCGAAGGGCCGAAGGGATTCAGCGCGGTCGCTCGGGTCGTGCCGTTGAGGGCGTTCTGAAGATCGATCGCCCGGATTTGATTACGGGTCGTGGTCGACACGACGCCATAACCGTAGGCCGTGCCGATTTCCCAAGACCAATCGGCGTTGAGATCACCTTTCAAGCCCACGAGGTAGTTTCCACCCGACGATTCGGTATCGAACACACGCGATGGACCGAAGTTGGTGCGGTAGAGGAAATTCGTCAGGTCGATGCCCAACGGATTGTAAGGATTGTTGGCGGGAACGTTGAGCAAACCGGTCGGACCGGTGCCCGCATTCTGCGTGCTTTGAATGACGGACGGGGTGAAGCCGAACTTCGTCAGATTGTTCGAGCCGGAGACTTCGATGAACAGCGAGAGCTTGTCGGAAAACTCATGGTTCAACTTCGTGTAATAGCTGATGTAATCGTAGTCTGGGTTGAGCTGGAAGGTCTGGGCAAAATCATAGCGATTTTCGTTGGGAAGAACCGCCACGCGCTCGAACTGCGCCCGGGTGGGATTTGCGGTGGGTTTGCCGCCGGTCAGGACGTAGGAACCCGAACCGCCCGTGAAGCCCGCCGCCGTCGCTTGTGCGGCGGTGAGGGTCAAGTTAGCCGGCCAGTTTGCGCCGCTATTGAGATTTGCACCTTTGTTCGCTCCGAGCGCCGAGTAGTTGGTCGTCTTCGAGCGATCGTAGTCGCGGATGAAGCTGGAATTACCGCCCTGGTAATTCGCGGTGACCATGATCGACGTTTTTCCGCTTTGGGCGCCGGCCAAGATGCTCGCCGACTTCACCAACGAGTCATGGCCGAGGGTATTGCCCACGTAGAGATCCGTGCGGAGACCCGTGTAGTTCTTCTTCAGCTTGATGTTCAACACACCCGTGATCGCGTCGGAACCGTAGATGGCCGAAGCTCCGTCCTTCAGGAACTCGATACTGTCGACGGCGGAGTTAGGTATGCTATTAAAGTCGAAAACCGACTGGTTAAAGCTGTTCGTGAGCGCGTAGGTGACCGCACGACGGCCGTTGACCAGGGTGAGGAAGCGATTGCTGCCAAGACCGCGAGGATTGGCGGTAACGGCACCACGGGTGAAGCTCGAGCCTTGGAAGATCGAGTTCGCCGAGCCGGAGTTGAACGGCAAGCTCTGCACGAATTCGCCGATGGTTTTGTAGCCCGAGTCTTCGATCGCTTGTGCCGAGTAGGTCACGACCGGCTGAGGTGTCTCGACGTCGAGCCGCTTCACGCGGGAGCCGGTGACCTCGAATTTCTCGAGGACGACGGATTTTTCTTCTTTCTTCTCGGTGGTTATCGGCGGGGTAGCGGTGGTGTTCTGAGCGGCGAGGACGCCGACAGAAACACCTGCGATGAGCGCAAGACGCAAAGCGTCACGCGCTGCTTTTGGCAGCATGGTGTTCATAGCTAGCAGTGGTGTTGTGGTTGCAGTTGAGGCCGGTTGTGGACGGCCGATTCGTTGTGTAACTGAAAAGACGTGTCATATTCCTGTGACAATTCGCAAGGGCGAATTTTCATTTTTTTGCCCCGTGATTTTGCCGCATCGGCTACAAATCGTTCTTCCCACCGGCCCTGATCCCCGGGAGCGTCGCACCCAAGCACCTGTCGTCATGCCTTTCCCGTCCACCTACCTGATACCGCGATGAACGATTTCCCCGCCCTGCTGGCCGCGCTTGCCCGGCCCCGCCCCGCCTCCGCTCCCCCCCCCGTTCTGGCCACGCTCGTATCGGTCGCCGGTTCGTCCTACCGCCGGCCCGGCGCCCGGCTCGTCGTCACCGCCACCGGTCAACGCTTGGGTTCGATCAGCGGCGGTTGTCTCGAAGAAGACGTCCTCGCTCGCGCCCAACGCGTTGCCACCACCCGCCGGCCGGAGCTCGTTACCTACGACACTTCGGCGGAGAACGACCTTGTTTGGGGCGTCGGTCTCGGCTGCCACGGCGTCGTCCAAGTCCTGCTCGAGCCGATTCCTTCCCCCGCACCCGAATGGGTCGCGACCGTCAGCGCCAATCTCGCCGCCCGCCGGCCCACCGAGCTCGCCGTCGTCTGGCAACTCCCCGCCTCCGCGCCGCCGTTCGCCCTCGGCACCTACCTCGCCGCCGCGCTGCCACCGGACTCCGCTCCGGTCAACGCCGCGATTTTCCGCGAGTCGCTCCGCCCACCGCCGTCGCTCCTTATCTTCGGTGCCGGCGACGACGCCCAACCCCTCGCCGCGCTCGCGAGCCAACTCGGTTGGCACGTCACCGTCGCCGATCCGCGCGCCGCCTTCGCCACCGCCGCTCGTTTTCCTTCCGCCGACCGTATCGTCGTCGCCCCCGCCGCCGAACTCGTCGCGCGCCTTGCGCCCGAGCCTGCTGCCCTCGCCGTGGTCATGACGCACCACTACGTGCACGACGTGCCCCTGCTCCGTGATCTGCTGCCGCTCAATCTTTCCTACCTCGGGCTCCTCGGCCCCAAGAAACGCGCCGATCGCATCCTCGCCGACCTCGCCCGCGACGGCCTCACTCTAAACTCCGACCAAGTCTCCCGCCTCCACGCCCCGGTCGGCCTCGACCTCGGTGCCGAGCGCCCCGCCGAGGTCGCCCTCGCGATCCTCGCCGAGATGCAAGCCGCCCTCACCCGCCGCAACGCCCGCCCCCTCCGCGAACGCACCCGCCCCATCCATGACTGACGTCGCCCCGCCCAACCCGGCCCCGTCCGCCCGCCCCACTTGTAACGTATTATATGACAAACCCTCTGCCTTAAAAGCCCACTCACACACCCTGTTTGTAACATAATACGTTACAAGTTTCCGCGCGCCTCTCCGCGCCCCCGTCGCTTCGCCGTCGCTCGCCGCCGCCGCCCCTCCTTGTTTCCCGCCTTCACGATGACCCCGCACTCTCCCGTTCCCCCGCCCGCCCTTCGCTTCGGCGCCATCATCCTCGCGGCCGGCGCCTCCACGCGCATGGGTTCGCCGAAACAACTCCTGCTCCTTGACGGCCAACCGCTCGTCGTCCGTGCCGCCACCGCCGCCCTCGATGCCGGTGCCTGGCCCGTCGTGGTCGTCCTCGGGGCCCACGCCGAAAAGATCCGCCCCGTCCTCGCGCGCTTGCCCCTCCTCGTCGCCGAAAACGCCTCGTGGCCCGAGGGCATGGCCGCGTCGATCCGCACCGGTATCACCACGCTCGGCCAATTCTCCCGCACCCTTGATGCCGCCCTGATCGCCCTCTGCGACCAACCCGCGTTCTCCGCCGCCGTCGTCGCGCAACTGCTCGCCGCCCAGCACACCACCGGCCGCAGCATCGTCGCCGCCCGCTACGCCTCCCGCCACGGCGCGCCCGCGCTCCTGCTCCGCTCCCACTTTCCCGCCCTCGCCGCCCTCACGGGCGAAGCCGGTGCCCGCGATCT
>CALSBN010000299.1:0-4973 GCA_943373185.1 Opitutus sp. GAS368 | reverse complement strand
AGACCATCCCCATGTGGACGAAACGCATCGCGTTACCCTCCGTCAGCCAGAGCCAGCGCGGCCGCAGTCTCTTTTCAATCCAACCGATCAGTTTGCTCGCACCTTCGAGCACCGCCCGGAAAAATTTCGGCGGCAATTTTACCTTCAGCAAACGCTGCGGCAACCAGGGCGGCCGACCGAGCGCAAAGCACCCCGCCAAAGCCAAGATCGCCAAACCAAACGGCGTCGACAATCCCGGGATCGCAATCGGCGCGCAGAAGGGCAGGGCAAGAATGATGATCAACAGCGCCGAAGCCCGCGCCCCAAGTGTGTCGATGATCTCCTGCAGCGTTACCTCATGGTCTTGGAATCGCGCCGCGAGCGCGTGCAACTCGTCGGAAAATTTTTTGAGCGGATCGGGCGTGGGCGTCGTCATGAAAAAAAGATCAAGCGGGGCAGGGCAGGGGAGAATCCACGGTTACGTGCCCCGCTTGTTGCCGTAGAGTTCGATGTGCAACCGGTGCGCATAGCGGTAACCGCGCGCCTTGCACACCTCGCCGAGCCACCCCGCCCGCTCGCGCATCAACTCCAGCGTGCGCGCCTCGGGCATCAGTTGCACCTTGTGCTGCGGAATCTCCCGCTTCAACGACGCCAACATTACTTCCAGCTCCTCCACATCCGAAGGCGCCGCGACCACGAACTTGAACTGATAGTCGCATCCCGCATCGAGCCACGCCCGCACCACGGAAGGCTGCCAACGCGTCGCCTCATGTTTTTTCCGCCACACCGTATGCTCCGCCCCTTGCGGCGCCGAATTGAGCAACTTCGGTGACATCGACGCCAGATCGCACGCGATCGCCTCCGGGGCCACGGTCGCCGCCGTCTCAATCGTGATGTGGTAGCCCAGCTCCTTGAGCGCCGCCGCCAGCTCGCGGATTTCTTTCGCGATCATCGGCTCACCGCCCGTCAGCACCACATGCCGCGCCGTCCGGTGCGACTGCACCGCCGCCACGATGTTACCCACCCGCATCGTCGTCCCCTCGGGATTCCAAGAGGCATACGGCGTGTCGCACCACGCGCAGCGCAGATTGCACCCGCTCGTCCGCACAAAAACCGACGGCACCCCGCTCAATGCCCCTTCACCCTGCAACGAATAAAAAATCTCCGAAATCAACATCGCTCGAAACTCAAATAACCCCCGGCTTGCCCGGCAACACCCCCGTCTCCGCATACACCGTCGGGTCATTTACCCCGGCGAGTTCAAACGCCTCGCGGCGCTCCACACACGTCCCGCACTTCCCGCAATGCACCTCGCCACCCTTGTAGCACGACCAGGTTCGCCCGAAATCCACGCCTAACTTCGCTCCCGTCGCCGCGATCTCCGCCTTCGTCATCGCGATGAACGGCCGCAGCAACTTCACCTCCGCATACGTGCCGAGCCGCATCGCGTCGCCCATCGCGCGCATAAATTCTTCACGGCAATCCGGGTAGATCGCATGGTCGCCGCCGTGCGCCGCGATCACGAGCCCCTCCGCCCCCCGACTCTCCGCCAAGCCCGTCGCGACCGCCAACATGATCGCGTTCCGAAACGGCACCACCGTCTGCTTCATGTTCGCCGCCTCATAGTGTCCCTCCGGAATCTCGCCCCCGTTCTTCAACAGGTCCGACGCAAACAACCGGTTCACAAAGTCCAGCGCCACGACCTCATGCCTCACCCCCGCCAGCGCCGCCTGCTCCGCCGCAAACGGAATCTCCCGGTGGTTGTGCTTCGCCCCGTAATCGAAACTCACTGCCGCCGCCACCACATGCTCCGTCCGCGCCCAATGCAGCGCCACCACCGAATCCATTCCCCCCGAGCAAAGCACGACAACGTTCATTCTCCTTACTTGGCCACGGATTTTTCGAAAAGTCACAGTTAGAAATCCGCGCATTTCCACCGCTCGCCACCTTTGGATTCTTGCGCCTCCGGCGCGTTTTTGCGGCCATTTCCCCATGCTCATCTTTCACGATCCCCTGTGCGCGTCCTACGGGTCCGCCATGCGTCCCGAGCAACCCGCCCGCGTCACCCGTTCGGTCGCGCACCTTCGCGCAGCCCATCCCGATTGGGAATTCCGTGTTCCGGCCCCCGCAACTTCGGTTGCCGACGCGACCTTGCTGCTCGCTCACACCCCCGCCCACCTGCGCCGCCTCGACGAAACCCGCGACTTCGACGCCGACACGCCCTTCTTCGACGACATCGCCGCCCACGCTCGCCGCGCCGTGTCCGCCGCTCTCGCCGCCGCCGCCCACGCGCTCGCCCGGCGCACGCCCGCTTTCGCCCTCATGCGTCCACCCGGTCATCACGCCACCGCCGCCACCGCGATGGGCTTCTGCTATCTCAACTCCATCGCGATCGCCGCCCTTCACTCCCACCACCATCTCGGTGCTCGCCGCGTCGCCGTTTGGGATTTCGACGCCCACCACGGCAACGGCACCGAAGCCATCCTCCACGCCCACGCCCGCACCCCGACGTTCTTCTTCGCCTCGGTCCACCAGCACCCTTGCTACCCTGGCACCGGAATCACCGATCTCGGACCCCGCACCCGCAATTGGCCTGTCGCCCCCCGCACTCCACGACCCCAACATCTCGCCGCGCTTCGCGCCTCGCTCGACGCCATCATCGGCTTTCAACCCGACTTGATTCTCGTCTCTGCCGGCTTTGACGCCTACGCCCGCGATCCCATCACTGCCATGACCCTCGAGGCCGACGACTTCGCCACCCTCGGCACTTGGCTGGCCGAAACCCGCGCCCGCCACGCCATCCCGTCGGCCGCAATTCTCGAAGGCGGCTACAGCTCCGATCTTCCTCAACTCATCGATTCCTTCCTCACCGCTTGGTCCGCTCCGGTCTGATTGCCCTGCTCCCACTCGCCGCACTCACCCCGCCAATTTTTACCCCAACACCATTTTCCGCACTCGCCCTCCGCCGAACCGCGGGCCACACTTTTTGCCTGTCGAGATGATTTCACGTTTACTGTCTCCTTCCGTTCGCCGTTTTTTCGGCGTCAAGCCCCCCGCCACCACGGCCTCCGCCGCGTCCCGTCCCACTTTGCGTCATCCTGCGCGCCCGACTCACTACAAGCTGCTCGACCGTCCCGGCTCGCTCGGTCCGCTCTTGGCCGCCCTCAACCGCGTCGACGAGGTCTTCCTCGATACCGAGGCGGACAACATGTTTCACTACAAGGTCCGGCTCTGTCTGCTCCAATTCTATGTCGACGGCGAAGTCTACCTCGTCGACGCCCTCGCCCCCGGTCTCGATCTCACCCCTCTCTGGGACCGTCTCGCCCATGTCCACCTTGTGATGCACGGCAGCGATTTCGATCTGCGCCTGTTGCATGACCGCTGTGGCTTCCGCGCCAAGAGCATCTTCGACACCATGCTCGCCGCGCAACTGCTCGGCCGCCAACGCATCGGTCTCGCCGCCCTCCTCGAAGAACACTTCGGCATCACCGCCGACAAATCCGGTCAAAAAGCCAACTGGTCCCGCCGACCCATCGTCCCCAAGCTGCTCGACTACGCCGCCCTCGACGTCTGGCACCTCCCCGGCCTGCGCGACATTCTCACCCGCGAACTCGCCGCCCTCGATCGGCTCGAATGGCTCGACCAACAATGCCGCGCCCAAATCCGAGCCGGCACCGAGGGTTTCGCCCCCGCCACCGAGCACGATTGGCGCATCGGCCGCAGTGAACGCCTTCGCGGCGTTGGCCAACCCGTGCTCCACGCCGTCTGGCACTGGCGCGAAACCACGGCCGAGCAAATCGACACACCGCCGTTTAAAGTCTGCAACAACGACCTCCTGCTCGACATCGCCTACGCCGCCGAAGACGGCCAGACGGCGGAGGCCATTCTCACCCAGGTGAATCTCGGCAAACGCCACGACCGGCTCATGCCGTCGCTTACCGCCGCCCTCCGCCGCGGCTTCGAGACCGATCCTTCCACGCTGCCCCGGCGCCCCGGTCGCGACGCCGGTCGCCGCTCACTCAACCAGTCCGAACTCTCCCGCCTCGACCGCATCAAAGAAGACCGGGATCGCATCGCCACCCAGCTCTCCATCGAAGCAACCTTGATCGCGAACCGCGCCCAACTTTCCCACCTTGCCCAAGTCCCGTCCGACCTCGATGACGTCCTGCTTCCTTGGCAAGCCTCCCTCCTTCGATCCATCCCCTCCCTGAAATCCGCCTGATCTTCCCCATGAAATCATCGCTCCGCCCCGCTCTGGTTCTGCTTACTTTCACGGTCTTGTTTGGCGCCGGTTGCGCCACCCGCACCACTCCGTCAGGCGGCAAAGAAACCTCGCTCCTCGGTGGGGCCCTCACCGTCGCCACCAATTCCTTCCAACCCCCCGCCGCCACCACCGCAGCGGTCGACACCACCAAACTCGTCGGCCAAGGCAACCCCTCCGGCGCCAAGACCACGCTCCTCTGGGGCCTCATCACCCTCCACGATTACTGAGCCACGCCTGGGTGGAGGAGCCCGATGTCCCCATCGGGCTTTTTTCCAACCCCCGCCCACTCCCTCCAACCCCGCCACTCGCGGGGTTTTTCTTTGCCCCGCCGCGCCCAACCGCAAACCTGCCGCCCCGTGACCGCTCCCACCGAGAACAACGCCAACATCGCCCGCCATCTCGGGCTCATGGCCGTCGCGTCACCCACCACCGCCGCCTTAAAAATTCCCCGCGGCCGCACGACCGCCGGCGACATCGACTACCTCACGCTCACCTTCTCCGAACTCGCCGCCGAAGTCGCCGCCTGGCAACTCCGGCTCACCACCGCCGGCGTGCAACCCGGCGACCGCACCCTGCTCATGGTGCGCCAAGGCCTGCCGCTCATCGCCTCGGCCTTCGCCCTCTTCTCCCTCGGTGCCGTGCCCGTCGTGATCGACCCCGGCATGGGCCTCAAAAACTTCCTCGCCTGCGTCGCCCGTTCCCGCCCCACCGCCCTCGTGGGCATCCCGCT
>CALSBN010000298.1:0-5004 GCA_943373185.1 Opitutus sp. GAS368 | reverse complement strand
TTGAGGAAATCGGCGCCCTCATCGTCTCCCGTAGTAACAACTCCGTCGATATCCGCCTCCGCGACATCGCCACCGTCTCCCGTTTCCACAAAGACCGCGAGGTCATCACCCGCGTCAACGGCCGCGAGAGCGTCGAAATCGAGATCTTCAAAGAAGCCGACGCCAACATCGTCGTCGTCGCCGAGACTGTCCGCAACGCCCTCTTCGGCACCCCTGAACAGCAGGCCTTCCTCGCCCGCGAAAAAGCCGGCGAAAAATCTCCCGCCGCCAAATCCTCCCGCGAAAAACGCAGCGCCTCGATCTTCGACTCCAAGGTCGTTACCTCCGGCAAATCCTCCGAGGCCAAGAGGAGCGCCGCCGACAAAAAGAAGGCCGACAGGGCTACCGCGGAAAAACTGCGCACCGAAGCCCAGGCTGAAGCCCGTCGCGTCGCGGTCGAAGCCGCCCGGGCCGAGGCCGAAAAGCAACGCGCTGCCGCTCAGGAGGTCATCACCCGCCGCGCGATGACGAATTTTATCGGCCAGCAACTCCCGCCCGGCGCCACCGTTGAGCTCCTCGCCGACCAATCCGTCTTCATTTCCAAGTCGATCGACGAGGTGAAGAGCAACGCGATCATCGGCGCCATCATCGCCGTCGTTGTCCTCTACATTTTCCTCCGCAATGTCGGTCAGACCCTCATCATCGGCCTCAGCATCCCCATCTCGATCGTCGCGACCTTTGCGCCGATGTATATGGCGGATGTCTCGCTCAACATCATCTCGCTCGGCGGCCTCGCGCTCGGCGTCGGCATGCTGGTGGATAACGGCATCGTGGTCCTCGAAAGCATCTTCCGATGTCGTGAGGAGGGCGACGACCTCCTCACCGCCGTCGTGCGCGGCACGCAGGAGGTCGGCATGGCCGTCGGCGCCTCCACGCTCACGACCGTCGCCGTGTTTCTCCCCATCGTCTTCGTCGAGGGCGTCGCCGGTCAGGTCTTCGGCGACATGGCCCTCACCGTCGTCTTCTCGCTGCTCGCCTCGCTCGCCGCCGCCGTGTTCCTGATTCCGATGCTCGCCTCGCGGAAATTCGAGGCACCCGCCGCCGGCGTGCGCGCGTGGTCGGGCGGCTACCTCCAGTTTCCGGATACACCCGCCGGCTCCCCGGCGTCGCGGCAGCTGTTCCGCCTGCTCGGTCTCGCCTGCGCGCGCTTTTTCTGGGCCCCTTTGATCATCGTTGCCGCGACACTCAAAGCTGCCGCCATCTTCGTGTTTCTCGCCGTCTGGCCCGCGCTGTGGGTCGTATCGCGTTTCGCCTTCCCCAGCATGGGCAACTGGGGCGCAGCGTTTGCCGCTTGGGCGGATACCGACCGCTTTTGGAAACTCTCCGGCGAGCGCCTTTGGCCTGGCCTTCTCGCCTTCTCCGCGCCGGCCACACTCGCCGAGGGCCTCGCTTCGGTGTGGTCGTGGTTGACCGCGCGCCACTGGCGCTGGCTCGGCCTGTTCGTGCTGCCCGCCCTCGCCGTCGGGGCTCTCCTCTACTTCCGGCAAGGCGTTACCGTGCCCGCGGCCGCTTCGGCCGTCTTCGGCGCAAGCGCGTCGGCCCTGCCTCCGCTCAAACCCCTCCATTTGGCGATCTGGCACTGGCTGGTCGTGCAACCGTGGTGGTGGGTCGTTTTGCTCTTCGTGCCCGGCGCGGTTCCATTAATTTTCACCGTCGCCCGGGCTGCGCTCGAGATCGTCCTGCGCTTGGCCGGCACCATCGTCCTCTCCGTGCTGTTCGCCGCCGCGATGTTCCTCGTCGCGATGTTCCGCGCCTCCACCGTCGTTGGCGGTTCGGCCGCCGGTCGCGGGCTCGATTGGTTCGAAAACGGTTACCAGCGCCTCCAACGCGCCTACCCGCTCCTGATCGCAGGTGCCCTGCGTCATCGTGTCGCCGTCCTCGGCGGTTCCGCCGTGGCGTTCCTGCTCTGCTGGTTCGTCATCATGCCCCGCCTCGGCAAGGAACTGATCCCGCAGGTGCACCAAGGCGAATTTAACCTTGATATCACCCTCCCCATCGGCACGCCCCTCGAGCGCACCGCCGCCATTGTCGCCCAAATCGACGACGCGGTGCGCGAGCAGCCCGAGGTCGAGCGCACCGCTCTCACAGTCGGCGCCGAGGAAGGCGCCAGCACTTCCATCGCTGCCGGTGAGCACACCGCCCGCCTCAGCGTGAAGCTCCTCTCCGGTCAGCCGCCTGCGGCCGAGCCGCTGTTGATCGACCGCATTCGCGCCCGTTTCCGCGATCTGCCCGACGCCAAGATCGAGGTCTCCTACCCCACGCTTTTCAGTTTCCGCAGCCCCGTCGAAGTCGAGATTCGCGGCCACGACCTCGCCACCCTCAAACGCCTCAGCCGCGAGGCCGAGACGCTCCTCGCTGATTCCGTGCCGGGGCTCGTCGACGTGCGTTCTACGCTCCAGAGCGGTCACCCTGAAATCCAAGTTGTCTACAAACGCGACCGACTCGCCGAATACGGCCTCAGCCTCCGCACCGTCGCCGACCTCGTGCGCAACAAGGTCCAGGGTCGTATCGCCACCGAGTTCCGCAAAGAAGACCAGTTGATCGACATCGTCGTCCGCCTCCGTGAGCAGGACCGCCTCGGCATCGAGGAATTGCGCGGCCTTATCGTGAATCCCAACGGCACGGTGCCCATCCCGCTCTCCGTCATCGCCGATCTCTCCATCAACGAGGGCCCGAGCGAGATCCGCCGCGTCGACCAGCAACGCACCGCCCTCATCACCGCCAACCTCCGCGACGCCGACCTTGCCACCGTCTCGCGCGATATCGTCACGGCGCTCGACACCATGGCCCTCCCCGCCGGCTTCGCCTACGTCGTCGCCGGCCAGAACAAGGAAATGCAGACCTCCCTCAACAGTCTGCTCCTCGCCTTCGGCCTCGCCCTCTTCCTCGTCTACATCGTCATGGCCAGCCAGTTCGAGTCGCTCATGCAGCCGCTCCTCATCATGGCGACCGTCCCGCTCGCCCTCGTCGGCGTCGCCCTCGCGCTCTGGATCGGCGGCATTCCGATCAGCATCATGGTGTTTCTCGGCCTCATCATTCTCGCCGGGATCGTCGTCAACAACGCCATCGTCCTCATCGACTACATCAACACCCTGCGCGACCGCGGCCTGGAACTCTCCGTCGCCGTCGCCGAGGCCGGCCGCGCCCGGCTCCGCCCGATCTTGATGACGACGCTCACCACCGTGCTCGGCCTCTTCCCCATGGCGCTCGGCATCGGTGAAGGCGCCGAAATCCGCGCTCCCATGGCTATCACCGTCGTCGTCGGTCTCAGCGTCTCCACGCTCCTCACCCTCGTCGTCATTCCGACCCTCTACTCACTCTTCCCCGGCAAACGCGGCCCCACCTCCATCGACGCCGCCCCGGCCCCCGCCGCCCCCGCTGCGCCCCTCGCGCCATGAGCTTGCCCGACGCGACCTCGCCCCCGCGCCCCGCCCGCGAGCCCGCCGCCTACGCCATCCCGCGCTTCGCCGTCACGCGTCCCGTCACGGTCTTCATGATCCTCGCGACGATCCTCGTCGTTGGTTTCATCGCCCTAGAACGCATCCCGCTCGCCCTCTTCCCCGAGGGCTACGAGGGCAACCAGCTCACCATCTCCGCTCGCTACCCCAACGCCTCCCCCCGCGACGTCGAAGAGAAGGTCACACGCAAGATCGAGGACATCATCGGCACCGTGCCGAATGTGAAACGCCTCACCAGCTCCTCCTCCAACGGCAGCGCCTACGTCCGTGTCCAGTTCCAGACCGGCACCAACCTCCGTGCCGCTTACGCCATGCTCACCGACCGCATGGATCGCGTGAAGCCCCTCCTCCCCGAGGAAATCGACCGCATCGATGTCCGCCGTTACGATCAAAACGACGAGCCCATGATGTTCCTTGTCGCCGCCGTCCCGGCCGAGATCGAAGACGCCGCCTACCGCCTCGAGAACTTCGTCAAACCCGCCCTCCAACGCATCGACGGTGTCGGCAACGTCGAGATCTTCGGCGCCCAGGCCCGCGAGGTGCAGATTGAGCTCCTCGACGACCGTCTCCTCAGCCACCGCATCGATGTCGGCACCATGCTCGGCATGCTGCGCAACCAAAATTTCGCCATCTCCGGCGGCTACGTTATGGACGGCGGCCGCAAGATCTACGTCCGCTCGATGGGCCGCTTCACCACGCTCGAAGACCTCTCCGGGCTCATCGTCGATCCCGTCCGCCGCCTCCGCCTCAGCGACGTCGCCCTCGTGCGCTTCCGGCCGCCCAAACGCGAGTTGATTTACCGCGTCGACCGCCGGCCCGCCATCGGCATTCAGGTGACCCGCGATTCCACCGGCAACATCGAGCGCATCAGCCGCGAAGTCCGCGCCGCCATCGTCGAGCTGGAGAAACTCCCCCAACTCAAGGGCGTCCATTTCAACATCTTCTTCGACCAGGGCGTGCAGGTGAAACAGTCCATCGACAACCTCCGCGACTCCGGCCTCTGGGGCGCCATGTTCGCCGCCCTCGTCATCTACCTCTTCCTGCGCGCCCCGCGCATGACCGCGATCCTTACCCTCTCCATCCCGCTCTCGCTCCTCTGCACCATCGTCGTTCTCTTTTTCAACGGCTGGTCGCTCAACATCGCCACCATGATGGGCCTCCTCCTCGCGGTCGGCATGGTCGTGGATAACGCGATCGTTATTGTCGAAAACATTTACCGCCACCGGCAGGACGGCGTTGAAGCCACCCGCGCCTCCATCGTTGGCGCCGGCGAAGTCGGCCTCGCCGTCGTGATGTCCACCCTCACCTCCATCGTCGTCTTCCTCCCGCTGATCTTGATGAAAGGCGGCGGCGATTTCTCGTTCTGGATGTTGCGCCTCGGCCTCCCCGTCATCGTCTCGCTCCTCGCCTCGCTGTTAATCGCACTCATCTTCGTGCCCCTCGCGGCCCAGCGTCTCTCGCGCGGGCAACAACACCCCGACCTCCGCGTCGTCAGTTGGCTGCGCGA
>CALSBN010000297.1:0-5187 GCA_943373185.1 Opitutus sp. GAS368 | reverse complement strand
TTGGTCGCCGCCTTCGCCCAGGCCAAGCGCGAGCGGCAACATGCCGGCGCCCATCGCGAAACTGGTCATGAGAATCGGACGGAGACGCGAGGTCGCACCCTCAAGGGCGGAGCCAACCGGGTCAGCCGTGCGGCGGCGATCGCGGTCGGCGAAGGTGACCAGGAGGATGGCGTTGGCCACCGCGACGCCGACGGCCATGATCGCGCCGATGGCGGACTGAAGGTTCAGCGTCGTGCCGGTGAATTTCAGCGCGAGGACAACGCCGGCGAGCACACCGGGAACGGCGGCGATCACGACAAAGGCGAGGCGGACGGATTGGAAATTGGCCGTGAGGAGCAGGAAAATGACGGCGATGGCGATGAGCAGGCCGGACTCAAAACCCTCGGTGAGCTCGTTGAGCGGGCCCACTTGGCCGCGGTAATCGACGCGTCCCTTGGCGGGCGGTTCGCCGAGTTCGGCCACGGCGGCGGCGATTTGGCGGGAAGCCGTGCCCAGGTCGGTCTGGTGAAGATTTGCCGTTACGCTTACGACGCGGACGAGGTTGTAGCGCTCGTATTGACCCGGCGCGGAGCCCGGCGTGAGGCTGGCCACATTACGCAGGAGGACCGGTTTGCCGCCCGGGGCGGACGATGAGATCGGGACGTTGCGAAGATCTTCAAGGGAGTTGGTCTGCGACTGGGGAATCTGAACCTGGAGGCTCAGACTGATACCGCTGCCGGGGTCAGCCCAGTAGTTGGCGGTGGTAAAACGGCTGGAGGTGGTCGCCGCGACAAGTGAGCGCGTGACATCGCTCGTGCGGACGCCGAGCAGGCCGGCGCGTTCGCGGTCCACGCTTACGTCAATCGTGGGATAATCGAGCGATTGGGCGATGTGGACGTCGCGCAGATTTGGGAGCGTGCGGAGTTTGGCCGCGATCCGTTCCGCGAACTCGCGACTGGCGGGGAACGACGGGCCGCTGACCGCGACCTCGATAGGCGTGGGCGAGCCGAAGCTCATGACGCGCGAGACGAGATCGCTGGGTTCGAACGAAACCCGGATGCCGGGAAGCTCGGCGGCGAAGACGGCGCGGAGTTTTTCCTTGAGAGCGTCGACCTTCACGCCGGAGCCGGGCTTGAGTTGCACGGCGAGCCAGCCCTCCTCGGGGCCGGTGTTGAAGAGGTAGATGAGATTGACCGGGTAGTTCGAAGCGTGGACGCCGACGAGGCCGATGGTGAGGGCGACGTTGGCGGCCCCCGCCTCGCGGTTGATGACATCGAGGATCTGCTTCGCGACGGCTTCGGTCTTCTCCACCTTGGTGCCGGCGGCGCCGCGGAAACGGATGGCAAGCTGACCGGAATCAACTTGCGGGAAAATCTCGAGTCCGAGGCGCGGTCCGAAAAAGGCGATAGTGCCGAAGGCAACCGCGAGGTAGACCGGCAATACGAGCCAGCGGGCGGCAATGAACGGTCGCACCAGGGCGTTATAGAAGGTTTGCAGTCTGACGAGCCAAGCGGCGTCGGCGTGGAGAGCGGTCTGCTTGTGGCGGCGGAGGAACCAGACGCTGAGCACCGGGACGAGGGTGCTGGAGAGAAGGAATGACGCGATCATCGAAAACCCGACGGCGAGCGCGAGCGGGGTGAACAAGGCTTTGGCCGCGCCGACCATGAAGAAGGCGGGGATGAAAACCGCGAGAATGCACAACATGGCGAGCAGACGCGGGAGCGCGGTTTCGCGCGTGGCCTCCAAAGCCGCGCGGGCGAGCGGTGTGCCGCGGGCGAGGTGAACGTGGATGTTCTCCACTGCGACCGTCGCTTCGTCGACGAGGATGCCGACGGCGAGCGCCAAGCCGGAGAGCGTCATGAGGTTGAGGCTTTGGCCTGTGATCCACAACGCGCAGGTCGCGGCTAGAAGCGCGACGGGGATATTGACGACGACGATGAGCGCGCTGCGCCAATCGCGGAGGAAGAGGAGAACCATGAGGCCGGTGAGCACCGCGCCGAGCGCACCCTCCTTGGTGAGCGTGGCGATGGACTGGTTGACGACCGGGGACTGATCAAACTCGTAACTGACTTTGACGGCGTCGGGAACGGCCGCCTGGAACTTCGCGAGATTGGACTTTACGAGGTTTACGACCGAGAGCGTGGAGGCGTCCGCTCGCTTGGTGACGGGGATGTAGACCGTGCGACGGCCGTTCGCGAGCGCGTAGGAGGTGACGATGTCGGCGCTGTCCTCGACGGTGGCGACGTCGCGAAGGAACACGGCCCCCTGCGGCGTGACGCGGAGCGGAACGGCGGCGAGGTCCTGGACGTTTTTCGGGACGGCGTTGACGGGGACGATCGGGTATTTGTCACCCAGGTTCATGTTGCCCGACGGACTGAGGATGTTCGCGGCGGTCATGGCCTGGACGAGGTCGTCGGGGGAAAGACCATATGCGCGGAGGCGGTCGGGCTTGGCGTTGATTACGATGGTGCGGGCGCTGCCGCCGAAGGGCGGCGGGGCGGAGACGCCGGGGAGTGTAGCAAACAGAGGGCGGACGCGATTCAAGGCCGCGTCCTGCATCTGACCGACGGTAACATTCGGATCGTCGGTCGAAAAAACGAGATAGCCGACCGGAACGCTGCCGGCGTCGAACCGCGTGACGAAGGCACCGGGCGTGCCGGCGGGCATGAACGAGCGCGAGCGGTTTACATAGGCGACGACCTCGGACATCGCCGCGGCCATGTCTGTGCCGGGATGAAATTGAAGCTTCATCAGGGATGCGCCCTGAATGGATTTCGATTCTACGTGTTCGATACCGGTAATGTAGAGGAAGTGATATTCGTAATAGTAAGTGATGTAACCCTCCATCTGCGCGGGATCCATGCCGCCGAACGGTTGTGCGACGTAGATCGTGGGCACGCCAAGCGGGGGAAACGCGTCGCGAGACATACGCTGGAGCGCCAATCCGGCTCCGAGACACACCGCAACCACGAGAACGAGAACAGACCAAGGGGAGCGGAGGGCGAAACGGACGAGATTCATGCAGAGTTGACGGTAAGGGTCGGGGTGAAACGCGGGAGACGCGCAATTCAGCATGAGGTTGCGGGTTTTTTTTGGCGATCCCATCGTTACGATCGGGTTAAATTTCCGCGGTAAGGCTTGGTGGTTCTTGACGCCGTTGGGCTTAGCCACGCACTCAACGCCATGCTCCGAATTGTGCAGGTGGTTCTGATGGTTCTCTTAAGTTCATCGTTTGCCAGCGTCGGAACTCCGGCCTCGCGCTCCGCGTTGGAGGCTGCTGTCGCGCTCGCCGACGCAGGCGGGGCGGCAGGCATGAACGAGGAACTGCAACAGGAAATCTGTTTCGAACTGATCCGCCGGGGTGATTTCGTTGCCGCGAGGTCTCGCTCCGCCCGGTTATCAGCATTTCGGCACGCGGCCGTGGTGCTCGAACTTGCCGGCCGGCTACCGGCGTCAAGTCGGGCTGAAGCCGAGCAATTGCTGCTGGCTGCACGCACCGACCAAGAACTGACCATCGACTGGCACAAAAGCCGCGTGATTCGGTTGCTCGCGGTTGCTCAGGCAAGACTCGGCCAGCTCGAATCCGCCGCGAAAACCGCCCGGGAAGTGCCGGATGCCGAGGACCGGGCGTTTGCCCTGCGCGACGTCGTGCGCGAGCTGTCCCGCCGGGACGAAGTGGCACTCGCCCGCGGTCTGGCCGACGCGATTGAGGAAAATCGTCGTTACGGCACCTACCGCCAAAAAGCCGCCGCCCTCTCGGCCATCGCCCTCGCGCTCCACCAACGGGGCGACCGGGCGGAGGCCGAGGCATTGCTCACCCAAGCCGCGGCGCTCTTGCCCCAAAAGCCCGGCTGGAGCGATGGCGAGGCACTGCGCGATGTCGCGGCAGCCCAACTCTCATGCGGTCAAATCGAAGCCGGGCGCGAAATGCTCGCCAAGGCCGAGGCGCTCGCGCGGGGCATCGCCGGAGCCTGGCGCGTTTCGGAGATGAGCGCGGTGGCGAAGGCTTGGCTCGCCGGCGGTGAACGCGAACGCGCCCTGAAGTTGATTCAGGTTTCCGAGGAGGCGCTTTCCTCAAATCCAGCAACGGAGAGCGCGCCGGAGTCGCTCGCGCTCGCCCGCGTTCAACATAGGGCGGGGAACCTCAACGCCGCCCGCACGTTGATCCGATCCGTTTTGAACGACGAGGCCAGCGAGGGCGACGCCGAGGCCAAGCGATCGCGTCATGTGCGGGCTCTCTTGGTGTGGGTTGAATTGTTCGGCGATGAGGCCGTGGCGGAACTGAAGCCGTAAAGCGATCGCCCGAGCAAGGACGCTCGCCCTCGCTTGCGACTCCGCCGCTTGGCCTGGGTCACCCTGAGGGCGGCTAACCGAAGTGCATCCAAGCCGCCGAAGACAACGGCGGCTCCGGTTTTCCGCGCTTTTTGCCAAACGCATCGGATCGAGATGCGAAACAAAATCTCACCCGGCACGACGCAAAAAAGCGGTGCCTGTTCGGGCACCGCTTTTCGTGACCGCGGAAGCGAGACTTCCGCGGATTGAACCGAGCAGCTTACTTGATCTCGTAGACCTCGAAGATCACTTCGCCCGCGCCACCTTTGCCGGTGACTTGGGTGGTGTAGCCGCCGGGAGCCAACGTCCGGATGAGCACGGCGTCACGGCTGCCTGCCGTGAGCGGGAACGAGCCGGCATTCCGGGTCAGGTCAACAATCTGCTGGCCGCTCCAGTCGTCGTTCGACGCGATTTCATTGGTGCCTTGGAAGAGACGGAGCACGGGATCGGCGAGGAACCCGGTCGGAATTCCGACGCTTGCGAGACCAGGACCGACCGCGCGGATCAGCACGGTCTTGGATTGGGTGCCGTCGAGGGAGAATCCGCCGAAGAAGGTTCCGTTCGCCGCGAGCGTAAGCCGGTTCGACAGAGCAAAGAGCTTGGTCGCGGAGCCGCTCACCACGGGCTGGTCGGGATTTGCGGCATCGGCGTCGGTCAGGTAACCGAGGGTGGAGATCGCGCTCCAACCCTTGGCCCAATTGGTGGCCGAGAAAGCGCCGATGTAATTCGTGACGCTGAAGAAACCGTCCGCCGGGGGCGTGCGCGCACCGCTGAGCGCAGGGCTGCCGGTCGCCGGGCGTGGGTCGAGCCCCTTGTTGCGCGTGCGGCTGATGCCGGTGAGCAACGGATCGGTGTTGATGCGGTTAGCTTGAGCTG
>CALSBN010000296.1:0-5195 GCA_943373185.1 Opitutus sp. GAS368 | reverse complement strand
GAGGGCGCGTTCGGCGCCGAACCGGAGCCACTTCGTCGGGAAGAGCCGGCGATGACTAGCCATCGTCATGTTTTGGGCGATGGGCAGTTCGAGCACGACGCCGTGGCGGCGGCGGTCTTCCGGCACGTAGGCGATGCCGTGGGCGACGGCGTCTTGAGGGGTGCGGAGCGAGAGCGATTGGCCGTTGAGCGTGATCGTGCCGGAGTCGGCCGGGGTGAGGCCGAAGAGGACGCGGGCGAGTTCGGTGCGACCGGCGCCGACGAGGCCGGCGAGACCGAAGATTTCGCCGGCGCGGACCTCGAAGGAAACGTTGCCCACCCCGGACGCACGACAACCCAGTTTGTCCAACGCAAGGACCACGTCCCCGGGGACTGATTCTGCGGCCGGATAGATTTGCGCGACCTCGCGGCCCACCATGAGGCGGATGAGACCGGCTTCGTCGATACCGGCGACGGGGTGGGTGCCGACGCTTTGACCGTCGCGGAGCACGGTGACGCGGTCGGCGAGGGCGAAGATTTCTTCGAGGCGATGGGAGATGTAGATGACGCCGACGCCGTTTTGGCGCAAATCGCGGACGACGGCGAAAAGGAGGTGCTGTTCCTTTTGGGTGAGCGAGGCGGTGGGCTCGTCCATGACAACGATGCGGGCGCCGGAACCCAGCGCGCAGGCGATTTCGACGAGTTGCTGCTCGGGCATCGAGAGCGAGCGGACTTCGGCCTCGGGGGAAATCTCGGCGCCAATGCGGGCGAGAAGGGAGGCCGCACGGGCGCGGCGAGCGGCCCAGTTGACGCGACTGGCTGCGGAAGGGGCGTCGAGGCGGAGCGCGAGATTCTCGGCGACGGTGAGATCGGGAAACAGCGCGGGCTGTTGGTAAATGCAAGCGATGCCGAGGGCGCGGGCGGTGGCGGGGGTGAGACCGGAAACGGTTTGGCCGGCGAGGGTGATGGTGCCGCCGTTGGGCGCGTGGGCACCGGTGACGACCTTGATCAACGTGGACTTGCCGGCGCCGTTTTCACCGAGGAGGGCGTGGACTTCGCCGGTCCGGAGGTCGAAATCAACTCCCCTCAAGGCGCGCACCCCGCCGTAGTTCTTTACGAGCTGACGGAGTTCGAGGAGCGGAGCGGGTGACATGCGGCGGAAAAAGACGAAGACGCGTCGGGCGAGCCCAGCAATTTTTCAGCGGGTGGAAAGCGCTAACTTGCGCGCGGGTTATCCCGGAGAGGAGCCAAGTCGGGATCGGTTTCGGCGGCGGCGCGAAAGAGCGGTTCGAGGGCGATGGCGGCGTCGACGCGGGTGCGGGCTTCGGCGAGGTCGCCGCGTTGGCAGGCGTAGCAGCCGAGGTTGAACTGGATCGTGGCCTCGGCGGGATGACGGAGCTCGGCCTCGCGGAGAATGGCCTCGGCCTCGATCAGCGACCGGGCGCGACGGGTTGCGTAGGCGAAGGTGATCCACGCCCCGGCGTCGGCGGGCTGGCGGCGGACGAGCTCGGCGGCGACGCTGCAGAGCTCGATCCAGTGACCTTGCTCGCGGAGGATAATGAGTCGGAGGCCAAGAACCTCATCGCCGTCGGCCGATCCGGCGGGAAGTTGGTCGAGCTCGGCGGCGGCCTCGGCGAGGAGGCCGAGCTCGATGTAGCCGCGGGCGTGGGAAAGAAGCCAGCGCGGTTGCATCGAGGCGCGTGGCCGGCCGGTTCAGGCGGACTTGAGCAGGCAGCACTGCTTGTATTTGCGGCCGCTGCCGCAGGAGCAGGGGTCGTTGCGGCCGGGCTTGACGGCGGCCTTGACGGGGGCGGGACCGGTGCGAACGGGTCGGGTGTAGATCCAACCATCGGCCCGGCGGCGGAACTCGGCGCGCTCTTGGAGAACGTGTTCGTTGCCCGATTCGACGTAGTAGGCGGAGAATTCGACGAACGACAGATTGGGCTGCACCTCGGGCTCGTGGCGATGGATGACGAGGCGTGACCAGCCGATGGACGGCTCGTCGGGGAGCTCGACGTAAGCCTCGCTGGCGGTGCCGGCGTAGGAGCGGTGAAGGTGGACGTAGTCGCGCGCGACGTGCGCGGTGAAACGCGACCGCATGAGCTCTTCGGCGTTTGCGGCGGGTCGCTTGCCGGTGAGGATGGGCTCGCAGCACTCCTCATAAACTTTGCCGCTGCCGCAGGAGCAGGGCTGACCACGTTGCGGGGGCGGAAGGGCGGCGAGTGAGTTCGACATCGCCTGAGAGGTAGGCTTCGGGCGGCGGGCGATGCGAGCCTGAAGCGGAATGCGGTGTTCATGCGGCGCGAGTCCGTCTGCGCTTGGCCGGCAATGCGGTGGCGGTCTGGTCGGGACTCAGCTGGGGGCTGAGGCTGAGCATGAGGAAATCATGCTGCGGCGCATAGGCGGGCCCGGGAGCGGTTTTTTTTGTCTCGGCGGTGAAGCTGAGGATCGGACGACGGGCGGTGAGCGCGTGGTTGGGCTGATACGGTTGCATCGGATGTGGCGTGTTTTTGGTTTTTTGAAAACCCGCCCGAGACCGAACCGCAGAGGCCAAAAAATGCCCCTCCGGTGCGGCACCGGAGGGGCGAAAGTCGTTAAGACAAATCAGGCCCCCCGCGCCGCGCGGCGAATGGATACGGATACGACGGAGACTACGACCACGGAAGCGTGGGCAAGCGGGGAGGCTTTGATCGTCGTGCCGAGAAGATTCATCTACGGGAAGAGGAAAGTTCGGGCGGAGGAACGATGTCAAGGCCGGCTTCGGTCAACACGCTTCGAACGCAAATCGCCGGAGTGCGGCACTTTTGTTCCGGAGACACGAGGTCCGCACCGCTGCCGGATTGGGCGGCACACAAGTGTAACGGGGGTCCGCTTGACAGCGATTGAGTGGCACGAGTATTGCGCTAGTCCCGTATGGACGTCGCTCTCGACCAACCGGTGCTGGTTTTGAATCGCTTGTGGCAAGCCGTGAATGTGATCGGCGCCCGACGGGCGTTCGCCCTGCTGTCCCGCGGGCACGCGCACGTGGTGCATCATCACGACGACGACTTCCGGATGTTTTCGATGATGGACTGGATCGATTTCTCGGCGAACAACCCGCCGGTGGCGGCGATCGAGACGGTGAACACGCCGACGCGTGCGATCCGGTTGCCGCGCGTGATTTTGCTCACGTTTTTCGACAAGCTCCCGTGCAAGGAATTGAAGCTGACGCGGGGCAACGTTTTCGACCGTGACAAGAACACGTGTCAGTATTGCTCGCGGATATTGCCGCGGGAGCAGCTCAATCTCGACCACGTGATTCCGCGCGATGCGGGCGGGAAGACGACGTGGGAGAACATCGTTTGCTCGTGCATCAAGTGCAATTCACGGAAGGCCAACCGCCTCCCGCACGATGCGCACATGCGACTCATCCGGAAACCGGTGCGGCCGAAATGGCGGCCCGTGATCTCGCTCGTGCTGGGCAATCAAAAGCAGCACGAGGTGTGGAAGGACTTCCTCGACGTGGCGTATTGGAACGTCGAGTTGGAGGACTGAGGCGTTTTACTTCTCCGGCTTGGCGGATTTCTGCCGGACGATGAGCAGGAGAATTGCCGCGGCGATCATGTTGACCGAGGCCAAGGCGATGCGGCCGGCCATCGGAATTTTCGGACTTGGCACGAGCAAGAGCACGATCGAGCACACGACCAACAGGCCGCACGCGAGGTAGATCGTGGTGCGTTGACGAGGCGTGGGCGAATAGACCTCGGCCGATGACGCGGGTTTGGACGGAGGAGAATTGGGTGCGATGGGGGCAGACATGTAAGAAAGGGGGGAAGCGGTGGCGGGGAGACTAAGCGAGCGGAAGCGTGAGGCGCATCGTGGTGCCGGCGGGACTGCTGGTCACCAACGTGAGATCGCCGTAGTGGGAGTTGAGCACGCGTTTGGCGATGGCGAGGCCCAAGCCGGTGCCGCCGGGACGGCCGGAGAGGAATGAATCGAAAATGCGGTCGCGGATGTTGTCGGGGATGCCCGTGCCGGTGTCGCTGAGTTCGATGACGGCGACGGGACCGGATTCGCGCAGTTGGGCGTCGAGGGTGAGGGTGATCGTGCCGCCGTCGGGCATGGCCTGCATGGAATTGATGATGAGGTTGAGCAGCACCTGCTGGAGTTGGCCCTGTTGACCCTCGACCACGAGCGGGCGGGGCGGGGGCTCGAAGCGGAGACCGATTTTGCTTTGGGCGAGCTTTAGGCGGAGCAGGACGAGGGTGTCCTCGATAATCTCCTGAAGCGGGCAACGGGTGTGGAGGCTGTTAGGGGCTTTGGCGAAATTCAGAACGCGGGTGACGATTGCTTCGAGCTGGTCAAGCTTCTCGCCGATGACGCGCATGTCAGTGTGGCGCGGATCGGCGGGAGGGAAATCGACGCCGAGGCCGCCGTGGAGAAGTTTGAGGACGGTGAGGGGGTTGCGAATCTCGTGGGCGATTTCGGCGGCGAGCAGGCCGAGGGTGGTGAGGCGCTCGTTTTTGCGGAGGGAGTCTTCGCTTTGAAAAACGCGGGTGTAGAGGCGGGAGTTTTGCAGGGCGACGGCACCGAGGGATGCAAGGGCGGCGAGTAGACGTTTTTCGTCGTTGTCGAAGCGGTGCAGCCGTTCGGTGAAGACGGCCAGCACGCCGAGCACTTCGCCTTCGTAGAGCAAAGGAGTCGCCAGGACGGAGATTAACGCGGGATCGCCGGGCAGATCGACGAGGTCGAAGAAATCGGGGGTGCGAATATTGGCGAAGGAGACGGCGCGGCGGGTATGGACGACGGCGGCAAAGGCGCAGGAATCGAGCGGAATGTCACCGGGGGGCAGCGGAGTGGCGGACACGCTGGTCAGGGCGGCGCAGCGCAAGGTGATGCTGTCGGGGGCGTAGAGGTAAAGGGCGCAGGCGCGGGCGGCGACCACTTGGCGGGCATCGCGGGTGAGCGAGTCGAAGAGGGCCTGCGGCTCGAGTTTGGAGACGAGCGATTTGCCGGTGGTGATCAGGGTTTCAAGCTGGCGGGCTTTGGCCTTGAGATGGCCGATTTGCCAAAGGCGTTGGAGGACGGCGGTGGCTTCGGCGGTGAAGCGCACCAGAAGGGCGAGGTCGCTGCGGGTAAAGCGGTCGACCGTATCGTGGTCGATACAGATGACGCCGATGACCTGGCCGTTGTCCTCCATGGGCACGGCCATTTCCGAAGCGGTGGTGGGGCGGATGC
>CALSBN010000295.1:0-5223 GCA_943373185.1 Opitutus sp. GAS368 | reverse complement strand
GCCTACGCCAAGATCGACCAGCTCCGCGCCGATGGCGGCACCAACCTGACCGGCGGTTGGCTCCTCGGGCGCGACCAGCTCCGGACCGCCCCGGCCGGCACCCTGAAACGCATTTTGCTCCTGACCGACGGCTGCCTCAACGCCGGCATCAGCGAGCCCCAGCAGGTGAAGCGGATCGTAGCCGGAGGCTTGGAGGCCGACGGCATCCGCACCAGCGCCTTGGGATTCACGAACTCCTACGACGAGGACCTGCTCTCGGTGCTCGCGCATGTCACCGGCGGCACCTTCTACGATGCCAACAACCCGGAGCGCCTACCCGAGATCTTCGCCGCCGAACTCGACGGCCTCCAGAAGACCGTGGTCGTTAACCTCCGCATCCGCCTTAAGCCCCTCGACTTTGTCGAGCGCTTTGCCGGCCTGGGCGATTTTCCGCAGATCACGCTGCCCGACGGCCGCATCGAGATTCAGGTCGGCGACCTCGTCAGCAGCGAGCAGCGGATCGCCATCTTCGAACTCGAGGTGTTGCCGATCCCGCTCGTCGCCACCAACCAGCCCGCCGCATCGCTCGACGGCGAGGCGCTGATGGATGTGGAGATTGCCTACGACGAAGTATCGGCCGTCGGACTTACGTCGCACACCGAGCGGCACACCGTCCGCGTCCGCCCGACCCAGGATCCCGCCGATGTGCAGGTGAATACGACCGTGCTCCCGTGGGTAACCGCGCAACAGGCGGCGACGATTTGGGAAAAGGCCGCGGCCCTCCGTGACGCCGGCGACATCGAAGGCGCGCGCAAACTGCTCGACGACGGCATCGCTCGCATGGAGGCCTACGGTTGCGACGAACGCACGGCGGACGCCTTGCGCCTGCTGCGCGACGCCCGCGACAACTTCGCAACCCGCATCGGCTACCTCGGCTCGAAGAAGAGCCTGCGCTACCAAGTGCAGGCGATGAAACGCATGCGCAGCACCGAACACTGGGTCGGCGAAGGCGCAGCGCCGTCGTTCATGAAGCCGGCGCCGGAGGAGAAGCCGGAATCGAAGTAGGCCGAGTAGGCGTGCCCATCCTCGGCGGTCCCTTGCGCCGCGATTAAGCCGAGCATGTCAGCCCTCTAGTCGGCGCACTTCGTCCTCTGCCCGTAGTGCTGACAAGAGCGCATCCTTGGTTCGATGCGCGCTGGCGCCCATTACCTCCAAGGTTCTCGGATTCCAGATCAATACCATCGGCCGACTCAGTTCTTCCAAGTCTGCTTCTACTATTTCCATCCCCACGACAGTATCCTCATCAAGAATGAAGGTTGGCAGCACCGCTGCGTATCGGCCGGTCCGCACGGCAGCTAGGCAAAGCCCAAGCGAGTCGCACTTCAGGCGCGGCTGAAAGATGTTTCCGTGGCCGCTTGCGATCTTTCGCAGCCGTTCCGTCAATTGACCGTCGGTGCCGATTGTGGCATGCGGAAGCTCCGCGAGCGCCGCCTTGGTGGACAGGTTGCCGCGCACCAATCTTCGCGGTACAACGATAGCATAGCGGATCGTCCCAATGTCCGCCGCGTGCACGCTTTCCTTGACGGCGTCGCTGCGTACGATGCCGAAGTCCAATCGCTCATCTGCCACTTGGGCTACGATCTCCGTCGTGCGCAGATTGTGGAGCGTCCACAGATTTGGCGCGCCGACTCGCGCGAGCGCCGGAATCAGCCACCACTGTAGGATGCTGTCTCCCGCTCCTATACGCCATTCGTACTCCTGCGCTTGGACTCTCCGGGAAAATGCACGCAAGGCGCTAAGCTGACTTCGCGCGATCTCGGCCAACTCTTCTCCGGCGCGGGTCAGTTTAAGGGTTCGTCCAGATCTCTGTGTCAGGGGTGCTTCGAAGAACGCATTGAGCTCGCTCAAGTGATGGCTCATCCGCGACTGCTGGTTGGGATCGTGCCCTGCAGCCTTGGCGAGGCTGCCGGCGTCCGCCAACTGCACCAAGCTGTGCAATCGCTCCAAGGATAGGCCGCCGGTTTGCAGAAACTCCTTAAACATGCGAAAATCCCAAGGGATATGCCTTTTGCTCAATAGTAAACACATAAATGAGCTGCTATACTGGCCGCATGTCCACCACTTCTCTCCCAGTTCCGGTTGCTAGCTTTCCCAATCTCCATGTCGCGGGTGCCTTTTATCCCGGCTTCCTCGCGAAACGCCGCGGTCTCGATCCCGTCTACAGCCCTGAAGACCAGCACGTTATCAAGTCGACGGTGACCCGCTTGCTCGCCCAGCCGACCACGGCCAAGCATCCCGGAATTCTCCTGGGAAAGATTCAATCAGGAAAGACGAAGACGTTTCTTGGGGTTACCGCCCTCGCATTCGATAACGGCTACGACATCGCGGTGATTCTGACCAAGCCGACCACGGCGCTGGCGAAGCAAACCTACAAGCGCGTTCACAAGGACTTCGCCGACTACATCGAGGCCGACCAAGCCAAAGCCTACGACATTCTCGAACTGCCCGAGCGCCTCACCCAGTTTGAGCTGAACCAAAAGCTCATCCTCATCGTGAAAAAGCAGCGGCAGAATCTCGAGCGCCTCTCCGAGATCCTGTTGACGACCTATCCGAACCTGGCCCGAAAACGCATTCTGTTGATCGATGATGAGGCGGACAACGCGTCTATCGGATACTTCTACTCCAAGACCGGGGACCTTGAGCTCCGAACCATCGCCGGGCAAGTGGACGATCTCCGGCAACAGCTCCCGGCGGCTTCGTTCCTGCAGGTTACTGCGACACCCTACTCACTCTACCTTCAGCCCGAGGATTCGCCTCCTGGCCTTCAGATCGCCCCGGTTCGGCCCAAGTTCACCGAACTCGTTCCCGTGCACCGCGACTATGTCGGAGGACAGTTCTACTTTGAAGAGAGCAGGGATTCTGCGCATCCGGCGCACTACGTCTTTCGACCGGTCGCCGCGGCCGAGCTGGACATTCTTCGGCAGCCCGACGCTCGCCGCTTCAAACCCCAAGATTGCCTTTCGAGCGACAAAGTCGCCGGCCTGCGCATGGCGATCGTTACGTTTCTGACCGCCGGCTGCCTGCGACGTATTCAAGATGAGCAGGCTGGGCGGCGCCCCAAACGCTTCGCGTTCCTTTTCCATACCGAGGCCGCCAAGGCCGCCCACGCTTGGCAGGAGTCCGTCATCCTCGCCTTCGACGAGCACTTGCAGGCCGAAGCCAAGTCCCAATCGGAGCTGCTTCGCACTCTGGTCCAGGCTGCCTATGACGATCTCGCTCGTTCCATCGCGGCCTCGGGTGGAGTACCTCCTGCCTTCGCCGACGTTTGGTCCCGCGTAGTTTTCGCCCTCACCAGCGGCGAGATCATGATCACCAAGGTCAACTCCGAGGCCCAGGTTGCCTCCCTCCTGGACGACGAGGGCCAACTCCGCTTGCGCACCCCGCTCAACATCTTCATCGGCGGCCAGATTCTCGACCGAGGCATCACGATCGCCAATCTCATCGGGTTCTACTACGGGAGGAATCCCCAGCGTTTCCAGCAGGACACCGTTCTTCAGCACTCGCGCATGTACGGCTTTCGGCCCCCCGAAGATCGCGCGGTGACGCGCTTCTACACCGCACCGCACATCCACGCCGCGATGCGCCGCATGCACGAAGCCGACAGCGCCCTCCGCGACCGAATCGAGGCGGGCTTCGCCGGCGCCGACAACACCGTGACCATGTTCGAAATCGACGATGGCAACCGTATCGTCGCCTGCAGCCCGACCAAGATTCTCGCGTCCAACATCACCACCCTGCGCCCGCGCGGTCGCGTCGTGCCCTCCGGCTTCGAGGCCGATGTGAAAACCCGGCTCCGGCCGCTCACCCTCGCGCTCGATACGCAGATTGCGGCGCTCGCCGGCCCCTTGCCCAAGGACGGTGAACACCCTGGCGCCGTTGATATCTCGCTCGCCGACGCGTGCAACCTCCTCGCTGGCATCGCCCCCGCTTTTGTTTCCTTTGCTCCCGGCTACGAAGATACGTGGAACTTGACCGAGTATCAGGCCATTTTGCGGCATCTGAGCGAGAGCACCGCCAATCCCGCGAACCGCGGTCGCGTTCTTCTGATGCTCCGCACTGGCCGCAACGTTTCCCGCAAGCCGGGCCCCGGGAGCAACGCGGAGTACAACGAGCCGGACAGCACCAACAACGACATCACGCCCGCCCGCGCCGCGGCCGTAGATCTGCCCTTGCTTATGCTGATTCGTCAAAACGGTGTTTCCGCGGGCTGGACGGGGGCTCCGTTCTGGTGGCCGGTGATCTACACCCCGGAGAAAATGCGTCCCACGCTTTTTGCCCACGCCAAGTAACCCACGCCTGCCTCCGATGAACACCTCGACAACTTCAGCCTTCGCACAGCCGGAAAGTGGCGGCCGGACAGCCACGACGGACCGGATCCACACTCCGCAAACCGCCACGACCCACTACGTTTCCGAGTTTACGCTGGCCGCGAAAACCGGCTCCGCGGCCGACGCCTTCGAGATCGCGACCCGCTTCTTGTTCTCGTGGATCAAGACCAAGTCGAAGCTCCCTGGCTATGCCATGCGCGAGGAACGGCATGGCGGGGATGCGGGTGCGCCCGAGGCTTGGGCCGTGCACCTCCGGCATCGTGAGCCCACCTCCGACTACCGTCGGTTTTGGTATGTCGATGTTTCTCTGCATCGGCGCGAAACATCCTTCGATGTTCGAGTTTCGGTCTCTCACGGCTTGGACTTTGGGTTTGTCGGCTGGACGCCCGAGCCGCCGGAACCTTCGGCCCCCAATTTCATCTGCGATTGGTTGGGGCATGCCGCGCTGACGCTTCGTTCCGGACAGTTTCCGATCGCGGCGCTCACGTCGCCGCCGCCGAAGATTGCGACCAAGAACAAGGACCGGATTGGCGCGATGATCGTCCCTCCGGAAAGCGCGGATCAACTGGCTCGGCTGATTTTCGATCCCAATCGCGGCCTGCCTGTCTTGGTGGTGAACGGTGACGTCAACCCCGTCACGTTTCCGCTCAATCCCAACAAGCTCCAGCAACTTCTCTTCGGCACCTGCTACGTCGTCTGGGTGCCCACGGCCCACGGTTGGGGCGAGGCTTGGCGTACGCACTTTCCTGTCGGCTTCGGCTGCACCACGAACACCGTCCGTCTGTATCAGCCCGGGGCCAAACGCAACTCTGCTCACGATGCTGTCCGGCACCGGTTCTTTACCGACGATGAGATC
>CALSBN010000294.1:0-5250 GCA_943373185.1 Opitutus sp. GAS368 | reverse complement strand
GCCCATCCCGCCCTCGGAGAAGTAAACGCCGGCTCCCCACCCCCTCCTCGTCGGCTCAAAATCAACCCACAACGCCAGCCGCTCGGCTTGAAGACCGCATTCGCCCCATGAAATCCCGCCTCTGCCTTGCCCTCACTTTGACCTGCCTGTCGGTCTCTCTTGCTTCCGCGGCCACGCCCAACATCGGCGCGCGCGGCGAGGAACTCCTCCTCCTCGACAACGGCACCGTCAAGATCGGCGTCGACCGCGCGAAAGGCGCCGCGATCACGCACCTCTCGTGGACCGGTTACCCGCAGAACATGGTCAACTCCGCCGATCCCGGCCGCCTCATCCAGCAGTCCTACTACGCCGGCCTCATTCTCGACCGCCGCGCCGAAGGCCAGAGCACATCCTGGAGCCCGTGGTCGTGGAATCCCATCCAAGGCGGCGGCGTCGGATCGTGGGCGCGCGTCACCGCGTTCAAGCGCCTCGACGCCGCCACGCTCTACGGCGAAACCATTCCCAATCTCTGGGACATGCCCGCCGAGCCCGCCGCCGCCGTGATGCGCCAATGGACCGGCTTCGAGCCCGGCATGCCCGACGTCGTTCTCGTGAAAAACGAGTTCGTCGCCCAACGCGCCGACGGCGACCGCTGGGGCCCTGCGAACCCTTCTCCTCAAGAAATCCCCGCCTGCTACTTCACGCGCAATTTCGCCACCATCAAAACCTACCTCGGCTCCGGCTGGTGGCGCACCGAGACACAGCCGCCCGGCCCTCCGTGGGGCACGACCAAGCCCCCGCTCAACATCATGGCGATGTTCGAGCCCGGCGGCCAAGGCGTCGCCGTGTTCAGCCCCACCGCCACGCAACCTTGGAACTTCGGCCCGCACGCCGGCGGTGCATCCGCCGATCCCGCCGCCGGCCCGTGCATGCATGTCGCGCCGATCGACCGCGTGAACCTCGGCCCGAAGTCGACCTACCGTTACCGCTACTGGCTCGTCGTCGGCACCGAAGCGCAAATCACCGCGCGCCTCGATGTCCTTTTGGAAAAATACTCCGCCGAGCGCGCCGAGCTGAAGGACGCCACACCCTAGCAACGCGTCCCCAGCACCGACCGCCGCCGCTCCATCCCGACAGCAGTCCGAGCCGCCCACCCTGTAGAACCGAACGCCGGTCGGTTCACCGTCGGGACGTCCGTCGCGGACGCCCGCCGCGCCGACACTCCCTGCGC
This sequence comes from Opitutus sp. GAS368, assembly GCA_943373185.1. Lineage (GTDB taxonomy): Bacteria > Verrucomicrobiota > Verrucomicrobiia > Opitutales > Opitutaceae > Tous-C4FEB. The sequence continues at coordinate 4,040 of CALSBN010000294.1, read as the reverse complement.
CACGCGGCCGGCCCGTCTTCCTCGGAGCCGACTGGATGCAAGCAGAGGACCGCGACTCCATCACCAGCGCCGTGGACCACATGGAACTCGCCGTAACGGCCGACACGACCGTCACCATCGCCCACGACGACCGCCTCCCCCGTCCCGCGTGGCTCACGAAACAGTTCTCGCCCACCGGCGCCAAACTCACCGTCGCCGGCCAATCCCTGAGCCTCTTCGCCACGACCACACCTCGCGACGCCAGCTTCACGCTAGGCGCCAACACCGAAGACACCCGCATCCAGGAAGCCGCGATGTATATCGTCTTCGCAAACCACAGATAGATGTAGGCGTGGTGCCCTCACCCCGCTCCGAGCCAGGGCGGATTCTCCTGAATCCGCCGCTCCCAAGAGGTCACAGGAGGCTCCCGGCACAACTACTCGATCGCTGCGCGCGCGTGTGCAGGCGTTCCGCATCGGGTGGACGGCGCCCCCGCGCTCGCCGTCCACCTCCGCCGCGCCAACCGCACGCCGCAAGAACGTGTAATCAGCTCGACTCGGCGGAATCATTTTACGACGGCGCCGACGTGGTTTGATGTATGAACGGGCACGTCTAAGTTTCCCATTGTCCTCAAATCCATGTGTTAATAGCTAGGTATTATGGACGAACTTAAGCGCTTTCTTCTCTCAGCGACCCCGGACTGGAAGGCGTTTTCGTATGCACTCGTTGGTTTCTTGCTCAACCATATCTGGGCAGTTTTTAGAAATCGCCGAATTCCCATAGCTTGGACTGCCACATTCCAACGAATTGCCGCAGTGAATTCTGGCCCAACAAATTTCAAACTCGTGATCCAGCTCGATAGTGTCCCCTGCACGAATGTGCAGTGCTGCCAGATTAATGCATGCAACGAGTCGGGGCGCGATATATCGGCGATGGATATCCTGATCACCTTCAATCCCGAATTCTCCATCGTTGAAGCTACAGGGAGTATTAACACGAGTGCAAAAACGCTGCTTTTGAGTTCTGATTTCATCCGGACACAGGAGGTTGTCTCTGCGGTTCCCAAGGATGATCGCCCAAGGCATCCGTCGATGGCCTACCTGCTTCGAAACAAAGAATTTCATCTGCCCGCTCTAAATCGTGGCGAAGTGGTTTCGTTTCTTTTCTGGATAAACTCCACCAATCCCAATGCAGTTCCGACTGTTAATCTCACCACTGAAAAAGTTGGCGTAAAGATGGTAAGTCGACCTGCAGAGATCAGAGTTTTTGATTGGGCACTTGCCAAAAGGACGATGCCCTTCGGGGCATTTGTTGCGGTGCTGCTGGCGCTGATGCTTTCAAACCTCGCTCTGTCTGCATCCACAGTTGCCGTTATTTCATGCTTATTGGGAGCTAGCTTCAGCCTACTTGGATTATGGATGAGAGCAATCGTTCGTCTTCTGACTCGTTTCGTCTAGCGTGCGACGCAAATGGTTTAGGCCAACAGAGAGTTGATCATGCCTTCCACGCGCCGCATCACCGCCACTCATGCCGCGGATAGCGCCGTGAGAGTTCGGCCTTCACCTTCGGATACATGTCGCGCCAGAAGCTGGTGAGGTCGTCGGTCACCTGAATCGCGCGGTGGTTGGGCGCCAGCACTTCAAACTTCACCGGCACGCGACCGTGGCCGATCGTGAATCTCTGCTCCCTTCAGAATTTTTTGAATCCGATATTGCGCGAAGCCATGGCGGGTATTACTTTCTGTTTTATGAATACGATCTCCCTGAAACTGCCTGATCGCCTGCTGGAGCGCCTGGAGTCCGAGTCGCGTGCGCGCGGCACAACCAAGTCGTCGCTGGTGCGGGAGTGTTTGGAGAAGTCGTTGGATGCGGGCACCGTCGGCGGCAAGGCCACCTGCTACGACCTGGCGCGTGATTTGGCCGGCTCGCTCAAGGGTCTGCCCCGCGATCTGGCGACCAATCCCAAGCATATGGAAGGATTCGGCCAGTGAAAGGCGCGGTGCTTCTCGACACCGGACCGCTGGTTACCTTTCTCGCGGCCGGCGCCGAACACCATGATTGGGTCTGCGCGCAGTGGAAGCGCCTGCACCCGCCGCTTCTGACCTGCGAACCGGTGCTGACTGAAGCCGCTTTCCTGCTGAAGCGTGAAGGCGTCGATACCGACCCGTTGTTTGCGCTGCTCGAGCGGGGCGTGTTACGGACCAGCTTTGAGATCGAGGACCAATTGCCCGACTTGCGCGCCCTAATGCGCCGCTACCGCGATCGTCCGATGTCGCTCGCCGATGCCTGCCTCGTGCGGATGGCCGAGTTGCACCCCAACGGAGTCGTCTTCACGCTCGATAACGATTTTCGCATCTATCGCCGTCACGGCAACAAAGTCATTCCCGTGCTGATGCCGGAGAGCCTTTGAATACTGACCGACCCATTCCGCCATCCGACGAGACGCGTGCAGAAAGCTCTGCCCGGTTCAGGGAAGATGAAAATCCATCGGGCCGACCGGCCACGAAAAGACACTGCTCAACGAGGCCCAAGCCGACTTCGACACGAATCTCTCAGTCGGTGCGCCATGGCGGGAAGTGGAAGCACGTCTCCGTCTGCGTTGAACAACGGAACTATCCTCGTCCGCCGTCTCCCCTTTCGCGTCCATTCGCGTAGTTCGCGGACAACCTCTTCCCCCGTCCACGCAGCGTCTCACCGCCACTCGTGCCGCGGATAGCGCCGTGAGAGTTCGGCTTTCACCTTCGGATACATGTCGCGCCAGAAGCTCGTGAGGTCGTCGGTCACCTGAATCGCGCGGTGGTTGGGCGCCAGCACTTCAAATTTCACCGGCACGCGACCGTGGCCGATCGTGAATTTTCCCTCGACGCCAAAGAGTTCCTGGATGCGCGCGCTCATGATCGGCGGGCCTTCCTTGTGATACGTGAGCTTCGCTTTCCGGCCGTTCCCCATCGTGAGCTTCTCCGGCAAATAATCGTCGATCACGGCGAGCTGCTCCGCCGTCAGCCAGTCGCGCAGCACGGGCATCACGGGCTTCTCGCGCACGGCGCGCGCACTCGTTTCACCGAAGCAAATCTGCTCGATCAGCGTTCCGCGGTCGGCGTCGGTGAGCACGTTGACCTCCAGTTCCGGGAACCATTCCGCGAGCCGGTTCACGCGCACGATCCACTGCTCCACGCTCTCGTCCCACGCCTCGATCACGATCCGCCCCGCGAGCACTTCCTTGGTGAGCAGCGCGGCGGCCTCATTCATCGGCACGTCGTCGCTGTTGCCCTTGGCCTCGAGCACGAGATCGCGGAAGCGTTTCTCCTTCCGCGCGACCACGCGCTTCGCCTGCTCGTCGTAGAGCACGCCGCGCGCTTCGTAGTAATCGTCGGGAAACAGCTCCTTCAGCCACGGCTCCTCGATCGCGGTCGCGAGCGTGAGCAACGTGTTCACCTCGCCGTCGCCGCGCCCGATCTCGCTGATCTCCGCCGCCACCAGTAACCGCGCCTGTTGGATGCCGCTCTCGCGCGCCAGCACGCCGCGGCGGCCGTGCACGAGTTCAACCCGCAGCGTGCCCGCGTCGAGCCGCTTGCCGAGTTGGTCCGAAAAGCCCGCGAGCACGCACTTGCGCACCGCCGTGTCGTCCACGCGCGCCTCGCCCACGTCGAGACCTTCCTTGCGCGCGATCTCCAGAAACTGTTCGAACAGCGGCCCCACCGCCCGCGCGCCCTGCGCATGAATCCCAAGCCGCCGACACGCCTCGACGCTGTAACCGGCCTTGTCGGCGTAACTCCACGCGCGCATGAGCAAAAAGAAATCGCTCTCATGTTCCTCGCCCAACACGTCCTCGCGCGCCTGCTCTACGTCCTTCGTTGAGCCGCGCAGCAGGAAATTCCGCCCCTGCGTGAGCGCCGCCATCAGCGCCACCGGCCGCACGCACCCTCGCTCCTGCGCCGCGAGCAACATGCGCGCGTAACGCGGATGCACCGGAAACCGCAGCATCTTCCGCCCGAGTTCGGTGATCGAAGTGGCACGGGCGTCCCGCCCGTGATCAGGGTTTCGAAAACCCACGGGCGAGAC
>CALSBN010000293.1:0-5344 GCA_943373185.1 Opitutus sp. GAS368 | reverse complement strand
GTTGAGGGGTTGAAGTTGAAGAGGCGGCGGGGCCGGGGGCGGGGACGTCGAGGCGGCGGAGGCCGGGGGCGAGTTGGCCGGATTCGAGGTCGCGTTGGATCTCTGCTTTGTCGCCGCCAAAGGCGCTGGCGACGGCGCCGGCGATGGTGCCGTTGAACTGTTTGAACCGGGCCTCGCCGAGGTAGGATTTGGCGTTGGCCTGAAGCGATTCGCCGAGGAGTTGGGGGACGTTGGTAAAGATGGTTTTTTGGAGCAGCCCGTTGACCGTTTGGGTTTCGATCTCGTTGCGGGGGTTGGAGAAGATTTTGAGTTTTAGGCCGATCTGGTCGGGGTTGACGAGGTCGGCGGGCAAGATGAGCGCGAAACGGAACGGCGCGCCGGGAGCCTGCATGAGCGGGCGCAGGTCGGCCTCGGTGAGCGGGCGCTTGGACTGATCGGGGTTGGTGAATTCGGTGATGACGCGGAAGCTCTTCTCGGCGCGGAGGCTCTCGACGAGTTTGGCGGCGGCGGGATTGGAGCCGGCGTTGACGACGGCCAGCGGGATGCCGTTGGGGCCGGAGTCCTTGCGGTTGATGCCAAAGATCTGGCCGAAGAGGTAGATCATCACGAACGGGATGATGAACGTGAGGGCGACGGCGGCCTTGTTGCGGAAGAAATTGATGAAATCTTTGCGGAGAAGAACGAGGACGGGATGCATGGGGGACGCTGTGTGGCGGCGGAGTTGAGAGCTGAAAGTTCGGCGCGGAGGAATCGGTTGGTTAACCGCTAATCTTCGCTAATTTTTCGGAGGGTGGATCGCGAGTTGACGGGTGCCGGCTTCGCCTGATCGGCGAAGCGCGGGGCGGAGTGGAGTTGAAGCCGGGAGATAAGTTGGGGTGCGGGGCGAGCTGGATTGCCGCGTCGCTGCGCTCCTCGCAATGACAGGAGGGAATTACTCGCGGAGGGTGCGGCCGGTGAGGTGGAGGAAGAGGGCTTCGAGAGAGGGGCGTTGGCTGGTGAAGAGACGGCCGGGGAGGGAGTGGGATTCGGCGAGGGCGAAAAGCGTGGAGAGTTTGAAATCGGCGCGCGGGCGGAAGCGGTGGGAGTTGTCGGCGGTGGAGAGTTCGCCGTGGGCGGGGAGTTGGGCGGCGAGGCCGGCGGTGTCGGCGTTGGCGGGGAAGCGGATTTCCTCCTCGAAGGGGAGTTTTGTGAGGAGTTCGTCGAGGGTGCCGAGGGCGTGGAGTTTGCCGTGGTCGATGATGCCGATGCGGGAGCAGAGGCGGGTGGCTTCCTCCATGTAGTGCGTGGAGTAGATGACGGTGAGGCCCTCGCGGTTGAGGCGTTCGAGGTATTCGAAGATGGCGTTGCGCGACTGGGGATCGACGCCGACGGTGGGCTCGTCGCAGAGCAGAAGTTTTGGGCGGTGAAGGAGGGCGGCGACGAGGTTGAGGCGGCGCGCCATTCCGCCGGAGAAGTTCTTTACGGGATCGCGGCGACGGTCGGAGAGTTGGACGGCCTCGAGGGCGGCGTCGATGCGCGAGCGGAGATCGGCGCCGCGCAGGCCGTAGAGTTCGCCGAAGATGCGGAGGTTTTCATCGGCGGAGAGTTCGGGGTAGAGGGCGACGTGCTGGGGGACCAAGCCGAGCGAAAGGCGAGCGGTGGCGTTGGCGGCGTTGAGGGGTTGGCCGTCGAGGGTGAGGGTGCCGGCATCGGGGGCGCGGAGGCCGGCGATGAGGGACATGGTGGTGGACTTGCCGGCGCCGTTGGGCCCGAGGAGGCCGAAGAATTCGCCGCGGGCGATGTCGAGGGAGACGCCGTCGAGGGCGGTGAGGGGGCCGTAGCGTTTGGTGATGGAAGCGAGGGAGAGCATCGGCGGAAGCTGAGAGTGGAGAGTGGGAAAACGGGGAACCGGATTGAGCAGGAAAAGTTACGCCCGGAGGTTAAGTGGCGTGCGAAATGGACTCAGGACGACTTGAGGATGGCTTGGAGCGCGGCGACATGGGCAGCGAAGGCTTTGCGCCCCGCCCCGCTGGCGGCGACGAAGGTTTTGGGGCGGCGCTCAACGAAAGTCTTTTCGATCGTGAGGTAGCCGGCCTCTTCCAATGAGCGGAGGTGGGCCCCGAGGTTGCCGTCGGTAAGTTCGAGCTTTTCCTTGAGAAAGGAGAAATCCACTTGCTTCCGTGAATCGAGGGCGGTGAGGGCTGACATGATGCGGAGACGCACGGGTTGGTGGATGAGTTCGTCGAGGTCGGGCATAGGGGGTATGATCAGCGCCAAAAGTAGCGGACATAGAAACCGGTTGCGACCAGCGAACCGCCGCCGAAGACGGCCATCCAGATCCAGAAGACTGCGGGGAAAAGAAAGAGGCCGACCAAGATCAGGGCGCTGACGATGATCCCGATCCATAGGAGATAACTGTCGGTCCACAAACCGGCGACAATGTAGGCCTGCATGACGATCAAGCACGTGTAGGCGTAGAGCGGCCGCAGGGCGGGCCGGGCGTCGAGGACGAATGGGAAAATGCCCGCGAAGCAAACGAGGGCGGCGATGGCACCAAGTAAACGGGTGTCGAAGGGAAGGCGGATTTGACGGGATTGCGCGCGGCCGACGAAGGCGGACAACCCGGCCGCGGGGAGGCAAACCAAACCGAGTTGCCGGGCGTGGTCGTCGCCGGCGAGTTGGGCGTAGAGCGGCATGGCGATCCAAGCAGCGCCCCAGATCCAGAGATGATAGTGGCCGCAGTGGCTGCGGACCGCCTGGCGCATCGCGGCGCGGGTCCGTTCGATTTCGGCCAAGGCGCGGGCGGCGTCCGAAGGGTTTATGTTCATGGCAGATTACTCTGCAATGTAGAGTAATCTGTCAATGTGATTTTCTGGAATCGGCTTGGCTGCGCGATTGGAACACTTTGGCGGGTATCGACGAAACCCACGTGCTTGGTGAGAATCAGGCGGAGAGCTCGGTCGGCGTCTTCAGCTTTCGCGCCCTACTTGCCTCGGTTGGATTGCGGGGGCTTCTTTACGCAGGAGGCTTGATTTACGTGGCGGACGGATGGTGGATGGCGGCGACGGGCGCGGTTCAAAACGAGCGGTGAAACCGGGAGCGGCGGCGAAGGTTGCCGAGAGAAATGAAAAACGCCGCGTGATCCTGGTGAGACGCGGCGCTGGAAGAAGCGCGAGCAAGCTCGCGGCCTACGGGACGCGATGACGAATCAAGTGGTGGCCAAAGCGGCGGCGCGGGTGCGGACGGCGGGCCAGTGGGATTCCGGGATGGCGGGGCCGATGTGTTGGACGCACTCGGCACCGAGGACGGAGCCGAGGGTGCCGGCGGCGGGGAGCGACCAGTTGCTCAAATAGCCGTGGAGGAAGCCGGCGGCCCAGGCGTCGCCTGCGCCCGTGGTGTCGATGGCTTGGGGGACTTTCACCGGGTCGATGCGGTGGAGCTCGGCGCCGCGGGCGATCCAAGCGCCGTCTTTGCCCATCTTGACGGCGGCGAGGCCACCGTGGGAGGCGAGGCGCTTGGCGAGTTCGTCGTAGGCGGTGGTTTTTGTCTGATAGAGCGCGTGAATCTCGTCTTCGTTGGCAAACACGACGTCGACGCCCTCGTGGAGCTGGGCCATGATCCAATCGCGGGCGACGTTGACGACTTCGAAGGACGAGAGGTCGATGCTGATGGTGCATCCGGCGGTGCGGGCGGCCGAGACGACGGCGGCGGCGAGGGCGGGGTTGAACATCAGGTAGCCCTCGATGTGGGCGTGGCGGCTTCCGGAAAAATCTGCGGGGCTGACCTCATCGGGCGAGAGGGTCATCGCGGCACCGAGGCAGGTGCGCAAGGTGCGCTGGCCGTCGGGCGTGATCAGGGAGAGACAGCGGGCGTTGGGGAGGGGCGCGCGTTTGAAGCGGGAGCCATCCACGCCATGGTCGAGGAAGTTTTGGTGGTAGGTATCGGCGGTCTCGTCGGAGCCAATTTTCCCGAGATAGCGGGTTTTGAGTCCGAGGCGGGCGGCGGAGATAATGGTGTTGGCGGCGGAACCGCCGGGGGCGCGCACGGGGCTGGCGTGGAGCTGAGAAACGAGGCGGTGCATCTCATCGGCATCGACGAGTTCCATGCCGCCCTTGGCGCCGCGGACGTGCTGGGTGAGAAACGCGTCGGGGACGCGGGCGAGCAAATCCATGATGGGATTACCGGCGCCGATGAGGTCGTAGGAGGGAGATGAGATGCTCATGGAGTTTTCGTGATTTCGATTATTTTATCTGCGAGCGCAATGCACTCTTTGATCGCTGCCTTCTGTTTTGAAGATTCAAGTCGGGGAAGTTTGTAAAGTTTGCTTCCAAGTTCGGCCAATTTGGCGGGAGCTCCGGACGTTCCCGGAAACTGCGCTTGGCCAAACTCCTCTCTGCATTGGAAAAAAACTGCTGAACCATCCAATACTGCCCATCCGCGCGGTTGAAGGCGAACGCCTGATAAAACCGCCGACCATGATGCGATTAACTTCGCCGCAAAATCCTTGGGGATTTCGACCCGAGTGCGTGTCGCGGTGATCCCTCGATCTAAACTTTTCTGGGCAGATGATAGCTCCCAATCTTCGATTCTAGCGTCAGCCACCGCGTATTCGAGAAACCAACGGCTAACTTTTCCTGTAGATTCTTCCAGCAAAAGCACCGCTGTTTCCGGGCCAGAAGCCATCGACGCGGGCGATACCATTGAAAGGACGGGTAGGCTTCGGCCGAAAAATGTTCGGAAGAGCGCGAATATGTATCCACTTGGTTCGTAGACAGGGATCGGCTCCAAAAACATTTTGGGGTCCGATTGGATGTCAGGTAGATTTTCTTTCACCTCTACGGTCGGCATCCGGCCAACCTTTGAGGCGCCGGTCCCTTGACCAACCAAATCCGCCGAATTGAGCAGCACGATTCCTGCGAGCGAGAATACGACTCTAGATACCAACCGACCTATCGTCATGACATTTGGAAAACTAGATCCCCCCCCTAGTCAGTCACGGTGAGGTTGGTGGCGAGGATCGGCTCGTCGTCGATTTCGACGAGGAGGGAATAGTCGCCGGCTTGGGGGAAGGTGAGGTTGCGGATTTCGTTGATGAGGTTGATGCGGTCGAGCGGGCTCCGGGCTTCGAACGGGCGTTCGATCAGGGGTTGGACCTGGGTGGCATCGAGGCCCATCGAGATGCGCATCTTGTGTTCGCCAGGCGAGCAATCGGTGAGGGTCATGAACCAGACCATAAACGGGTGGGTGACGGGAAAACGGTGGGCCTTGATGTTGGAAAACACGCCGAGAATGGTGTGTTTGCCCGAGCCGGGGTCCATGTGGACGCCATCACAGGTGAGCCAACAAAGGAGCTGGGGCTTGGATT
>CALSBN010000292.1:0-5433 GCA_943373185.1 Opitutus sp. GAS368 | reverse complement strand
TCGATCGCGGCATCATCACCGAACTCCGAGCGAAGCGTCGCTATGCTGGCATTCTCCGTCGCCATGACCGCATCCCGCTCAATCATCGAAAACGCCGGGGGCATCACGCCGGCCGCTTGACGGGTGATGCTTCTCAACAGATCCCGCACGAGTTCAATTCGCACCGGTTTGCTGATGAAACCATCCATCCCGCTGGCCAGACAAAGCTCGCGGTTTTCCGAAATCGCGTTGGCGGTCATCGCAATGATTTGCACGTGACGACGCCGGTCCGGCGGCAACTGCGCTTCGAAACGGCGGATCTCCCGGGTCGCTTCATATCCGTCCATCACCGGCATCTGACAATCCATCAAAATCACGTCGTAATCCGTCCGACCCACGGCCTCCAACGCGTGTTCTCCGTTGGCCACAAAATCCGCCTGATAGCCCAGACGCTCTAACATAAGACGGGCAAACCGCTGATTGATCTCTCGATCCTCCGCTACCAAAATCCGGATGTCGCTGTTCTCACTTTGCTCCGCATCGACTTCGGTCGCTGAATTTGACCAAGGGACCGCAGTCTTCTGCTCGAGCAACAGCCGGCGCAAACACGCGCTTAAGCTCGCCGATTTCACCGGCTTCATCAGGTAGCGATCAACCGCGCCCGAAGCTTCCGCAGGGAGTCCGAAGTTGTTGGCCCGATTGAAGAGAACAATGCGTGGCCGCGCCGCACCGAAGACACTCGCGATCCGACCCGCAATTTGAACTCCCGACTCATCAAGAAATCGACCGTCGATCAGAACCGCCCGAAACGGATCGGCTGAGTTTTGCGCCGACTGAATACGGTCCATCGCGATCCCCACGCTGCTTGCCGTCTCCAACCGGGAGCCCCATCGCGACATCAGTTTCGACAAACTCTCAGCCGCAGACGCATGCCCATCAAGGAGCAGCACCTTCAGCCCGTTTAAACCCGCTCCTTCCTCCTCCGGTGCCGCCCCCTTGCCGGCGAAAAGGGGAATCGAAAACCAAAACAATGAGCCGCTTCCGGGCGCACTCTTCAATCCCATTTGGCCACCCAGCAGCTTCACCAGTCGCTTGGAAATCGTGAGGCCCAGACCGGTGCCACCGAAACGTCGGGTTGCCGTGGTATCCGCCTGCACAAACGGATCGAAAATAACCTCCTGTTGGTTGACCGGAATCCCGACCCCCGTATCCGCGACCGAAAAACGGAGTTGGTTGTCCGGACTGCCGGCGGACCCAAAGTCGACTCGCAGAACTACCTCTCCTGCCTGCGTAAACTTGATGCCGTTTGCCAGGAGGTTCACGAGGATTTGCCGTAGACGTCCATGATCGCCGTGCCGCCACCTCGGAATCGCCGGGTCGATGATCACGGTGAGCTCCAAACCTTTGTGGTGCGCCCGCGGCGCCAACATTTCAACGACACTTTCGAGTAACGTTGTCAGGTCAAAACTCCGTTCATCCAACACGAGTTTGCTCGACTCAATCTTCGAAAAATCGAGCACATCATCGATGATTTCGAGCAGCGCTTCCGAACTCGTGCGCACCGCCTCGACAAACTCCACCTGCCTTGAATCCAACTGCGTCTCCCGCAAAAGTTCCGTCATGCCCATAACCGCATTCATGGGCGTCCGAATCTCGTGACTCATCGTGGCGAGAAAATAGCTCTTCGCGCGGTTTGCCGCTTCCGCCGACTCTTTGGCCCGTCGCAATGTTTCCTCCACCCGACGACGATCCGTCAAATCCACGATGGTCGAGATATGTCCCGCGCGACGGCCTTCGATCGTCCTTGGAACACTGGTGATAAGAACAAAAAAATCCGAACCGTCGGCACGCCGCAACCGGGTCTCGAAGGTCGTTTTCTCACGGGACGCACGGTGCCACCAACTCCGGCTAAACTTCGGTTTCTCATCCTCAGCGAGGAGTTCCAACACCGACCGGCCTCTCAACCGCTCCGGCAACAGCCCGAGCAAAGAGGCAAAGGCTTCATTGCAATACTCTATTCGCCGGTTGAACCCGGTAACGGCGATACCTTGTTCCATCAACGACATCACTTGCGTGGCCAAGTCCCGCTCCTGCCGCAACGCCTCCTGCGCCTGAATCCGGGAGAAAAATAGTCCGATCTGATAACCTAATTGCTGTAAAAACTCCGAAAGCTCGGAGTCGTCGACGATTCGCGGCGCCCCAAAAAATTCCATGACGCCTACCACTTTCCCCATAACCTGCACGGGCAATCCGATCGAGTGCTCAAGGCCTGAAACCCGTGCGTGATCGACTCGGGGAGAACCCGCTTCGACGCCAAGATTCTCGACCGCCCTCACTGTATTGCCCGCCCAAACCCTCCCGGGCAGACCGTCTCCGAATCCAAGCTTCAGGGACCTAGAATCACGCACCAGCGACGCCGCCGCGACCCCTCCGCGAATCCATGAAAATTGCACCGTCAATATCTTGGCGTCGGGGACGATACCCCAGTAGAGACCCACCTCGTATCCGAGCACCCTCCCGATCGTCTCCAGTGTCGCCTCCAAGCCCGGCCCCAACGCGTCGGCTCCCGCCAGCGCCCGCAACACGGCATCACGCAAGGTCCGACGGAGATCGTTTAGCACTCGGCCGGTGATATCGCTTTCGATCGCCATGTAATTGGTGATCGCGCCCGACTCATCGCGCATCGCTTGAATCTCAATCTGAACATGGTAGGCCCGTCCGCCTTTGGTGTAGTTGACCAACTCCTTCTTGAAATCCCTGCCTTGGCGTAGAAGCGTGCGCATTTCTTCAACAACCACTTTGTCGGTGGCCGGTCCCTGCAAAATCGACCCTGGGCTTCGTCCGACGACCTCTCGAAGCTCAAAACCTGTCAGTCTCGTAAACGCCTCATTGACCCATTCGATTCGGCCCTCGGCGTCGGTCACCACAACCGCATTGGTCGTGCGCGCCGCCACCAAAGCCAATTTCCCGGACTCGGCCTCTTGCCTCCGTAAACGTGCGTCGGTCGCGACCAACACCTCGTTGCGCTCCGCCAATTTTTGATTCACTCCCCGAAGCTCGGAGCGCTGGCGGGTCAACTTTTCCGCGAGCTGTTTTACGTCGTCGAATGCGGTCTGCTGCGCCTGCGCCATCTGCAACAAATCGATCATCGGATCGTGAATCGCGAAATCGCGCACATTGAGGCCGAATATCCGAAGTTGATCGGGGTGAACGAGCCAAGGCGACCCAACGAAAACCAATTTAATCTTGGAGTCTTCACTCGTCAAAAATTGTCCCCGCAACCGCAACTCAGCGGTGCGTATTTTCAGCACGAACAAGTTTCCCAGCCGCGCACGCACAGCAGCGGAATCCAAAGTTCCGCCGACTTCCGACCGCTCCAGTTCAAATACCTCGGTCATCTGGCTGCCAACCGAAGCCGCGCCGCACAGCCTCGCCAGCCCCGGGCCGAGACGCGCAATCCGTAAGCCTTCGTCCACCGAGAAATGGAACGGGAAAACCTGCACAAATTGCGCCTCAGTCAACATCGAGGGGACTGGTTCAAGCGGTCCCGAACATCAACCCACGGGCAAGGCTTCGCTCCACTCCACCCTGAAGGTATCATGGTCTCCATCCGTTCCTCTCCATCCGACTTGCTGGACCCGCGTGGGGGTTCGAAACATCTCGCCGAGACCTTCGACCAACCCGACCACAAACGGGGCGAGCCCCGGGCGATGGCTGAAGTAGCGCAGCTGCATCGAAGTTGCCGTCACCTCGCGGCATTCGATGCGGGGGGGAATCAATTTCGGGAAGATGAGCTTCACCCGGGTGTGCATGTGGTCCAGGTTCACAAGAAAATCAGCCAAATTACGCCCAGAGGTTTGCATCAGTGCACCGTAACCCCGTTGGGCCGTCTCCAAAACCCAGTAGCGCCCGAAGGCGCGCAGCACGGTTTCAGCCGGAATCTTCAAAACCTCACTCGCCGCCGCCACGAGCCGGTAAGTCACATCGTCGTCATAAGACTCGTTGCTGATAAAAGCGTCCACATCGACGTTCGCCTGGGCCTTGATCACCTCCCAGACCGGTTCGCCGTGGTTGGCACACACCATCTGCTCGATCGCCTTGTTTACCATGCCATACATAGTTGGGGAGGTTGAAGTTGATGCTGTCGGAAAAACCAAGGTAAACGATCTGCGCCGCTGCAAAAGTGCACTGGGGCGGCCAACGGGATTCGAACCCGCGACCCCAAGAATCACAATCTTGTGCTCTAACCAACTGAGCTATGGCCGCCGTGCAGAGGGGAAGAAATTCGCGAGCCACCCTTTCACTGTCAAGGCCGAGTTCCTCGACGAGCCCGGGCGCATGGCCCCTCGCCTCACGCCTGCCGCCCTTGCCTCAACCGGTCCAAAAAGACGGCTACAATAATCACCAATCCGATGATGATTTCCTGAAAATAAGTGGGCCAGCCCATCTGCTGCGAACCGTTGCGCAGCACGGCCATGATTAACGCTCCGATCATCGAGCCCAAGACCGTCCCCACGCCGCCGCTGAGACTCGCCCCGCCGATAATCACCGACGCGATGATGTCGAGTTCCAGCCCCACCGCCACCGTCGGATCGCCCTGCCTCAGCCGCGAGAGCTGAAACAAACCCGCGAGTCCAAAAAACGCTCCGGCCAAAGTGTAAATGGCCACCTTGAGCCGTGTAGTCGCAATGCCGCAAAGCCGCGCGGTCGCTTCGTTCGACCCCAGCGCAAAAACATGCCGTCCAAAGACCGTTTTTCGCAGCAGAATCGCGGTCAGAACCGCCAAGCCCAACGTCACCCAAACCCCCGCCGGCAACGCATGGCCAAAGGGGTCGGCCGTCGTCATCCAGCCATTGATCGGCGAGCTGTCGTAGTTCACCGTTTGGTTGTCCGCCATCCATTTGGCCGAGCCGCGCGCCACACCGAGGGTGCCCAGCGTGATGATAAACGGGGTCATGCGCAGGCCCGCGATCGCCGTGCCGTTCAAAAGTCCAATCAGCGCGCCAACCGCCACCATTGCCAGCAATACCGGAATCGGCGCCCAACCGCGCTGAATCAACTGCGCGCCCGCCACACTCGTAAGGGCGATGCTTGATCCGACGGACAGATCAATCCCACCACTCACTATGATCATCGTCATCCCGAGGGCGCCGATGGCCACGATAACCGTCTGCGTGAAGATGATCTTAAAATTATTGTAGGTGAGAAAAAATTCCCGCGTCTCCGCCGGGATTGAAAAAAGAACGATGACCAAAATCAGCCCGATGAACGGGCCGCCTTTTGCCAGCAAATGTTTAAAAGTGTCTTTCATCGGAAATCAACCGGCGCTCCCCGTGGCCGCGCGCATGATCTCGGTCTCGCCCCACTCGGCCCGCGGCCGCACCGCGGTGAGTTCGCCCCGGCACATCACGCCGATCGTATCGCACATCCCCAATAACTCCGGCAGGTAGGAAC
>CALSBN010000291.1:0-5468 GCA_943373185.1 Opitutus sp. GAS368 | reverse complement strand
ATGCCCATCACGAGGCCGACGAGGCGGTGCGGAGCGAGCTTCGTCATCGTCGAGAGACCGACGGGGCTGAGGAGCATCTCGCCTACGGTTTGGAGGAAAAAGAGGCCGACCAGCCACATCGGCCCGATGCTGCCCTGGGCAGTGAGCTTGGCGGCGGGCACCATGAGGGCGAACGACAGCGCGACGAAGAACAGGCCAAGGACAAACTTCATCGGGCTCGACGGCTGGCGGTCGCGGAGGTTGACCCAAAGAAAGGCAAAGATGGGCGCGAGCAGAACCACCCAGATGGAGTTCACCGATTGCCAATAGGACGACGGGAAAGACCAACCGAAGATTTCGTTGCGGGTGAGGCGGTCGGAAAAGAGGGCGATGGTGGAACCGCTTTGCTCAAACAGCGCCCAGAAGATTTCGGCGGCGAAAAAGAACACCAAGATGGCGGCCATGCGTTTGCTGTCGGCGTCGGGGCGAAAGGCGAAGAAGAGGATGGCGGCGATCTGGACGGCGAAGAGCGCGTAGATGATGACCGGGTAGGTGTCGCTGGCCTTCATCGCGATGATCAGCGCGAGGGAGCCGAGGGCGACGAGTCCGAGCTTGCCCCACGGGCGGGATCCATCGGCCTCTGGAGCGGGTGCGGCGCCGACGTGGGCGAGACGTTCGCGTTGCAGGGAGTAGACGACGAGGCCGAGCACCATGCCGACGCCGGCGGCGGCGAAGCCCCAGTGCCAACTGTGCAACGGATTTAGGCCCCAGGAAACGAGGACGCTTTTCCAGTGATCGCTCTGCGCGAGGTAGCCGGTGACGAGCGGTGCGGCGAAGGCACCGAGGTTGATGCCCATGTAGAAAATGGAGAAACCGGCGTCGCGGCGTTCGTCGTCGGGGCGGTAGAGACTGCCGACCATCGTGGAGATGTTGGGCTTGAGCAGGCCGGTGCCGAGCGCGACGAAGACGAGACCGGCGTAGAACGTGGCGGTGGAGTTGAGGGCCATCGTGAAATGGCCGGCGGCGATGATGATGCCTCCGACGAAGACGGCGCGGCGGGCGCCGATGAAGTTGTCGGCGATGAAGCCGCCGAGGATCGAGAGCAGGTAAACGCTCATCGTGTAGGTTCCGTAAACGGCGGTGGCCTGCTTGGTGTCGTAGCCGAGTCCGCCCTCGGCGGCGGTCTTGACCATGAAGAGCACGAGCAGCGCTCTCATGCCGTAATAAGAAAACCGCTCCCAGAGTTCGGTGAAGAAGAGCGTCGTGAGGCCCCGGGGGTGGCCGCCCAGGCCGCCGGTGTCGGAGAGAGCGAGCGGAGTGGCTGGCTCAGTTTCGATGGAGATCGGGCGGATTGGGGAAGAACTCATAGGCGTGGGCGAGGGTGGTCGCGGTGTCGGCCGCGGCAAAGGGAAAGTTGGCGCCGGGCCGAGCGCGGGCTTGGAGGGCGGGTCAAAGACCTCGCCCTACTTTTTTGCGTGGCGCTGGGACCATTTCGCGTAGGCGGTGAGCGCGCTTCTGGGTTCACTGACGAACCACGCGTAGCCGGCGCGGCGTTCTTTCGATATGCCGCTGACTTGATCGTGAATCGAGCGGTCGCGATCGCCAAAGAGGGGGCGGTCGCTGCCGATCTCGGTGTAGCGTGACCATAGCGCGGGCGCGCCAGGAGTCGGGATGAGTTGATGGCCGGAACCGTCGGGTGCCAGAGCGTAGGTGACGTCTTTCAACGTCGTGCGCTCGAACCATGCGGCGGCGGCATGGACGGCGGTGATCACGGCGGGTGTGGGCTCGGGAATCGCCATCAGGTGGCGGACAATGCCCGCGCTCTCGCCGGCAGATTGTGACGGCATCTCGTAGGCGCGCGCCGAGACGGGGACGAGCGTGAGCGGGTCGTGCTGTTGCCCCCAGACGGTGCGGCGACCGTCGGCGTTCACGATTTGGGTGGCGAGAATGCAGGCGAGTCCGCGGTCAACGGCGGCGGTGGTGCGGGCGCGGGTTTCGGCGGGGACAAAAGCGAAATCCCCCCGACCGGCGGCGACTTCGCGGAGAAAGTTCAGCACGTTGACGATGGCGCCGTCGTTGAAGGTGATCGCGTCGTGATAGCTGCCTTGCAGCGGGTAGACTTGGGGCCAGCCGCCGGAGGGAAACTGCGCGGCGAAGAGGTAGTCGAGGCCGCGCAGAAAGGCGGCGCGATGGCGGTCGGCGGCGGGGGTGGCTCCGGCGGCTTGGACGACGGCGGCGAGGTAGCGGAGCGGTGTGATCGTGGCGTTGTTGTCGAGAGTGCCGACGTAGCCGGCTTCGTAACCGGAGCGCTCGCCGGGGCGACGTGGTCGCGAGGCGAAGTCGGTATTTTTGTTCCAGCCGCCGGCGGGCGTCTGAAACGAAACGAGGTTGTCGGCGAGGCGGAGGGAATCGGGGGACGTGAAGGAGTCGCCGGGAGGCTTGACCGGAATGACGCGGCCCTTGGCGGGGGCGGGGACGAGCGGCGCGGTCAGACCGAGGGTGGTGAGCTCGTCGGCATAAAATTTTTTGTCGGCTGCGAGCGTGGCGGCAGAACGGGCGAGGTAGTCCCGCCAAGCGGGTTGATCGGCGGGAGGGAGGGCGGCGATGCGTTCGACGGAAAGCGGAGGGCAGGGGGGATTGGTGCCGATCACGGCCCCGAAGAGTGCAGGCGGGACGGAGGCAAGCAGGACTGAGATCAAACAAAGCGAAGAGAGTTTCATGCGATGGCTGGGATAGGACGCAGGACGAGGCGGTGATGTTGCGCGGATTTGAACATGGTTCGAGTCGATATCCTCGCAGTGAACCCGGGCCTGAAAACGTAGCGCCGATGAGTTTCGGATTCGGTGGTCGATTTCTGTGCGCGATCGGGGCGGGGGATCGGTAAGTTTTTCTTTTCCGAGATCGATGCATCCGCCGAAGAGGGTGGTGCGTTGCAGGGGTGCGACCGTAGGACTGGGTCCACCCGGCCGCTTGTTACATCAACCTGATAGTTCTCGTTCTCATGAAGCTCCGTTCCCTGTTTGCCACCCTCGCTCTCTGCACCGGCCTTGTCTCAGCGGTATCCGCCAAGACGGTCGTCGAAATCGCCATCGGTTCGCCCGATCACACCACGCTCGTCGCCGCCGTAAAAGCCGCCGGGCTCGTCGAAACCCTGAGCGGCGCCGGTCCGTTCACCGTTTTCGCGCCCACCAATGCTGCTTTCGCCAAACTGCCAGCCGGCACGGTGGATTCGCTGCTGAAGCCCGAGAACAAAGCCAAACTCGTCGCGATCCTCACCTACCACGTCGTCCCGGCCAAAGTCATGGCGGCCGATGTGAAGACCGGTGAGGCGCCGTCGGTGAATGGCAAGAAGCTCGCGCTCAAGGCTGACAAGATGGGCGTCACGGTCAACGGAGCCAAGGTCGTCGCAGCCGATCTCGTTGGCAGCAACGGCGTGGTCCATGTCGTCGACACCGTGATCCTGCCGTAATCGGTTGTCCGAATCGGGAAGGGTTGGGCGCTTGCTGACCTCGGTCGGCGGGCGCCTTTTTTTGGCCACGCGGCGGGCGGACGCGAAGGTGAGGTTTGTCGCAAACAGTGTTGGCCAAAGCGCGACGTGGGCGTGGAGGGCGGGTCGGAGACGCCGCCCTACTTTGACGGCCGGAAAAGCGGGGTGAGGATCAGGCGGATCACTTCTTCGGACGACTTGGTTTTGAGCGACGCCTGGTAATAGCTGCCGGTGGCGAGGGGTTTGTTGGAGCGCGCCTCACGTAGGTCGATTTTGATTTCGATCATGTAGTCTTTGAAATCCCACTGCCAGCGGTCCTCGTAGCTCACGATGGCATCGACGCCCTCAGGACGCATCGTGGCGACGCCGAAGGAGGCGTCGACGCCGAGGGCGCGGAGTTCGGTGGCGATCTTTTCGTCGATCCGGTGATTGTCGGAGAGGCGGCTCTCGACGTAGATGCGTTTGAAGCGGGCGAGGTCGGTGGCCTTGCGGGTGGAGAGGGCGGTGGAGCAACCGGTGGAAACGAGCAACGCGCAGCCGAAAAGGATAAGCGGGAGAAGGGCGCGGCGTAGGATCATGCTCGGAGTAGTGAAATGAAAAGGGCCGCTCTGGCGAGCGGCCCGGGGGGATTTCAGGAGTGCGAACCGGGTTCGGCGATTCCGCCCGCAGTTTCGGAAGGGCGGGTCGGAGACGCCGCCCTACTTTCGGATTAGCCGTGGAGGTAGGTGTTGAGCAGGTTCTCCAGGTATTCCTGTTTGCCGGAGCGCGGGGTGGGTTCGCCGAGCTTGGTGAGGACGAGTTTCTCGAGGGACTTGAATGTGGCTTTGCCGCTCTCGATGTCCTTGCCGAAACCGGTGTCGAAGCTCGCGTAACGATTGGCGACGAACTGGTCGAACTTGCCGTCGGCAATGATCCGGCGGGCGAGTTTAAAGGCGAGGGCGTAGGCATCCATGCCGCCGATGTGGGCGTGGAAGAGGTCCTCGGGGTCGATGGACGGACGGCGGAGCTTGGCGTCGAAGTTGAAGCCGCCGGTGCCGAGGCCGCCGGCTTTGAGGATGCTCGTCATGGCGAGGGTGAGCTCTTTGACGTTGGTGTTAAACTGGTCGGTGTCCCAGCCGAGGAGTTCGTCACCTGCGTTGGCGTCGATCGAGCCGAGCATGTTTTGGGAGGCGGCGACCTCGATCTCGTGCTGGAACGTGTGGCCGGCGAGGGTGGCGTGGTTGGTCTCGATGTTGAACTTGAAATACTTTTCGAGGCCGTAGGTGCGGAGGAAGGCGATGCCGCTGGCGACGTCGAAATCGTATTGGTGCTTGGTGGGCTCCTTCGGCTTGGGCTCGATGAGGAATTGGCCCTTGAAGCCGATGCTCTTCGCGTAATCGACGGCCATGTGCAGGAACGCGGCGAGGTGGTCCTGCTCACGCTTGAGGTTGGTATTGAGCAGAGTCTCGTAGCCCTCGCGGCCGCCCCAGAAGACGTAGTTCTCGCCGCCGAGTTCTTTCGTAGCGTCGAGGGCGCTCTTCACTTGTGCGGCGGCGTAGGCGAAGACGTGGGCGTCGGGGTTGGTCGAGGCGCCGCACATGTAGCGCGGGTTCGAGAACAGATTGGCGGTGCCCCAGAGGAGTTTAACGCCGGTGGCCTTTTGGAGGGATTTCGCGTGGGCGACGATGGCGGCGAGGTTCTTATTGGACTGGGCGAGCGTGGTGCCCTCAGGAGCGATGTCTCGGTCGTGGAAGCAGTAGAACGGCGCGCGGATTTTTTGGAAAAACTCGAAGGCGGCGTCCATGCGGACCTTGGCGACGGAGACGGCGTCTTTGCCCTTCTCCCACGGGCGGACAATGGTGCCGGGGCCGAAGGGATCGGAGCCGGTGCCGCGGAAGGCGTGCCAGTAGGCGACGGAGAAGCGCATGTGCTGCTCCATGGTCTTGCCGTTGACGAGTTCGGTTGGGTTGTAGTGTCGGAAGGCGAGGGCGTTGGCGGAATCGGGGCCTTCGTAGGCGATAGG
>CALSBN010000290.1:0-5593 GCA_943373185.1 Opitutus sp. GAS368 | reverse complement strand
GGCACGACCGCGAAGACCGTGCTGATCCGTGCCCTCGGTCCCACGCTCGGCACGCTGTTCTCCCTGTCCGGTTCGATGCCGGACCCGCAGGTGGCGCTGTTTGCCGCCGGGGCATCCACGCCCTTCGCCAGCAACGACAACTGGGGCGGCGACGCCCAAATCCTCACGCTCAACAACTCCGTGACGTTCCCGCCCACGTCGGCGGCCAGCCGCGACGCGATCATGATCATCACGCTCAATCCCGGTGGCTACACCGTCGAGGCCAGACCCGTTGCCGGTTCGCCCGGTGGCAGCGTCTTGGCCGAAGTCTACGAGCTGCCCTGAGCCCGCCCCGGCGCTTGACTCACCTTTGGCGCTCTGAACACTCTCCCTTTTCACCACACTACATCCATGGGCCAACAACTGAATAAGCACATCAAACGTAAACGCCGCGCCGCCTACAACAAGCGCCGCAAGCTCCTCGCCAAGAAGGCCGGCAAGGCCTCCGCCAAGAAGTAACGCCGTTTCCGGCTTCAGTTTTTTCCGACGAAACCGCGGCCGACGCCGCGGTTTTTTGTTCGCGAAAATACCGGACGTTTCAACCGTTCCCTGTCACTTCTCCGCTCAGCCCATGATCAAAGTCAGTCTCATCTCCCTCGGTTGCGCCAAGAATCTCGTCGATAGCGAGATCATGATCGGTCACCTGCACCAGGCCGGCATGGTCGTGATTCCCGAGGCGGAGAAAGCCGATGTCGTCATCGTCAACACCTGCTCATTCATCGACTCCTCAAAGGAGGAATCCATCGGCCACATTCTGGAGGTCCACCAGAACCGCGGCATGAAGAAGCGCCGCAAAGAGCAGAAACTCATCGTCGCCGGCTGCATGTCCCAGCGGTTTTCCAAGGACCTCTCCACGTCACTTAATGACGAGGTCGACGCCTTTATCGGTCTCGACCAAGTCACCAAAGTCGCGCCCATCATCGAAGGGCTGTTCGCCAAAGAACGCGCCGCCAAGCACGTCGCTGAGAATTTCGTCACGGCCCGTTCGACCTATATCCCGGACTTCAACACCCCGCGCTTCCGGCTCACCCCGAAGCACACCGCCTACGTCAAGATCGCCGAGGGCTGCAACCATCCGTGCACGTTCTGCATCATCCCGCAGATTCGCGGCCGCCATCGCAGTCGCACCGTCGAGAGCGTCGTCGCCGAGGCACGGCAGCTCGTCAAAGAAGGCGTGAAGGAGCTCAATCTCATCTCCCAAGACACGACCTTCTTCGGCATGGATACCTGGGAGCAGCGCCCCAATCCGCGCACCCCCGTCGATTCCACCCGCGGCACCGCCCTCACGACCCTCCTCCGCCAACTCAACGCCATCGAGGGCGATTTCTGGATTCGCCTGCTTTACACGCACCCCGCGCATTGGAGTGACGAGCTCATTCAAACCATCGCCGAGTGCCCGAAGGTCGCCCGTTACATCGATATTCCGCTTCAGCACATCTCCGACAACATGCTCGGCGCCATGCAGCGCGAGACCAGCGGCGACTACATCCGCGACCTCATCAAGCGCATCCGCGCCGGCATTCCCGGCATTGCGGTGCGCACCACGTTTATCGTCGGCTTTCCCGGTGAAACCGAGGCCGACGTCGCCGAACTCGAGACGTTTATCCGCGAGACCAAATTCGAACGCCTCGGCGTTTTCCGCTATTCCCAAGAGGAAGGCACCCGCGGCGCGAAGATGGAAAACCAGATTCCCGCCAAAACCAAGGAAGCCCGTTGGCACCGCCTGATGCAGCTCCAGCAGACCATCGCCGCCGATGTGAGCAAGAGCCGCGTGGGCGACACCATCAAAGTCCTCGTCGAGGAAGTCGGGGTCGCCCGCGGCGACGCCGATGCGCCCGATATCGACGGCCGCGTTTACGTCCCGCGCGAGTTGCCCGTGGGCGACTTCGCCGAGGTCAAGATCACCGGCTTTCAGGACTACGATTTGCTCGCGCTCCCGGCCGGCCAAAAGCCCGCGTCCTTCAAGGTCGCCAAGCAGGCCCAGTAAGTCGTGATCACGGCTCGCCAGCTCCGCGCTTTGGCCGCGTGTGCGGCGCTCAGCCTCATTGCCGGCTGCCAAAAAGCGCCGCTCGACGAAAAGGTCACCGCCCGCGACGACTTCATGTTTTCGCTCTGGCTGGGCAAGCAGGGCAGCGGCTTGCTCCCCGAAGATCGGGCCGACCTGCAGGATGCCATCAAGCACCTGAAGCTCGCGCTCATGACCAGCAGCCCCGGCCTCTCTTCAAAGCAGCTCGCCGATCTGCTTTACGCGCAAATCTCCGGGCGCACGGTCCGGGAAATTGTTTCGGTGAGCCTCACGCTGCAGCACGACCGGCTCGCCTCCGAAATTGCCGCATTGGTGGATCGCGAGCGCCGCTACGCCGAAATCGACCCTTCCAAGCTGGGCCTCGACGCCGCCGAGTTTCTCGAAGGATTTAAAGAACGCATGGCCAAGCGCCGCGCCGAAATGGAACGGCTCGAGGCCCGACGCGTTCAAATCGTGACGCGCTGAATCCGCTCATGCCCGGGCCGCGGTCACATAGCGCCCGATAATCCCGTCAAACGACCCGTTGCTGAAAAAGGCGACGACCCTCGGCCCGGAGACCGGCAACGTATCGGCCGTCAGCAACGCCAACAGCGCCGCGTTGCTCGCGGCGGCGCGCGCGGTCAGCCCCTGCGTTTCCAAGTGTTGCACGACCGCTTCGGGGTCAAAGCGTTCTTCCGGTTTCAGTTTCTCGGGCCGGTCCACCACGCCGAGATAGACTTCGTCGGCCAGCGCGAGCGCCCGGGTGAAGCCCGCTTCCATCGCCTTCGTTCGCGCCGTGTTGCTGCGCGGCTCAAAGACCGCCGTCAATTTCGCGCCCGGATAACGCGCCCGGAACGACTGCAACGTCTCCGCCAACGCCGTCGGGTGATGCCCGAAATCTTCGATCACCGTCAGCGCCGGCGTGCTCAGCAAAACCTCCTGCCGTCGCTTTACCCCGCGGAATCTCCCGAGCGCTTCGAGCGAGAGTCCGGTGGGATTCGGCTCCGCTCCCGGCGCCAGCAACGCCAGCGCCACCGCCGTTGCGGCCATCGCGGCATTGCGGGCGTTAAACATGCCCGGCTGCGACCACGTCACCTCCGTCCACGGCGTTCCCCGCCAAACGAGACCGAAGCGCACCCCGTTCGCGCTCTCCGCGAAATCCACGATCCGCACGTCGTTTTTCTCGCCCACGCCCACGCGCACCACTCGCGTCCACGCCAGCGCTCCGAGCGCGGCAATATTCAGGTCGTCACCGTTGATCACCACGGTGCCGTTGCGCGGCACGATCCGCGTCAGGTGGAGAAAGGTCCGCTGAACGTCGGCCAGATCGCGAAAAATATCCGCATGATCAAACTCCAGATTGTTGATCACCGCGATGTGCGGCGCGTAGTGGATGAACTTGCTGCGCTTGTCGAAAAACGCGCTATCGTATTCGTCGCCCTCGATCACGAACGGATCCCCCGCCGCACCCAGGTGGTTCCCCACCGGTGGATCCTGCGGCACGCCGCCGATCAGAAAGCCGGGATCGCGCCCCGCGGCCCGCAGCAAAAACGCCGCCAGCGCCGTCGTGGTCGTCTTGCCGTGCGTTCCGGCGATCACGATGTTCTTGCGCCCCTTGAGCACGAAATCCGCGAGCAGCGCCGGCAACGAGGTAAACGGCAGCGCCCGCGTATCCAGCAGCCACTCGACCTCAGCATTGCCCCGCGACATCGCGTTGCCGATGACCACCAGGTCGGGGGCCAACTTCGCCAATCGCGCCGCGTCATAGCCCTCGTGCAACGTGACTCCCGCCTCCGCGAGCACCGTGCTCATCGGCGGATACACGGCCGTGTCTGACCCGCTCACTTCGTGCCCCGCCGCCCGAGCCAGCAACGCCGCGTTGCCCATCGCCGTGCCGCAGATGCCCATGAAGTAGATGCGCTGTTTCTTGGTTTCGGTGCTCATATCGGATTCCGCCGCAC
The DNA here is from genome assembly GCA_943373185.1 of Opitutus sp. GAS368. GTDB lineage: Bacteria > Verrucomicrobiota > Verrucomicrobiia > Opitutales > Opitutaceae > Tous-C4FEB. The sequence goes on along the minus strand of CALSBN010000290.1, from coordinate 1,588 downwards.
CGTGAACAACTTTTCCTCCCGCGGAAAGCGCCTTGTGCACCCACGCGAAAATCATGCTTCGCCTATGCTGGACGGTGAACCCCGGCCCGCCGAATCTGTCCGCTTCCCTGTGCCTACGGTTCCGCCTGAGTCCAGCCACCCTCATCGACGTCGATTGCTCCGCTTCATCCTCGGTGCCGCCTTCGTCGTTTTGGTGGCGCTGGTCGCGCTCCCGTGGTGGCTCGGCCTCGTTCTTCCTCCAATTGCCCGCTCTGCCGGCGCCTCGTTTGCCCGCTATGAGCGCCTGAGCTACGCCCGCTTCGCGCTGCACGATGTCACCCTCCGCGTTAACGGGACGACGCCTCCAACTCACCGTCGCCCTCGCTCATCCGACCTACCCGGCCCGGCTCGCCGTCGAAAGCCGCGCTGACGCCCTCACCGGCCAGCTCTCCCTTCTCGATCAGCCCGCGCTGCTCGTTGCTTCCTTCGCCCCCACGGGTTGGCTCCCCCCACCGCCTCGCTCCAAGCGAACGCCTGCCACCTCCCCGGCTCGCGCCTCCCGCTTTCTTCCGACTACGCCACCCCCGCGGCAACGCCCGTTTCCCCCGCGTCGATTTCCAACTCCCCGTCTTCGACCCCGCGCCTTACCTCCAAAAACCGCGGTCCTCCTTGTGGTCTCAGGATGACACCACCGCCATCCGCCGCACCTATTACGCCACCGGTTTCCCCGACGCCATCGTCACCCTCAACCGCGAGCCCGGCCCCACCGCCGGCACCGTCAAACCCGTTACCGTCATCGCCCGCATCCGCAGCCTTTGGCTCTACCTCGGTCTCACCCACGGCGTTATCACGACCCTCGGCTCCACCGACCGCGATCTGCCCGTCAACAAACGCTTCTACCCCGGCGGCGAAAACAGCCTCCGCGGCTACGCCGACGGCGAAGCCGCCCCGCGCGGCCCCCACGATACCTTCCTCGGCGCGAAATCCTACACCCTCCTCAACGTCGAACTCGAACAGGCCGTCACCAAAAACATCTCCGTCGTCCTCTTCGCCGACACGCTCAGCACCGCCGTCCAACTCTCCCGCTACCCCGTGGACGAATCCCTCCTCACCGCCGGCCTGGGCGTGCGTTACCAAACGCTCATCGGCCCCGTCCGTCTCGAATACGGCCGCAACCTCAACCCCCGCCCCAACGACCCCAGCGGCACCTTCCACCTGTCTCTAGGCTTCCCCTTTTGATCTGAAAGTAGGGCAGCGGTCTCCGACCCGCCCTCCCCGCCGAAATGTGGGCGGGGTGACCCCACCCCGCTTCCCCATCCACGCCAACCGCCTCACATCAAACTCACCGGATCCACATCCACCATCTGCACCACATCATCCGTCCACGCGAACTCCGCCCGCAGCTTCGACAACTCCCCGATCACCTGCGTCACACCCGCGACGAAATACCAGATCTGCCAGCGATACTCGTCCTTGATCTTCTCGATCGGACACGGCGACGGCCCCCGCAACTCCACCCGCGCGCCGAAGGTTTTCTCCACCAGCTTCGCCCACTGCTCCGCGAAAAACTTCAACTTCTCCGGATTCGGCCCGCGAAACAGATGGTGGA
>CALSBN010000289.1:0-5641 GCA_943373185.1 Opitutus sp. GAS368 | reverse complement strand
CTCGGTTCTTGCGAGCCGAGGGTTTTTTGTGGCCAAACGACGAGGTCCAACCATCGGGGCAGGAAGCAACCGACGAGGTTGATGGGCGTGGAAGACTCAGAACCAACCAAAAACGGCCAGCCCGCCTTGGCTCGCCTCGAGCCGTTAGGGAAAGCCTGCGACGTGAATTCAGGGACGCTCCAAGCCTCGTTTAACCAGATGACAAATTGTAAATTCTTGACCCGTTTTCTGGTCCCAGCGGGGAAACGTCGCTCGCGAGGCGCGCTCCCGCGTCGGAAGGGTAAACGCCCCCGATCGCGACTCTTTCCGGGCGCCGGTCGCGGAAAAATCTTCCGTCGCGCAAAGCGCTGGGCCGTAATGCCCGCCGCCACCGCATGGCTATTGCTCCCTCCCAAGCCGTCTTCCTGAGCTACGCGTCGCAAGACGCGGAAGCGGTGCGGCGTATTGCGGAGGCTTTGCGGGCGAGCGGGGTGGAGGTGTGGTTTGATCAAAACGAACTGGTGGGTGGCGATGCTTGGGATCAAAAAATCCGCGGGCAGATCGCGAGTTGTGCCCTGTTTGTGCCGGTGATCTCGGCGGCGACGCAGGCGCGGCTCGAAGGGTATTTCCGGATCGAGTGGAAACTCGCCGCGCGGCGCACGCATGCGATGGCGACCGCGAAGGCGTTTCTCCTGCCGGTCGTCATCGACGACACGCGCGACGCCGGGGCCCACGTGCCGGATGAGTTTCGCGAGGTGCAATGGACGCGGTTGCCGGGCGGTGAATCCAACGTCGCTTTCGTGCAGCGGATTCAGCGCCTGCTGGCTCCCGCGAGCGAAGCGGCCGCAGCCCCTCCATCGGCGCCGGTCGAGGGCGCGGGCGTGCGCCCGCCCTTGGGCAAGAAGCGGGGCCCGTGGCTGGGCATCGCCGCGATTGGGGCGGTGGCGGCGGGCGTGATCGCGTTCGGCGTGCATTCGGTTTCGCGGCCGGCCTCACCGGGAGCGCCCGGCCCGGCGAGCACCACCGGCTTGCCCGCGAGCGTATCGAGTTCGCCGGCTCAGGCGCTCGTGGATCGCGCGACTCGCGTGCTGGAGACGTCGGACCAACTCAATCGCGAGAACGTTTACCTCGCCGAGGACATGGTGAAGCGGGCTCTCGTGCTGGAGCCCGACAACGCCGATGCTTGGCTCGTCAGTTCGCAGCTCTCGTATTTGATGATTTGGCTGCTCACCGACAACTCGGCCCAGCGCCGGGAACTGATCCTGCAACAGTCCAAGCGAGCCGTCGCCCTGGCCCCGGCCTCCACTCCCGCACGCCTCGCGGCGATCGACGCCCAGTCCCTCGTTTTCAACACCCGCGGCTCGGCGATTATGGCCGACTTGGAACGCGACGCGCGGGCTTTGGCGGCGGCCGAACCGCAAAATTGGCGCGCCCTCCGCTCGCACGGTTTGGTCCTGCGGGCCTTGTTCCGTGGCGACGAAAGCATCGCCGTGACCCGGCGCGCCTATGAACTGTCGGGCAAAGATCCCGGCATGGCGGCGGACTTGATCAATGTGTTCGTGCGCCGGCACCTGTTCGCCGACGCGGAGATCGTGCGCGCCGAGGCTTTGGCCAAAGGTTCGTCCGGGCGCCTGCTCTGCTGGGATGCCATGTTGAAGCTTCGATGGTGGGGTGATACGGCCGCGGCGCGCGACGCCCTCAAGAGTTGGCCCGGCTGGTTGGCGCAGGAGGACCGGGGTCTCTTCCAAGCTTGGCAGACCTGGATGTGGAGTCGGCAGCCCGAGCAAGCGCTGAGCCTCACGCGCGTGGCGGCTCGCGACATGGTGCGTGATTATGCCTTTTACGGGCCGGTCGCCGCGCTCCGGGCCCAAGCTCATGAGCTCGCCGGACGGAGCGACGCGGCGGCGGCGGATTGGCGGGCCACGCTGGAACGCGCCGAACGCGAACTGGCCACCGAGCCCGATAACGAGCCCGGGCTCTACTGGAAATCCTGGGCGCTCGCCCGCCTCGGCCGGGTCGCTGAGGCGAAACCGCTGGTGTCCATCCTTACCCAGCGCAACCCGCGCGAGACCTCGGCCTTCTTTAAGGCGACCTATCTGGAGCCCCTGCAACTGCTCGTGGGCGAGAAGCAACTTGCCCTCGCCGGCCTGCGTCGCCGCCTGACCGCCATCGACGACAGCCTCGGCCTCACGCGCGCCATGCTCGAACTCGATCCCGCCTACGATGCCGTGCGCGCCGACCCCGAATTCCAAGCCATCCTCCTCGACGCCCCCGCTCCCCAAGCCGCCGTATCGACTCAAGCCCAAGACAAATCCGTCGCCGTGCTGGCGTTTAAGAATCTCAGCGGCGATCCGGCGCGGGAGTTCTTCTCCGATGGGCTGAGCGAGGCGGTGACGGACGTGCTGGGGCGGGTGCCGGGGTTGAAGGTGGTCGGTAGTGCGTCGGCGTTTTCCTTCAAGGGCAGGGCGGTGCCGATTCCGGAGATCGCGCGGCAACTCGGCGTGACCCATCTCGTCGAGGGCACGGTGCTGCAGGAAGGCACAACCGTGCGCATCACGGCGAAGTTGATCAAAGCGGATGGGTTTCAGGTGTGGGTCTCCGACAAACTCGAACGCGAGGCGAAGAACATTTTCGCACTCCACGATGAAGTCGCCGGACTCATCGCAAAAAATCTTTCACTGAAACTGGGGGCCAGCTCTGCGGGAGCGTCGGCGAGCGTCGATCCTCAAGCCTACCAATTTTATCTCGCCGCCCGGCAGGCGTTCAATCTGAGCACTCCGGAGGGTGTTAACCGCGCCGAAGAATTGCTCTCGCGCGCGCTCGCGCTCGCGCCGGGTCTGGCTCGAGCCCACGCCGCGCTCTCCGATGTCCGCCGAAATCAGGCGCAAGGGGCGCGGACCGCGGGCGCTATCTCCCAGCGAAACAGTCCGGCGATGTTGGGCATACTGGCTGCGGCGAAGCAGGCTGTCTCGCTCGATCCCGATTTGCCCGAAGCCCGCGTTGCCTTGGGCGCCGCCCATTGGATGGCGTGGAACATCGACGAGGCCAAGCGGGAGCTGGCGCAGGCCATTGCGTTGAACCCTAACTACGCTGCTGGCCACCATATCATGGCCCGCGTATTGGAGACGGACGGCCGCATTGACGAAGCGCTCGCCGAATACCGACGCGCGGTGGAGTTGGATCCTCTCTTCAGCCGGCTTGCTGACAACTACAGCCAATCTCTGGTCTGCGCCGGCCGTTTGGACGAGGCCCTGATCTATGCTGATCGCGCCTTGGCTTTGCAGCCGGAAAACATGCAGGCAATGGGGCTCAAAGCCTCAATTCTGGCGAGACTCCTTCGTAGTGCGGAGGGAAAAGCAGTGGCGGAAACACTTGAGTCGCGTGGGGGCTACGCTGCTTTCTGGGCCGTTAACGCGTTTGCGTTGGCTGGAGACCGTGTGGCCGCCGAACGCGTTTTGGGCCAACGTCTGCTCACGTCGATTGACGCTATCACGTTCGCCGCGCTGGGCCGACACGACGAGGTGATCGATTCGATCCGGTCGGGTATGCTGGCCGCCAATGTAGCCGCAGGCATCTACTATTTCCCGAGTTTCGATCCGATTAGGGAGGATCCGCGTTTCCTAAAAGCGCTTGCCGACAGTGGTGCGACCGAGGCCCACGCCCGTGCGCAGGTTTGGCGGAAGGCGAATCCGCCGGAGAAAGTGGAGCTGAAGCGATGAGCGCCGCCGAAAACAAAGCCGTCTTCCTGAGCTACGCGTCGCAAGACGCGGAGGCGGTGCGGCGTATTGCGGAGGCGCTACCGGCGAGCGGGGTGGTGGTGTGGTTTGATCAGAACGAATTGGTCGGCGGCGATGCGTGGGATGCAAAGATCCGCGGGCAGATCGCGAGTTGTGCCCTGTTTGTGCCGGTGATTTCGGCGGCGACGAAATCGGGCTCAGGCTTACGGCGCGACGTTCAAACCGGCCAGGTTCGCGGCGTCGCGTTGGTTCCGGTCGAACGAGAGAAAGACTTTGGCACCGCGGATCTGCGCCTGCGCCACATGGAGAATGTCGAGCCCGCGTGTGCCGGTCTGCGGAGTCACTTGGCGGGAAATTCGGTTGGCGGCGTCGATCCAGCGCCACGCTTCAAAGGGGCAGTCTTCCAGCACTTCGTTGCCGACGTCTTCGCGGATCGTCCGCCTCACGGCGAGAAGGTCGGCCGATTGGAGTCGGCCTTTGTGCTGCAACCGGTGCAGCGCGTTGTTGAGTTCAAACACGCCGAACGGCGTAAGCGGCAAACGCGGCGGGCGGGTCCAAGTGCCGGCGTGGGCGACGGCGGCGGCGTGATTGGCGTCGGGCAGATAAAGCGACAGCAGGAACGACGTGTCGGCGTATTCCATCACTTCATGTCGTCCGGCGCCAAATAATCGAGGAGCGTGAGGGCGGTGAAGCGTTCGCCGAATTGGGCGCGGGCGCGGGCGGTGAAATCGGGTGGCGTCCAGCGGGCTGATTTCTTGGCGGCGGTGAAGGTGCCGATCACGCGCCCGCGCCGTGTGACTTTTACGGGAGCTTTTTTGGCCGCGGACTCGACGGAAGCAAAATCATGGCGCAGTTGCCGGAGAGTGACGGTGCTCATGTTACACATCCAGTGTTTTACTTGCGGCGGCTGTCAAGCCGCGGTCGGCTGGGGCAAGCCAACATCATGAGCGAGCCCAACAAAGCCGTCTTCCTGAGCTACGCGTCGCAGGACGCAGAGGCGGTGCGGCGCATTGCGGAGGCACTGCGCGCGGCTGGGGTCGAGGTATGGTTTGATCAGAACGAACTCGTGGGCGGCGATGCGTGGGATCAAAAAATCCGCGGGCAGATTGCGGCGTGTGCGCTGTTTGTGCCGGTGATCTCGGCGGCGACGCAGGCACGGGGTGAAGGCTATTTCCGGCTTGAGTGGAAACTCGCCGTCGATCGCTCGCACCTCATGGCGCATGACCAGCCGTTTCTGTTGCCGGTCGTGATCGACACGACGAAGGACGGAGAAGCGCGCGTGCCGCCCGAGTTTCGCGCGGTGCAGTGGTCGCGGCTGCCGGGCGGCGACACGCCGGCGGCATTTTGCGCGCGGGTAAAGAAATTGCTGGGCGGTGAGGGTAGGGGCGCCTCTCCGAGGCGTCCGTCGTCTGAACCGACCCCAAACCCCGGACGTCTCGGCGAGACGTCCCAATCTGCAAAACCGGAGCGCCCGTGGCTCGTGCCGGCGATCATCGGCGCGGCCGCAGTGGTGGCGTTGGTGGTTTGGCAGCCCTGGCGCGCCACAGAGAAACCGACATCACCCGCTTCATCTGCCTCCACTGCCGAACCGGCGCCGGAGGAGAAAAATGAAATCAAAGCCTCAGCCGCACCGGCTCCCGCGATCAGCGACAAATCCCTCGTCGTGCTCCCGCTTGAAAATCTCAGCACTGATCCGGAGAACGCGTTTTTCACGGACGGGATGCATATCGAGATCATCTCGACCTTGGCGCGCATCGCGGACCTCACGGTGCTCTCGCGCGACGCCGCGATCGAGTTGATGACGAGTCCCGAACCCCTGGCGGTAAAGACCCAAAAGGTCGGGGTCGCGAACGTCGTCACCGGGAGCGTGCGCCGCGCCGGCAACGACGTCCGCATCGTCCTTGAACTCCGGCGGGCGCGCGACC
>CALSBN010000288.1:0-5657 GCA_943373185.1 Opitutus sp. GAS368 | reverse complement strand
TCGGGGAAGAGTGTCGTGGCGCGGCCCTGGTGGAAGCCGATGTCCATGCGCGCGTAGAGCGGCGCGAGAGGGAAAACGACTTCGCGGCGCTCCATCACGCCGACGCCGACCCAGATGTTGGATGGGATCCAATTCCACTCCGCTTCGGGTGAGATCACCGTGATGCGGTGTTGGCGGGACAACTGCCGCCGCAGCAGCGTGGCGGCCGTGTGGCCGGCGATCCCGGCGCCGAGGATGACGATTCTAGACATGGAGTGGTGGGGTTGGCCGCGGATGCGGCGGGGTTGCCGGGTTACATGATCGGAGGGCTACGGGCTGAAGTCGGGCCCGGCCGGTTGGCAGTGCGCGCGAAAACGGGTGGGGCATTCACCCACCAGTCGGCGGAATTGTCGGTTGAACTGCGAAAGCGATTGGAAGCCGACTTCGAAGGCGACTTCGCTGACCCGGGCTTGCGGGTCGAGCAGGCGCTGCTGGGCGCGGGCCACGCGTGCTTTCGCGACATAGCTGTTGAACGTGATTCCGGTCGTGGCTTTGAACACCCGGCAAAAGTAACATTTGCTCATGCCGGCGTGGCGGGCGACTGCGGGCAAATGCAGGTCATCCTCCAGGCGGGCTTCGACCAAGGCTCTCGCCCGCGCCACGGCCGGCGGCTCACCGCGGGGCAGCATCCTGTAGCGCCCTGTAAACGCCGGGCCTTGGGGCGTGGCAGCGACGCCACTGCCCGCCCCGGACTCGGTTGGCAGATCCCAAGCGGTAGCGACGTTTGCGGGCATGGCGATGAGTGGGGAACGGGGAGGGCGGACGCCCGCTCGGATGACGAATTCAGGGTTTTTTGGCGTAGGCCATGCACCAGCCCGGGGCGGTTACGAGCTTGCCGCCAAAGGCGCCGCAGGGGCCTTCGGCACCGTCGGGTTTGCCGGTGTAGAGCAGACAGCCGTCGCATTTCTGGTCGGGCTTGTGCAGGGGATATTTCTTGCCGTCGACCTTGGTGGTGTCGCGTTTGTAGCCAAGGGCCATGGCGGTGGGGTCGTTCTCTTCGAGCCGGACCGGGCCGTCGGCGGCGAGGGAGCGGGCGGCGAGAACGGTGATGGAGCCGGCGGCACCGGCGGCGAGTTGGACGAGGAATTTGCGGCGAGGATTCATAAAGATGGCAGTTCTTGATGGGTTGACGGGGGCAGACAGAGAAACGGGTCGGTGGTTCACGGCTTCACGATCGGCCAATCGGCGTCGAGCCAGTCGGTGAGGCTGCCGGTGTTGGCGACCTTGAAGCCCTCGGAGGCGAGGAGTTTGGCGGCGATGCCGGCGCGGCCGCCGATGGCGCAATACAGAAACAGTTCGCGTTGGCCGGCTCGGGCGAGGAAGGGCTGCCACAGGGTGCGGGCACTGTGGAGGTCGCTGAGCGGAAGGAGCGCGGCGTGTTGGGCGACCCCGTTGTTCCACTCGCGGGCTTCGCGGACGTCGACGAGGAGAGCGTCGCCCACTCGCACGCGGGCGGCACACTCGGCGGGTGTGAGACGGGGGACTGAGGTGAGCATGGCCTTGAAGAAGTTGAGGGGGTTCATGAATCGGTGGAGACGGGGGCGGGCGCGGCGACGGCGGTGACCGGGGCGTCGTCGTGATTGGCCATGTAGTAGAGGACGGGCACGGCCATGCGGCTGATGAGGAGGGACGCGATTTCGCCGGCCATGAGGCTGATGGCGAGGCCCTGGAAAATCGGGTCGGCGAGGATGACGCTCGCGCCGATCACCACGGCGAGGGCGGTGAGCAGCATCGGGCGGAAGCGCACGGCGCCGGCCTCGACGACGGCGTCGCGGAGCGAGAGGCCGTGGGCGCGGCGGAGTTCGATGAAGTCAACGAGGATGATCGAATTGCGGACGACGATGCCGGCGCCGGCCATGAACCCGATCATCGACGTGGCGGTGAAGAACGCGCCCATCGCCCAGTGCGCGGGCAAAATGCCGATGAGGGAAAACGGAATCGCGGCCATCACGACGAGCGGGGTAATGTAGCTCTTGAACCAGCCGACCATAAGCAGCGCGATGAGCACGAGCACGGCGGCGAAGGCGAGGCCGAGGTCGCGGAAGACCTCGAGGGTGATGTGCCATTCGCCGTCCCACTTGAGGGCGGGCGTGAGGTCGTCGAAGGGTTGGTTGAGGTGATAGATCGGGAGTTCGGCGGCGGTGGCGCCGAAGGTGCGGGCGTCGAGCTTTTGGATTTCCCGGTGCATCGTGAAGAGCGCGTAGGCGGGGCTCTCGACGACGCCGGCCACATCGGCGGTGACGTAGGTGACGGGTTTGAGGTTCTTGCGGTAGAGATTGCGCCCGCCGGTGGTGCGTTCGACGCGGACGAGTTCGGATAACGGGACGAGGGGCGCGGCGGGGTTGAGGTCGGCGCGGACGTTGAGCGCGAGGACGGCGGAGGGTTGCGCGCGGTCGGCGACGGGGACGTCGAAGATGATGGGCAAGTCTTCGCGTTCGTTGGGCAGACGGAGAAGATCGACCGCGCTGCCCTGCGTGGCGAGGGCGAGGGTCTGGTGGATCGCGGCGACGCTCACGCCGTGCAGGGCGGCCTTCTCGCGGTCGATGACGTAGCGGAGTTTGGGTGGGTCGGCCTCGACGAACCAATCGACGTCCACGGCGCCGGGCGTGCGCTCGATGATGGCGCGGACGGCGGTGGCGAGGGCGAGACGTTGCGGCTCGGAGGGGCCGTAGATCTCGGCGACGATGGATTGGAGAACGGGCGGGCCGGGCGGGACCTCGGAAACGGCGACGGCGGCGCCGTATTTTTGGGCGATGGCGGCGACGCGGGGGCGGAGGCGCTTGGCGATGGCGTGGCTTTGGTCGGAGCGTTCGCCCTTGCCGACGAGGTTGACCTGGATGTCAGCGACGTTGGGGCCGCGGCGGAGGAAGGAGTGGCGGACGAGGCCGTTGAAATTAAACGGAGCGGAGGCGCCGGCGTAGATCTGGTAGTCGCGGACGGCGGGATCGGTGCGGATGGCGGCGGCCATTTCGGTGGCGATGCGGGTCGTCTGCTCGAGGGTGGTGCCCTCGGGCGTGTTGAGGACGATCTGGAACTCCGACTTGTTGTCGAAGGGCAGCATCTTGATCGTGACGGCGCCGAAGAGGACGAAGGCGACGGAGGCGAGGAGCAGGCCGACGATGCCGGCGAGAAACGTCCAACGCCAGCGGGGGCGGTCGAGCAGCGGATCCATGATGCGGTGGTAGAGCCGCGTAAACCAATCGGAGGGCGCGTGGTCGTGATCGTGGGCGGCGCCGGCGAGAGAGGCGGCGCGGCGACGGAGGACGCGGATGGCGGCCCACGGCGTGACGGTGAAAGCGATCACGAGGGAGAAGAGCATCGCGGCGGTGGAGCCGATCGGAATCGGCCGCATGTAGGGGCCCATGAGCCCGCCGACGAAGGCCATGGGGAGAATCGCGGCGATGACGGCCCACGTGGCGAGGATCGTGGGGTTGCCCACTTCGTCGACGGCGGCGAGGGCGTGCTCGCTCAGGGATTTCTTCTCGGCGCCGGGGAGGCGGGTGTGGCGGACGATGTTTTCGACGACGACGATGGCGTCGTCCACGAGGATGCCGATGGAGAAGATCAGCGCGAAGAGCGTGATCCGGTTGAGCGTGTAACCGTAGAGGTAGAAAACGAGGAGCGTGAGCGCGAGGGTCGCGGGGATGGCGAGCAGGACGACGAGGGATTCGCGCCAGCCGAGGAAGATGAGGATGAGAATCGCGACGCCGAAGACGGCGATGCCCATGTGAAGAAGCAGCTCGTTGCTCTTCTCGGCGGCGGTGTGGCCGTAGTCGCGCGTGATCGTGACGGTGACGGCGGCGGGGAGGAGCGTGCCGCGAAGGGTGTCGACCTTGGCGAGCGCGGCATTGACGACGTCGATGGCGTTGGCGCCGGGGCGCTTGGCGAGGCTGATGGTGACGGCGGGCTGAAGGTCGGTGCGCGCGGAGCCGTGGAGGACGTAGTCGGCGGGTTCCACGCCGGAGTCGGTAATCGTGGCGACGTCGCGGAGATAAATCGGCGTGCCGGCGTGGGTGCCGACGACGACGGCGCCGACATCGGCGGTGTCGCGGAGGAAGGTGCCGGTTTCGAGGAGGAACTCGGTGTTGGCAAACGGGCGGGAGCCGGCCTGGAGCGAGCGGTTGGCGGCCTGGAGGGCGGGGGCGAGTTGGGCGACGGTGAGACTGCGGGCGGCGAGGGCGGCGGGGTCGAGCTGGACGCGGACGGCGCGGCGGACGCCGCCGATGACGGTGGTCTCGGCGACTTGCGGGACGGTCTTGAGGGCGTCGTCGACCTGGGCGGCGAGCCGGCGGAGGGCGAGGTGGTCGTAAGTCGCGCTGGAGAGCGTGAGCGCGAGGATGGGGACATCGTCGATCGTGCGCGGTTTGACGAGCGGCGCGGCGACGCCGGGCGGGAGGCGGTCGAGGTTGGCCTGGAGCCGCTGGTTGAGGCGGACGAGGGCGGGCTCGATCTCGGTGCCGACCTTGTAGCGCACGATGATGGTGCTGAGGCCGGGGCTGGAGGTGGAGTAGAGGTATTCGACGCCGGGGATTTCCCAGAGAAGTTTTTCGAGGGGGCGGGTGAGGCGGTTTTCGATCTCGGCGGGGGTGGCACCGGGGAGGACGCTGAAAACGTCGATCATCGGGACGTTGATCTGAGGCTCCTCCTCGCGGGGGAGCATCAAGATCGAAAACGCACCGAGCAGAATCGACGCGAGGACGATGATCGGCGTGAGCTTCGACGTGGCGAAGACGGCGGCGAGGCGGCCGGCGAAACCGTAGACGGCCGGCGCGGCGGGAGGAGTGGAGGCGGGGGAACTCACGGGAGGATCGCGAAGGTTTGGCCTTCGCGGAGGCTGGCGGGCGGGGCGATCACGACGCGTTCGCCGTCATCGAGGCCGGCGAGGATTTCGACGCGGTCGGCGCGGGTGGCGCCGGATTTCACGAGGCGGAGGACGGCGCGGTTGTCGGTGCCGACGACGAAGACGCGTTCCATCTGGCCGAGGATGGACAAGGCGGCGGCCGGGATGAGGAGCGTGGGCCGGGCCGGGCCGGCGACGAGGACGCGGACGAACTGGCCGGAGCGCACGGCGGTGCCGGCGGGCACGGTGAGTTTCGCGAGCACGCTGCGGGCGCCGGGATCGGCGGCGGAGGAGAGCTCGGCGAGCACGGCGGGGAACGTCAGGCCCGAGGCGGGAACGGCGACGGTGAGCGTGGCGCCGGGGCGGAGGGTGGCCGCGAAGGCGTCGGGCAAGGCGGCCTCGACTTGGAACGCATCGGTGCCCTCGAGCTCAATCAGCGGTAGGCCCGGGGTGGCGAGATCGCCGGCCTGCACGAAGGTGCGGGCGATGACGCCGGCGAACGGCGCGCGGAGCGTGGCGTAGCCGAGCATGACCTCGGCCTCGCGCACCTGGGCCTCGACCCCGGCGAAGCGGTCTTCGAGGCCGCGCACGAGATCGGCGGTGCTGGCGTTTTTCGTGAGGAGCGCACGCTCGCGGTCGAGGTCGCGGCGGACGGCGTTGAGTTGGGAGCGGGCTTGCAGGAGGCGGGCGTTGACCTCACCGGCGGAGATTTTGGCGAGGAGGTCACCGGCGGCGACGCGTTGGCCGAGCGTGATGGGGAACTCGTCGAGGTTGCCCA
>CALSBN010000287.1:0-5670 GCA_943373185.1 Opitutus sp. GAS368 | reverse complement strand
CCTGATTCGGGTCGATGGGCTGGCCGGTCTTGGCGGCGAGGCTTTTGGCGACGGTGACGGATTCCAACATGCCGAGAATTGCGGCGGCCACCGCGATGCTGGTGATTTCTGGAATCAGGCGGGCGGTGTCGGCGTTGAGCGGAAATCCGCTGAACAACGGGATGCCGCCGGAGATCGCGCCCAGGTCGCCGACGACGGCGACCTCGTAGTCATGGAGTTTGAAGATGTAGGAGGCCGTGCCCGCGAGCAGCAGGACGGGAAGACCGTCGGGCCAGCGTGGCCGCCAACGGCGGAGCGTGAGAATCAGGAACAGCGCGACGAGACCGGTGATCGCGGTGACGTGGTTGAGATTGAGCGTGAAGAAACTCGTGACGAGATGGCGGAGGGTGCCGGGGAGGCTGACATCGGGCGCGCGGTCGATCCCGAGCAAGCTGCCCAGTTGGCCGACGGCGATGAGGATGCCGACGGCGGTGGTGTAGCCGACGATGACGGAGCGGGAGACGAACTGGGTGATCTTACCGAGACCCGAAAGCCCGGCGGCGAGCTGGATCGCGCCCATCAGGAAACCGATGAGCAGGACCTTTTGCAGGGGTGCCAGCGGCTCGGCGGCGAGCGTGAGCAAGGCGCTCGAGAGGATGATGCTGATGGTGTTGGTCGGGCCGACGACGAGGTGCCGCGAAGAACAAAAGAGCGAGCAGAGGACGGTGCCCACGATGGCGCTGGCGACCACGGCCGGCACGGGGACGCCGATGAGCAAGGCGAAGGCGATACATTGCGGAATGGCGACGGCGGCGATGGTCAGGCCGGCCCAGAGATCGGCCCGGAGGAGAGCGCGGTCGTAGCTGCGCAGTGATTTGAAGAGCGGCGGGATGAGATTGGCCCGCAGTTTGTCCCGGACGCTGGTGAAGCGTTGCTCGGCGAGGTCGGTCAGTTCGGTCAGTTCGTTCATACACTCGCGCTCTGGGCGAAAGGACGAAAACTGAGGGCGATCAAATCTGAGGACAAGAAGCGACTGATGGAGAAATTGTAGGTATGCCGTTCAGTTTTTTCTTTGCGGAGACTCGGGCCGTGAGCGCTCATCCGCCGGCGGAAGTGCTGCCCTAAAGGCAACCGTAGACGGTAGTCGGAGCGTGGCTTCATGGCTTCGGTGCCGGAATAGATTCGGAGTCTGCTGGAGGATTTCGGAATTGAACGTCGGTTTTAACTCGCGGTGACGCGGGCGGCGCGGGCTTGGGCGGCGGCGACGGCTTCGGCGGTGACGGAGTAGCGGTAGATGAAAACTGCCGCGAGGCCGGCGAGCACCACCGTGCCCCCGGCGAACACGATGCGCATGGCGAGGAACGTGCCCTCGCTCTGTGCGGCTTTGAGGGCCGTTTCCCAGCCGACGAAATGGAGCACGACGTTGGCCAGGAGGATCGAGCCGGTGAGCGCGAGTTTCAGGGCCCAGCTCAGGACCGAGTTGAACATACCCTCGCGGCGCTGGCCGCTCTCGGCGGCGTCGAGGTCGCAGATATCGGCCGTCATCGAGGGCACGAGAACCATGACCGCGACGAGACCGGGCCCCATCAACGCCGACGGGAGCAGCAGCCACCAGCCCGCGCCTGGCGCGTAGCAGAACCATTTGGCCACGCCGCCGACCGCGATCGTGAGCGTGCAGAGGAGGAAGGTATGTTTTTTTCCGATGCGGCGCGACAGACGCACGATCAGCGGAACGGCGAGTATCCCGCAGCCTTGAAAGGCGGTGCCATACCAACCCTTCATGCCGGCGCCGACGCCCATGTCGCCTCCGTTCACGTAGAACACGTTCAGGTAAAACCCGGTCGTATCGATGACCAGGAAACTCATGTAGATGAAAATCTGCGCGAGGACCAACCGCCGGAAATCGGGCTGGCTCATAGTGATTCTCCAACTTTGCCAGATCGATGTTTTTGGCCGGGCCTGCCGCATGACGGGCCGGGGGCGCTCCGGCGTGCGCCACGCGGTGATGAAGCCGAGAACGGCGATGGTGCCGCCGATGAGGGGCGCGCAAAAACGGCCGCCGACCACGAGATCGCCAGCTCCGGCCTCGCGGACCCATTTGAGCAACCATTGGTTCACGACGCCGGAGGCTTTGTGCAAAATTGATTTGGTGCCCATGAGCTTCGTGCGCTCGTGGTAGTTGGTCGCCAACTCGAGTCCGAGCGCGCCGTATGGCACGATCAGAATACTGTAGGCCACGGACATCGCCGCGCAGCCGCCCAGCAGCCACCAGAAATAAAACATCGTCGATTGGCCGGCAGGGAAAAACCAGATCGCGGTCGCGATGGCGGCGCAGAGCAGCGAGCCCACGAGAATAAACGGACGCCGCCGGCCCCAGCGGGACTCCAGCCGGTCGCTCCAATTGCCGATGAACGGGTCGAGAAACACGTCGATCAGCCGCGGCAAGGACAAGGCGAGACCGACGAGGAGGAGCGGGACGCCGAGCGTGATGTTGAAGACGGCGTTGGCGAGTTGGTTGATCGAGTTGATCGCCAAGTTCTCGGCCGGGGCCGAGGCGCCGTAGGCCAGGCGCGTGCCCAGCGAGAGCGATGGCTCGGCTGCGGGCGCGGGCGGAGGGGGCGATGAGGCAGGGGCAGGCATCAGGAAGTCTCAGATTTTTTAACCGCTAATTTTCGCTAATTTTCAGAGGAGAGAGGGATTAGCGGAGGTTGCGGGCTTCGCCTAATCGGCGAAGCGCGGGGCGAGAGGAGTGTAACGGGCCCATTGGACAGGATATGGGTGCTTTGGGTTCGGATTTGGGCACGGACATCGACATCAGGGAGCGGACGGGCCTTGCCCGAAATCGGTGACGCCGCGGGCGAATTGTTTGATGCGCACGCGGGGAAATGGCGCGAACGGGAAGGAACGTAGGCCGCCGTCGAGGACGGCGGGCCGGGTGACCTCGCGGGCCGCGAGCAGATCGGCGGCCTCCCGGCGGAAGGCGGTGACGAGCGCGGGCTCATCAGTGAGGAAGGAGCGGGACTCGGCGGGATCGAGCCGGAGGTTGAAGAGCAGTTCGCGGCCGCCGTTGGCGAGCCAGAGGTATTTCCAGTCGCCGCGCCGGATCATGCATTTGAACTGGCTGGTGCCCGGGGTGCCGAACATGCCGACGAGGGAGTCGCGGGCCGGGGCCGAGTCGCGGAGCGTGGCGAGCAGGTGGTGGCCGTCGCGGAGTTCGGGGGCGCCGCTGGCGGCGGTGGCGAGGCCGAAGAGATCGGTGAGAGCGGCGAGCCCGGTGTGGCGGGCGGCGGCGGGGAGTTGCGCGGGCCAGCTCACGAGAAACGGGACGCGGCAGGAGGCCTCAAAAAAACTTTCTTTCTGCCACGCACCGTGGTCGCCCAGGTGGTCGCCGTGGTCGGAGAAGAAGCAGATGAGGGTGTTGGTGGCGTCGGGGCGGGCTTCGACGGCGTCGAGGATTCTGCCGATGCATTCGTCGATGAAGGTGATCGAGCCGGCGTAACGCGCGCGGAGTTGGCGGGCTTGGGCGCTGGAAATGTCTTCGGCCCAGACGGCGTGGTTCATCCAGCCGAGGTAGTCGTCGGCGGAGTCGATCGCGGGATCGCCGAGGGCGGGGTCGGGCATATCGTCGGGGTTGAAGAGGCGGTTGTAAGGCACGGGCGGCGCGATCGGCGGGTGCGGCGTCACGAACGACATGAAGCCAAACTGGGGGCGCGGATCGGGCCGGTTGAGTTCTTCGACGGCGCGGGTCGCGACCCACGATTCCACGGTGAGAGCGGCGGGCACGGCGCGCGTCTGGGGAACGTAATACATGTCGGTGCGCTCGCCGTGGACCTGTTCGAGGTGGTTGAAGGACGGATCGCGGCGGCGGAGCCAAGCGACGTAATCGTCACGGAGAAAGTCCTCTTCGGTCGGCCAAAGTTCCTCGCTGTATTCCTGAGTTTCAAAGCCGAGGGGCTCATGCCGGGGTTCGGTGTGGAACTTGCCGAGGCCCCAGGTGCGGTAGCCGCGGGCGGCGAGGGTCTCGGCGAGGTAAGGGCCGCAGCGGGTGGAGACGTTGTCGCCGGGTGCCCAGTTGCTCAGCCAACTGGTCTTCGACGGCTCGCAACCGGTCATGAGCGTGTAGCGGGCGGGCACGCAGACGGGGCAGGACGAGTAGGCGTTGGTGCACGCGACGCCCCGCGCGGCGAGGCGGTCGAGATTGGGCGTGCGCGCGTGGCGATGACCGAGGGCGGCGATCGTGTCGAACCGCTGCTGGTCGGTCATGATGAAGAGAATGTTGGGCGGATTCATGGAGTTATGGGGATCGGGCATCGAGACGGCGTCCCTCGGGCAATGTGAGCGTGCCCGGGCCGACGGCGGTGAGAGATGGATTGGGGCCGCAGTCGGCGAAAGCGGCCTGGGCGGCGGAGAGCTCGTGGCCGCGGAAACGCAGCGAGGTGCCCTCGCCGATGTAAAGCGAGGTGAGCCGCTCGCGGTCGTCGAGGGAGACGACGGCGTAGCGACCGCGAAACGTAAGGCCGAGTTCGGAGTCAGAGAATTCGCCGTTGGCGGAAGCGGAGACGAGGACGAGCTGGGTGAGTGTGCGATCGGCGACGTGGCTGACGATTTTGAAACCGGAGAAGGAGCCGCGCGAGGTGAGCGCCGTGACGGCGCGGATGGCGCCGGCGCCGACGAAGGGCTCGAAGACGGCGGCGAAAGGCCGGTCCCACGCTTCGCCGCGTTGGCGGACGACGAGGACGGGCGTGGGGGCTTTGTCGTAGGGCGACGGAGCCTCCTTGGTTTCGAGCGAGAGCGCCGACGAATACTCGCGGCCCTCGGTGCCGGGGAGAAACACGCGCATCGCGGCGGGGGACGGTTTCAGTTTTGCGGCCGTGAACTCGGCGGCGACATCGCCGGCAAACGGCGGGGAGGTGCGGGCGGATTTGAAGACATGCCAGCCGGGGAAGAGGAAGCTGCGGTTGCGCGACCACGAGGTGCCGGCGGCGGGGCGGAAGCGCTCGGGCGAATCGGCGAGCGGGAGCGGTTGGCCGGCGACCGTGAGTGTGAGGCGGTCGCCGAGGTTGTGATACAGGTAGTCGTGAAATTGCTCGGTCTGCGTGGTGCGCGAGCGGAAGACATCGACGTAGTAACCGGTCGTCGCGGACGTGCGCACGAGGCCGACGAGCCGTTGCTGCTCGGCCTTGGTGTCGCCGGCGGAACGGTCGGTGAAGCGGGTGACGGTGAACGAGTGATTCGGCGAGACGGGAGCGGCACCGAGAGCGGGCTCTAGGACGACGGGCGTGACGGTATCGGTGCCGAGGTTGACCCAGCCACCGGTGCTACGGGAGGAGCCGTTGACGATCACACCGTTGCCGGCGGCGAAGAGACGGCGGTGGTTCTCGTGTTCGTCGGTGGTGTAGGTGCCCTTGCCGGCGTTGGCCCCGAGGACGTGGCCGGCGCCGTAGAGTTCGAGGGCCATGCCGGTGGCGTGGCTGTGAACGTAGGACGCGCCGCTGACGGCGGCCATCAAGGCGTGCGCCGGGTCACCGGTGGGCGAGAGGTTGCGCTGGAGCACGGCGCCGGCGAAGGGCAGCGCGTCGGTGGTGCGCGGAACCGGGGCGGTCATGGTGCCGGTGATCGTGGGCGCAAACCAGAGCAGTTGCAGCGGGCCTTGGTAGCTGTTGGCGCCGCCGGTGAAGCCGAGCGGGTTTG
>CALSBN010000286.1:0-5683 GCA_943373185.1 Opitutus sp. GAS368 | reverse complement strand
CTCCTCCCTCCGCCCCCGCCCACCGTGTCGTCCGTGTATTCCGTGGGCCCCTCTCCCTCCTCCGCCCCTGGCACCCCCGGGTCACACCGGCTTCGGGTTACGCTCCTCAAATCCCCGCTGGTGCCAATACGGATACGTCAACGGCACCGCGCTCGCCGCATCCAGCGCCGCCACCTGCGCCGGCGTCAGCGTCCAGCCAACCGCGCCCAGATTCTCCCGTAACTGCGCCTCGTTGCGCGCGCCGACGATCACCGTCGCCACGCTCGGCCGCCGCAGCACCCAGTTCAGCGCCACCTGCGGCACCGTCTTGCCCGTCTCGGCCGCGACCGCCTCCAGCGCATCGACGACCTTGAACAAAAGTTCGTCCGCCACCTGCGGTCCTTTCTGGACCACCAACGCACTGTTGAGCCGGCTCTGTTCGGGCAACGGCTGACCGCGCCGCAACTTCCCCGTGAGCCGCCCCCAGCCCAGCGGACTCCACACCACCGCGCCCACGCCCTGGTCGAGCGCCAGCGGCATCAGCTCCCACTCATACTCCCGCCCCACGAGCGAGTAATACGCCTGGTGCGCCACATACCGCGACCACCCGTGCCGCTCCGAAGCGGCCAACGACTTCATGAGGTGCCAGCCCGAGAAATTCGAGCAGCCGATGTAGCGGATCTTCCCCGAGCGCACGAGCTCGTCGAGCACGCCCAACGCCTCCTCGACCGGCGTCAACGCGTCGAAGCCGTGCAACTGGAACAAGTCGATGTAGTCCGTCCCCAGCCGCCGCAGCGCCGCCTCCACCGCGGGGATCAGATGCGCCCGCGCCGAGCCTACATCGTTGGGCCCCGGACCGCAGCGAAACGTCGCCTTCGTGGAAATCAGCACCTGGTCGCGCCGCCCCTTGATCGCCGCCCCGAGGATTTCCTCCGCGCGCCCGCCCGAGTAGACATCCGCCGAGTCAAACAGCGTGAGCCCCGCCTCGAGACAGACATCCACGAGCCGCGTCGCCTCGGCGACCTCGGCCGAGCCCCACGCTTTGAAAAAATCCCCGCCCCCGCCAAACGTGCCCGTGCCGAAGCTGAGCACCGGCACCTTGAGCCCCGACCGACCGAGATTGCGATAGTCCATAAAGAATAAGTTTTTTGGGAAAAATGACCGCCACCGCGCATTTGCGCCGCGCACGACAGCCAAGCTGCACACCCCGTCGCGAAAAACAAACTAGCGCGTGGTAGACCGAGCGCGTCGCAAACCTTGCACGGGCTTTGCTAAAGGAAGCTTAAAAACCAATCCGGTCGCTGTTACCTCAAACGGCACACTGACACCTCCTTTAATCCCATACTTCCGCCGCAAAGTCGCAGGGAGAGTGAATCGACCTCGGGTCGAAAATTTCGCGCTTAAGCTAGCTGCTGCCATAGTTCCAGATTCGTAGGCCAAAATCGGCGAAGCGAGTCAATTTATGACTCATAGTCGATTAACTCATAGTCTATAAGCTGTTAGTCTGGGCAATGGCGAAACGACATGTGGCCCTCACTCGATTTGGCGCGAACGTCAGAGACCTGCGGGAAAAGGCCGAGCTCACCCAAGAACGACTTTCCGAGCTTTCGGAACTCGACCAGACCTACATAAGTGGCATCGAGAACGGGAGTCGCAACCCGACGATCCTAAGCGCAGTTCGCATCGCGAAAGCGCTAAAGACTTCGATTTCCGATCTCTGCGAGGGCATCAATTGATGACCGCGCAGCGCCGAAAGAAGGCCGACCGAGTTGAAGAAGAACAGGCGGTCTATCCCACTGAGATAAACCCCGTCGAAGCAGCCCCGCTAAAGTTCATCGATCTTTTCTGCGGCATTGGAGGCTTTCGCTATGCCTTCGAGAAGGTCGGCGCTGAATGCGTGTTCTCGTCTGATTGGGATAAATTCTCTCAGATCACCTACGCAGCCAACTTTGGTGAGAAACCACACGGTGACATTCACTCCGTCGCTGTCGCAGACGTTCCAAAGCACGATATCTTGTGCGGCGGATTTCCTTGTCAGCCGTTCAGCTTAGCTGGTGTTTCCAAGAAGAACAGCCTCGGCCGAAAACACGGGTTCGACGACGAGAAGCAAGGGAACCTGTTCTTCTCTATCGCCGACATTCTCGACTACTGGCTCGCGCAGCCTGCCGAACAACGTCTCGCCGCACTCGAACTCCTCCGCGAATCCTACAATCCCGATGCCTACGCTTCACAACGACTTCGCGGATTTCTTGAGGTTACTCAACGAGCGTAACGTCCGCTACCTCGTGGTCGGCGGCTACGCGGTGGCCTACGGTAGGCCGCAGCCGCCGGCCCCCACCCAGCGCCCAGCCCCGCCTTCCGAATTGTGCGCGACCGCGCCCCATCGCCCCTCCCCACCTTTCGCCCCGCGATTGTCCTTGTCGCCCCCAGCCCGCCCCGGCCTCTGCCGGCACCTCTCCCCTTCTTTCCGATCAGTTCAAGCTGTTCGACGATCGGGCCGTTGACCTCTGGACCCGCCGCCCGATCTCGCCCAATCGGGCTACCGGGTATCGAATGAGACGTGCCCGCGGCCGATCACCGCTGCGGCCAAATCGTCGGTTGAATCTCCGGGCCGAAGCGCTATCTTCGTCGCATGAGTGTTGCAGAAATCAAATCGCAGGCCGACGCGTTGTCGTTTGACGAATTGACCGATCTCGCCCGGCACCTCCGTTCCCTCGCCTTGCGCAAGGACCCGCGGCGCCAGGCGCAGTTGCAGGCCGCGCAGCAGAGCGCCGACTGGCTGGGCCGCACCGAATTCGAACGGACACTCGACGAACTCGACCGTCCGGCCTGGTGAACTACACCTACGCCATCGAGCGGACGGCGGCGCAAACCGTGTTCGCATCGTCAGGCCGCGAGCGACGGCTGTTACGGTTGGCCATCGAGGAGATTGCCGGCGACCCTATGCACACCCCCCGATTTTTCGGAACGCGACCAAAGTGGACGTGAACTCTTTACCCGTTTCTTCGGACCGTATGCCGTGACCTACTGGATCGATCACGCCGTGGCCGAGGTGCGAATCGCCGGCGTATTTAGGGACTGACGTCCGCGCCGCTCTGGGCCGGTCCGCGCGTTTCTGCCGTCCGTGAAACCCCGCCCGCCCGAACTGCATCGCGGTTAACCGCAGAGCCTCATCCGCGCCGACTTCCCCGACCCGCACTTCGCCTTCCAGATCAAACTCCGGTAGACCGCAGCCGCCGGCCCTCACCCTGCGCCCAGCCCCGCCCGCCGAAGTGTGCGCGACCGCGCACCATTGCCCCCGCCCGAGTTTTGTCCCTTGGTTTTCCCGCAAGCCGTGCCACGTTCCGCCCATGCCCGAGCGCATCACGCTTGATCCCGATATCTGCAACGGCCGCCCCGTCGTCCGCGGCACCCGCATCGCCGTGCAAACCGTCCTCGAGTTCCTCGGCGCCGGCGATTCCGTCGAAGACATCTTGGCCGAATACCCCGCTCTTACCCGCGAAGACGTGCAAGCCTGCCTAGGCTCTCGGTAGTTGATTCCCGCCTCCTCCGGCCTAGGTTTCCACGCATGGCGGTTATCCAAGAACTCGAGCAAAAAGCCGGGCTATTGCCGGAGTTTCAGCGGGCCGCTCTCGCCTCCAGACTCCTCGTGACCTTGCCCCCCGTGCTCCACGACGCGGACGAAGGTGTGGCCGAAGCCCTGCGTCGCGACGCCGATCTGGATGCCAATCCCGCCGCAGGCATGAGCGAGTCGGAATTCCGCACCGCCGTCACCGCTTCGCGCCGGCAATGACCCTCACCTTTCACCGCTACGTCCGGCGCGACGTCTCGGCGGGCCGCCGCTTGACTCGGCCTACGTAGGAATCTTTTTTCTACGTATGAAGACCAAGCTCACGCTTTATGTGGACAAGGCCGCCGTCGCGCGGGGCAAACTCTGGGCGCGCCGCCGCAAAGTCCCGCTTTCCCGCGTGGTGGAGAATCACCTCAACCGCCTGACTTCAGCCGACGCCGGCGAGCGCTTTCTCGCCAAGTGGCAGGGCGCCTTCAAACTCGACCCCGCTGCGCTTAAGGACGAGCGGGTGGCGGCGATCGTCGCCAAGCACATGCGCTGACCATGCGGCCGTTGTTGGACACCAATGTGCTGGTTGATGTCGCATTGCGCCGTCCGGGTTTGCACGAGGCTAGCGGAGCGACGGTGGCCTGGTGCCTCAACAATCCCGGCTCGGGTCTTCTGGCCGTCCATTCCCTGGCGACGTTTTCGTATCTGGTCGGCCGGGCGACCGGGTCCGCCAAAGCGCGTGAATTCATCGCCGATCTGATCGAGGGCACCGATATAGCCCGCCTCGACAATACCGAGGTCAAGCGAGCGCTGGCCTTGCCCATGGTCGATTTCGAGGACGCGCTGATCGCCGCCGCCGCCGAGAGCGCCGGTGCCACTCACATCGTCACCCGCAACCTGCCCGATTTCCGCAAATCTCCGGTGAAAGCGGTGAGCCCCGAGGATTTTCTGCGCCTCGCGGCGAAGCTCTGATCCCGGCCGGGCCCGGCACGGACCCGAACCGGTTCGCCCCGCTCATGGCCGACATCTTTACGAAGCGAAAGCGCTCCGCCGTGATGTCGGCCATCCGCTCGCGCGGCAACGCGGCCACCGAGCTGCGGCTGATCACGGTATTTCGCGCCCACGGCATCACCGGCTGGCGGCGGGGAGCTTCGCTCCAGTGGAAAGTTGAAGGTCTGAAGTTGAAGAAATTCCGCGTCAGACCCGACTTCGTCTTCCGCGCGTGCCAACTCACCGTCTTCGTCGACGGCTGCTTCTGGCACGGCTGCCCGCTCCACGCCACCCGGCCCAAGACCAACGCGAAGTTCTGGCGGAAGAAGATTTCGGCCAACCGCACCCGCGATCGCCTCGTCACCCGCACCCTCCGCGCCCACGGATGGAACGTCCTCCGCATCTGGGAGCACGAGCTCAAACGCGCCAACGAAAAGCGGCTTGAGCGTCGCATACTCACGGCTCTGGCGTTGACGCTCAATCGCGCCGACTTAGAAACCACTCCGTGAAAACTGCTCCAGCCACCAAGCGCCGCCGCACCACAGGTAAGCTCGTCCATCGGGCCGGTAAAGTCGCCGGTGCGCCCACGCTTTACGAGCAGTTCAAAGCGTTCGACGGTCGGGCCGACGATCTGCCGCCGGACCTAGCCCAACAGCATGATCATTACCTCTACGGCACGGCGAAGCGTTCGCGGTAATGGCCTTTCTCTTCGCCGACACGTTTTACTTCCAAGCACGGGTCAACCGGCACGATCAGCATCACGCCAGGGTCTTGGCTTGGTCGCAATCACACACAGCACCACTTGTGACGACAGACCTCGTGCTGGTCGAGTTGGCCAACAGTCTCGCGGCCTCCCGTTTTCGCCCGCTTGTGCAAGATTACTTTGGCTTGCTGCGCCAGCAAATCGACGTGATCCCCGCCAACCGCACCCGACTGGAACGTGCCCTGCGTCTCTATCATCAACACGACGACAAGACTTGGTCGCTGACGGATTGCCTGTCGTTCGTTGTGATGCGTGAGCACCGAATCAGTGAGGCTTTGACCGGCGATCACCATTTCGAACAAGCGGGATTCACCGCTGTCTTCGCGTAACCGCAACGCTGCGACGGCGTGGCGAACACCTGCGGTCATCGAACTGCGGTTCGTCAGTTCCTA